>NZ_BAAARK010000059.1:0-31676 GCF_039532155.1 Streptomyces lunalinharesii
CGCGTGTGCTGCGGCCGATGCGCAGCACACGGCAGGGGAACTCCCCGCGCCGGACCAAGTCGTAGCCCTTGGCCCGCGAGAACCCGAAGGCCCTGGAAGCGTCTTCGACGCTGCCGGTTCCGCCCCAGGTAGTGCGGATGCGGGAGGGGCTGTACAGGGCGTTCATGTCCGGCATCACGTCGTTCTGGCTGTGCATCTGTGGATCTTCGGTCCCTTTCGAAAGGGTATTGGTAGCGGAAATATCCCTGGGCCCTGCGATGTTCGGTTCTGGCGTCGGGATCGTGCAGGGGAGTGGTGGCGCTGAAGCTGTTCAACACGCAATGCGGTGTGACCGAGGTCGTGCCGCGTCTTGCTGAGGTCGAGGCGGATATACAGGGTCTCGTCGAGGCGCACATGGAGACGATGCTGGGCGTCACGTTCCTGGCGAGCGAGTACGTCATTGACTGCGTCGACGGCGGTCGTATCGATTCGCTGGGACTCGACGAGAATGGTGCACCGGTCATCATCGAGTACAAGCGAGGTACCGCCGCCGGGGTAATCAATCAGGGCCTGTATTACATGGCTTGGCTGACGACCCATAAGGACGCCTTCCGGAACCTGGTCCGTGACCGGCTCGGTGTTACGGCCGCGTCCCAGATCCTGTGGAGCGCACCGCGGCTTATCTGCGTGGCCGGCGACTTCACCCGCTACGACGCGCACGCCGTGCGCGAGCATCGGCGCAGCATCGATCTGGTCCGCTACCGGTATTTCGGCAGTGACCACTTCGGCCTGGAGACCGTGGCTTCGGTCACTGGGCAGTCGGCCGCTTCCCAGCGGGTTCGCCGGCGCGTGGCCGGGCTGCCGACCGCCCGACGGCAGGGCGGCGCGATGACCGAGCTGGCTGCGGCGGTCGACGAGGCACTGGTCGGCCTCGGAGGAGGCATCACACGGGTGCAGCGCAAGCAGTACACCGCCTACCAACGGCTGCGGAACTTCGCCTGCGTCTGCCCGCCGCAGCAGACCAAACTCCTCGTCTACCTCAAGGCCGACCCGAAGAAGGTCGACCTCGTTCCCGGCTTCACCCGGAACGTGACGGGGCTCGGCCACCACGGCACCGGCGACCTGGAGGTGCAACTGCGTACGGAGCGGGATCTGGAGCGCGCGCAAGATCTGTTCCGGCTCAGCTACGCCGCGGCGTGACGGGCCAGGAACAGGTACTGCATGCCGTGTGGCGGTGACGTTATAGATCGTCGCTGTGCTGCCTTTCGACGGGCGGTCAGGAAGTGGCGGTGGAGCTACGAGTATTCGGTGGATCCCCGGTTTCGGTAACCGGCGATCCGCCGCTATATTGCCGCCGTTGTTTTCGGCGGGTTGTAGCGGAGCCAGTGCGGCAACGAGGTCGGGAGCCACTGTTCCGGAAACGGGAATGGGAGCCACGTGGTCTGATCGTGTGTGACATGCCGCTGACGGCGTAATGGTGACTTTCGTCTGTTTGGGCGGGCCAGTCTGTGCGTCGTTGATCACGGTCGTGTCAGGAGTCCGTGGGTGTACAGGTCGCGTGAGTGGTTCTTTGAGCGGATCCGGCGGGACCGTCGGCTGGACCCGGCGGTGTCGGGTCGGATGCTGGCTCAGCGGTACAGGGTGTCGCGGAACACGGTGGCGAGGGCGTTGGCGTCGCCGGTGCCGGCGAAGCGGAAGAAGCCGCCGCCGCGCGGGAGCGTGCTGGAGCCGGTCAAGGACGTCATCGACGCGATGCTGCGCGAGGATCTGCGGGCGCCGAGGAAGCAGAAGCACACTATCGACCGGATCCTTGAGCGGCTGGCGGGCGAGCGGGACTTCGAGCAGACGTCGTACTCGACGGTGCGGGACTACGTGCGCAAGCGCCGTCCCGAGGTCGAGCTGGAGGAACGGCAGCGGCGCCGGCGGCTGGAGGGGACGGTGCCGCAGGAGAAGCGGCCGGGCGAGGAGGCCGAGGTCGACTTCGCGGACGTCTTCGTGGACCTGGCCGGTCAGCACCGCAAGTGCGTTCTGTTCACGCTGCGGATGTCGTACTCGGGCAAGGCCGTCCACCGGGTCTACGCCACCGGCTCGCAGGAGGCGTTCCTGGAAGGGCACGAGGAGGCGTTCGCGGTCCTGGGCGGGGTGCCGACGGTCCACATCCGTTACGACAACCTCCGGCCCGCGGTGCGGCAGGTGATGTTCGGCCGGTCGCGCATCGAGTCGTCCCGCTGGGCCGCTTTCCGGTCGTGGTACTCCTTCTCGCCGTTCTACTGCGTCCCGGGCGAGGAGGGGGCTCACGAGAAGGGCGGGGTCGAGCAGGAGGGCGGGCGGTTCCGTCGCCGGCTTCTGGTGCCGGCTCCGGTGGTGTCCTCGCTGGCGGAGCTGAACGAGCGCCTGGCGGCGGTCGATCTGGCCGAGGATGCCCGGCACGTCCACGGCCGGCCGACGTCGGTCGGGTTCGACTTCGAGCAGGAACGTCCTGTGCTGCGGCCGTTGCCGGCGGACGGGTACGACACGGGGATGGACCTGACGCCGGTGGTCCAACGCAACGGCCGTATCACGGTGCGGCAGTGCTACTACTCGGTGCCGGCCCGCTTCATCGGGATGAAGGTGCGGGTGAAGCTGAAGGCGAACGAGGTGTGGGTCTTCGACGGGCGCGAGGTCGTCGCCCGGCACCCGAGGCTGACCCGGCGTTACACCTATCACGACATCCTCGATCACTACCTGGAGATCCTGCTGGTCAAGCCGGGCGCGTTCGCCGGTGCAGCGGCCCCGGCCCAGGCCCGCGCGGAGGGCGGGTTCACCAAGGCCCATGAGGCGTTCTGGGCGGCGGCGAAGAAGAAGGCCGGCGACCGGGAGGGCACCCGGATGCTGATCGAGGTCCTGCTGCTGCACCGGCAGCTGCCCGCCGACGCCCTGGTCGCGGGGATGGCGGCGGTGCTGAAGATCGGCTCGGTCAGTACGGACCTGGTGGCGATCGAGGCCCACCGGTTCATCGAGAACACCCCCGGCGAGGACACGGACGCAGAAGGCGTCGTTCCCGTCGGCCGGGCGGAGCCCGAACCCGCACCGGACGGGCCGGGCGGCGAGGGGCGAAGGTCATCTCGCTGCACACCCGGCGCCTGCCGCCCGATCTGCGGACCGGGCTGCCGGACATGAGCGAGTACGACCGGCTGCTGACGCCGATGACGCCTCGCACGACAGCCAGACAGAAGGGCACGAGAGCATGACCCCCAGCAAGACCTCCGAGACGGCCGAGCAGGTCCCGCCCGCGCGGATGCGGCTGCCCGGTGACCCGGAGGACGCGGCGATCGACGAGGCATGCCGGGATCTGCGGCTGCCGGCCGTGCGCGAGCGGTTCGTGGAGTTCGCGGCGACCGCCCGGCGCGAGCAGTCCTCCTACAAGCAGTTCCTGCTGGATCTGCTGCAGGTCGAACGCACCGACCGGGACGTGCGCCGCCAGCAACGGCTGGTGCGGGCGGCGAAGTTTCCCCGCCCCAAGCGGCTGGAGGACTTCGACTACGCGAAGAACCCCAACGTGCAGCCCGCGATCATCGGGGATCTGAAGTCGCCGACGTGGGTGAAGGAAGGCCGGCCGCTGGTGCTGATCGGCGATTCCGGCACCGGCAAGTCCCATCTGCTGATCGGGATCGGCACGGCGATCGCCGAGGCCGGACTGTCCGTCCGCTATACCACCACGTCCGCGCTGGTCAGCGAGCTCGCCGAGGCCGATGCGGCCCGCCGACTGTCCTCGGTCATCGCCCGCTACAGCAAGGTCGATCTCCTCTGCCTGGACGAGTTCGGCCACCTCAATCTGGACAAGAAGGGCGCCAAGCTCTTGTTCCAGATTTTCACCGAGCGCGAGGAGTGCAAGGCGACCGCGGTAGCCACCAACTCCCCGTTCGTGGAGTGGGATTCGATCTTCAACGATCCGCGGCTCTGCGCGGCCATCGCCGACCGGATCACCTTCCGGTGCACGCTCCTCCAGACCGGCACCGAGTCCTTCCGCCTCCAGGCCACCGAAGCCCACCACGCGGCCCGGGCCGCCTCGTGAGCGAGACCGTCGCCGCCGGCCGACGGGAGCGGATGCCGTTCTCGTTGGTGGTGGCGGCGTTCTGGTCGACGTTCGACCGGTTCGTCGTCACCCCCATGCTGGTGGCGATCGCGGCCGGGATGCATGCTCGGCTGGCGGAGGCCGTCGCGGTGGCCAGCGCCTACTTCCTGGCCTACGGCTGCCTCCAGCCCGCCTGGGGGATGCTTTCGGATCGCTTCGGCCGTGTCCGGATGCTCCGTTTCGCCCTGCTGGGTGCCCTGGCCGGCGGCGCCCTGTCCGCGCTCGCCCCTTCGATGACGGTCCTGCTGATCGCGCGGGTGATCACCGGGGCCTGCTACGGGGGCGTGAACCCCACTGCGGTCACCTACGTCGGCGACACTGTCCCCGCCGAACTGGTCAAGCGCGCGCTGTCCCCGTTCTACGCCGCCGGCGGCGTCGGCACCGCGGCGGGCATCGCCCTGGGCGGCATCATCGCCGCCGCCGTGAGCTGGCGGGCCGGCTTCGCCCTGCCCGCGATCGCCGCGCTCGTCCTCTGCCTGGTCCTGCGGCGTCTGCCCGAGCCCGCCCACGCGGCCGCGGGCAACCCGTGGCAGCAGATCCGCACCGTCCTGCGGTCCGGATGGGCCCTGCTGGTGATCGGCTCCGGGTTCCTGATGGGCGCCGCGGTCCTGGGCTGCGTGACCTTCCTGCCCGCCCTGCTCGAACACCATGGCCACTCGGCCTCCGTCGCCGGCCTGGTCACCGCTGTCTTCGGCCTGTCCGGACTGGCCTGGTCCCTGCTCTACAACGCCCTCACCCGCACGCTGCCCCGCTGGGCCCTGATCGGCATCGGCGGCGTCCTCGTCGTCGCCGCCCTGCTGGTCGCCTCGATGGGAGCGCGTCTGGTGACGGTGGTGATCGCGGCCGTATTGCTGGGCGGCGGCTGGATGTTCGGCAACTCCTCCCTTGCGGCCTGGGCCGCCACCGTCCTGCCCCAGGTCCGCGGAACCGCCGTCGCGCTCTACGTCACCGGCCTCTTCGTCGGCGGCGGCGTCGCCCCCGCCCTGGCCGCCGGCCCCGTCGGACAAGGCCGCTACAGCACGGTCTTCCTCACCGGCGCCGCCCTCGCCGCCTTGACCACCGTCATCGCCACCCTGGGCGACCAACGCTTCAACGCCACCCGGGCTCACGACAGCGGCAACGGCTGAACGCGGAGCCGGGCCCTGCCGAACCGCAGCCTGTCAGGGGCGCGGGCAGCAGGACCCGGGATCGCCAAGCTATCGCTCGCCCCAGCACCATCACCGCTGACACTCCTGCCCACCGGCAGCGGCACACGACGTCACCCGATAGAGGTGGCTCCGATTCGCTTTGCCGATCATGAACCTGTGAAGAACTCCGCCACCTTCACGAACGGAGCAAACCGGCCCCGATCCCGCCGCCCTACCGGCTCTACTTCAACCTGCCGAAAACACGCCGGAAGAAGCCGAGCTGACTGCCCACCACGACGCATAGCGGGGGTGGCCTCGAAGACGACTGGACATTCGGCGGACAGTAGGAATCGTCGATCGCAGCACGTCGGGCCCCGCAAGACCACCACGCCTATCGGTGCCCCTGGCAATCCGACTTCGGCAGCGGCGGCCCGCCTTCCGCGGAACCGTTGATGACGGCATCCGGTCTATGTTCATCACGGTCATAGTCAGAGGTGGATCGAGGTAACGCCGCATGTCTGAACGGAAGTTGTTTGCCCACAGCCGCAGTGAGGCTGGCGTACGACACTCATTGGAGGACCACCTGCGAGGATCGGCCGCGTTGGCAGGGCAGTTCGGTGAGGTGTTTGGTTGTGAGGAGCTGGCTGCGTACCTGGCTTCTGGCGAATTTAAGCGCCGCCCGCATCCCCGCCCCCACCCAAGTCCGGGCCATCGCCGACACGCTTCAAACCGCGGGCGAGATCCCCACCGGCTGCGCCCTGCAGGCTGAGGACCTCTACATGGCCTGCCAATACCTCGGCACCCAACAGAACATCGACGTCCGCCACCGCAGCGTGACCGGTCGAAAACTCACCAAGCCCCTTCGTGAGCCTGTCGCCTGGGCCCTCTGGCAGTTCGCCCACCCCGAGTGGACAACCGCCTACCTCCTCGCGCGACGAGCGTCGAAGGAGACCGCCATGGGCAGCATCCGCTACGCCGAACTCAAGGCCGAACGCGCGAGCATCCGCGGCCGGCTCGCCGCCCTCGTCGAATGAGCCAGTAGCGTGGTTCAAGACGCTGAGAGCCGTGGACCCACGGAAGCGAGGCCAGGTGACGCGGGGCGCTACCGGGAGCTTGATCCCGCGCGTCGATCCTTCCGCGCGGACGGGCGAACCACCGCCTGGCAACAGCGAGAGACCGCCCCGTACGACCCTTCCCTGGTCGACCAGGGCCTTCTCGACCGTGTCGGTCTGTGCGGCCACGCCGTCCAGCAGGGCGATGCCCGCGGCGTTGTCGTGCGCGGACGCCGGCAGGACGACGGCCTCGATGACCAGACCCATGGTGTCCACAGCCAGGCATCTCTTCCGGCCCGGCACCCTTTTCGAGGCGTCCTTGCCGGTCGTGGCGGCCGGCACCCCGACGGCAGCGTGGGCACTCTGCGTGTCCAGGATGACAAGGCTCGGGTCGGCTAATCGCTTCTTCTTCTCCCGCAGCTGCCAACCGCAGCAGGTCGTGCAAGATCTGGTCGGTGCCGTTGTCACGCCAGAGGTAGAAGTAGTACTTCACCGCGCCGGGCGGAGGCATGTCGTGGGGCAGGAACTCCCACTGGCAGCCGGTGCAGTTCTGATACAGGATCGCGTTCACGATCTCCCACATCGCGTATTTGCCCTGGTGACCGCTGACCGAAGGGTGCCGGGCCTTCCACGCCATGATCACCGGCTCGGCTAACGCCCACTGCTCGTCGGTGAGGTCAGTCGAATACGGCTTGCGCATGTCCATGCCGCAACCCAAGCGAACCTCGAACGTCCGACCGGCGACGATGCCCCAACGTCACACCATCGAGCGATGACAAGACGGGCAGAAGGCCACATCCCGCACTCTGACAACCGGGTGAACCTGTCGCACGGCGCGGTTGGGGGCGGAGGCGGAAGGCCATGCCCAGGGTGAACGCGGCCGCTTCGGGCGGAGACTGCCCGGCCATGAGACGAAGGGACAGGCGATGAGCTTGCACATCGACAGCATCGACCCGGCCAGGGGCGCGCAGGGCATCCAGGTTACGTTGACCGGGAGGCTGCTGCGGGCTCAGACACTGCGCTGGGGGGACCAGGACTGGGACGAGACCATGTGGGAGGGCGGGACCAACGGGAACGGTGAGACCGAGATCGTCTTCCTGGTTCCCGAGGGGACAGGGACGGTCCAGGTCGTCGCCGTAAACGGCGACGAGGAAAGCAACGCCGTGGAGTTCACCTACGCGTAGGCGCGGCGGCGCCCGTACAGCAACCAACGTCTGCGCTACGCGAAACCGATGATGGAACACGCCATGCCGGCAGATACTGTCCGGCACCCGCAGGACCGGCGCAGTGGTGCTGCGACGCCCCAGCCGGTGTGGCCCGAACTCGCCATCGCCCTGGACGTGGCGAGGAGACCGGTGGTGGCGGCCGTGATCCAGGCGGTGGATGCGACCGTACTGCCGGCGGAGACGGCCGTCCCCCACCGGCATGACCCGGCTGAAGCGGGCAGTTGCGTCTGGCCCACGCCGCCGTCCCGACAACCGCCGCCTCCTCACCCTGGACGCACGGCTTGAGCAGACGGTGGCACGGCCTGGTGGTGGTGCCCGAGATCCTCACCGACCGCGGACGGACCTTCGTCTCCGCCGCCTTCATGGCCGCCTGCGAAACCCCCGGTGAGCGTGCAGCCTGTCCCGCCCCGCGTGCGCCGCATTTCACTACCCGGCGGCGCCCGGCGCACACCCCACGCCATGCGCTTCCGCCGCGCTGATCCTTCGCATATGCACTGCACTCATTCCGCTGACAGCTAACTAATCTCGTGTCCGCCTGAGTAGAACCCTGCACAGAATCCATCGAATCCAGAGCCATACCCGAACGTGTAACCGTAGAACGAAATTCCGACGAGGTGGCGGTCAGCGCATGGACGTCGAGGTGATCTTTTTTTACGTAGGTCAGGGCGACTGCACCTTTATTCGTTTTATCGAGTCGGGCAAGACGAAATGCACCGTCCTCCTCGATTGCGGAACGAAGAGCGGCGGCGGAATCGTCCCGCGAGCCATGGGAACGGCTCCCGCAGCCAGTGAACCGTCCATCACATGGGTGCGTGACCGCATCGCGGGCTACCTGGCGGACCACGATGACGTGCTCGACTATCTCCTGATCAGTCATCCGGACGAGGATCACTTCAACCGGCTGGACAGGATCCTGTGCCACGACAACCAGCAGCTTCGGTACTCGATCAACAATGTGTGGTATTCATGCGATCCTGACGATTACCGGGAGAAGGACAAGTTTTTCATCGCACGCCTCCTGGAAGACGTGGAACCTGACAAGAATCAACTGAAGTGCACCGAGCCGTCCCACAAGGACAAGAAGCACGGGCTACAGAAGAAGCCCGAACGCATGTTTGCACCGACAGCTCCGCGTGCGTTCTTTTCACCGCGCGGAGCCTTTCCCAACATTTATCTGTTGACGTGCCAGCAGTTGGGTCCGCTGCCGGAGACGAGCTTCTACTCGGACCAGCTCTGGGTGTCTCTTCCCAAGCCCGAGACGTCTGTGCCTGGAAGACGGCAGGCCGTGGGCCGGGCAGAGAACAGGCTCTATCCGGGGAAAAAGGTCATCAGGACCGTGACGGACCGAGTCACCCACCTGATCGACGCAGAGGTAAAGAGACTCAGGACCACTGTCAAGCCGGAAATCACTGACGCTAAGGAGAAGAGGTCTCGCTGTGAAGCCCAGGCGTATCGCGACATGTTCGAGAAGCTCGAAACGACCGCCGCGAAGCGTAAGGAACTAGTCGACGCCCTCGCTCCGCAATTGGGGAGGTACAGCGAGAAGCCGGGGAGCACGGTGTTCTCTGGGGACCGCGCGTCCGTACCGCGCTGGGTCATGACGGATCCGAGTGGGTCCACCACTGAAACTCTTCATCCGAGGCTCGCCTGGAACCAGTGGATCGACGCCGAAGCCCGCCGGCAGCTCGGCAAGAAATATGTTGGAGAGAAGCACGCCGAGACGCAATGGAAGCTTCGCGTCGACGAACTGATGGCACACCCTGTCACAATGGCGTCCGCCGAGTACGAGGACCACTTGGTGACGCTCGCAGCCAAGAAATGCGCGAAAGAAGAGATCGACAAACAGGACCCGGACGAGAAAGCCGCAGCCTACAAGGAGTTCAAGGAGCGCTTGGAAAAGAACATCATCGACTTCAACAAATACGTGCAAGAGATCAACAAACAAAAACCTCCCAAGCCGTTGAAACCATGGAACCCCACCGCCGCGGAGAAGCAGAGCCTCGCCCAAGACCACGTGTGGCGGGAAGCCGCTTCCCAGGCCCTCACGAAGTGGCAGATGCAGCGCACCCAGCGGCCCAAGGAGGACTGGGCGAACGCGAGCAGCATGGTGTGCGTCGTCGAGGGACCCGCGCGGCCGTCGGACGGTAAGCGTCAGCAGGTCTGGCTCATGGCCGACGCCCTGATGGTGAACGAGGACCTGCTACGGCTGAGGTACCAATCCGACAACTTCCCGAAGCGGGCGTCACAGAAGTGGCTGAAATGCGGGCACCACGGCAGCGAGACGTCCACGTCGAAGGAATGGATCTCGTTTCTCGAACCGGCGGGTCTTTTCATCAGCTCCGGGCCCCATCCCAGTATCCGTATCCCGAGAAGCGGGCATCTGGACTCGACTGTCATCAAGGCGTGGCAGGCCACCAGCCCCAGCCTGTACGCCCCTCCAGGCAAACGGCCCGGAACGAAGAAGCCCGACCCGGGCGGACCCTTCCACCAGTACGTCCTGTGGCCGGAGAAGAAGGGGTACCAGGTGTGGCGCGGGGATGAGCGCCGGGCGCTCGGGACGACCATGATCCCGAGCGACGCCGATGTCGACCGGGCGAGCCTGCCGGCGACCAAGAAGGGGCCGGGCGTGCCCCCGCCCGACCGGGTGAACGAGGCGCGCGGAGTGGAGTGGCACCTCCTCCTGGACAGCTCCGGTGAATTCGAACTCTGGTATGAGTGAGGCGTATCCATGGCACTCTCCGCAGACCTTCTGCGCACCATGTTCAGCCCCGAGGTGTTGCAGCACCAGTCGGGCTCGGTGCGCATCGGCTCCGACTTCCTCACCTTGTCCTCGGCGAAGGACCTGCTGACCACCTGGTTCCCGGCGCAGGAGCTGCGGATCGATCAGGCGCAGTGCGACCCGGAAGCGCTGGAGGTCATCGGGTCCATCACCCTCAAGGACAGGACCGCGCGCCCGGGGCACGTCCGGTTCCTCACCGAGGTGGGCGGAGAGGTGACCGGTCTGCGGATCACTGTGTCCGTGCCGGTCCAGCAGGCCGCCGACTGGCTGCCCCAGTCGGTCAGGGCCGCGTTCCAGGTTCTGCACTCGGCGAAAGCCGTCGCCGGTGTACGGCTCGTCGTCGGTATCGACATCCCGCCCGGTGGCGACCGGCTCGCCTTGTGCGAAGGATTCGGCGTCGAACTCGCCGTGGAGGGCGCGACTCCTGCGCCGTACCTCTGGGGCTATCTCCCGGCCAAGGGCGGGATGTGGGCGCTGACCGGCACCTTCCCGCCCATCACCCTGTCACTGGCGAAGCTGGCCACGCTGACGGGCGGCGTCGGTCTGCCGCTGCCCGATCCCGTCAAGGGCGCCGCGGTCTGTCTCACCGGGGCGGCCGTGACGTTCACCTCCGGCAGCGGACGCGGCGCGGGCACGCTCCAGTCGTGCTGGCTGCGCGTGGGCGTGGAACAGAACTGGACCCTGGTGCCGGACGTGCTCACCGTACGGGGGCTGTCGGCCGAGTTCAGCGTCATCGCGGACCCCGGGACCGGAGCGCTCTCCCGTGACTCCCGGGTGCTCGCGGTGATCGGCGGCGTCCTCGATCTCGCCGGTGTACGGCTCGCTGTGCAACTCTCCCGGAACGGTCCCGAGTACCGGCTCAGCGGTGACCTGGACCAGCCTGTCGACATCGGGCCGCTGCTGGCGAAGCTCTTCACCGCGGAACAGTCGCCCGTCGCCTCCTTGCTCGTGCGCCGGTTCGGTATGCACGGTGCCTTCGGCGGCGGCACACCGTCCTACGGGCTGGACGCCGAACTGGCACGGTGGCCGATCACGGACTGGCTGACGCTGTCGCGGGTGCGGCTCTCCGTCAGTAAAGCGGGCGCGCACGTCACGGCTTCTTTCGACGCCGACTGGGAGGTGAAGAAGCTCAGCGTGGCACTCCACGGTGAGTGGACGAAGTCGGCGGGCTGGTGGTTCACCGCCCACCTCGCTCCCACGGCACGGGCCGATGTGCTGTCCGCGCTCGGCCTGTCCCTCCCTGGCTGCCTCAGTGAACTGAAACTGACGTATCTCGGCTGCGGGATCGGTGAGAAGAAGAGCGGCGGGGAGGCGCAGCTCTCCGTCCTCGGTGCGATCCCGGGCCTGGGCATGACCTTCGCCCTCCAGGTGAACGTCGACAAGGCCCTCCTGAGCGGCGACGGCGTCTCAACCCGCGCCGCGTACCGCATCGAAGGCCGGGCCACCCTGAGCGTCGAGAACCGCGTCATCGAGTGCGCCGTCAAAGGCGACGGCGACACACTCACCGGCACCTGGACCAACACGTCCGGTATCGCCCCCGCCGAGTTCCTGAAAGCCCTCAAGCTTCCCGTCTCCGGCCTGCCCCTGGACCTCCTGCCCGTCCTCACCTCGCTGACCGTCAGCCAAGGCAAGGCAGGCCACTGGCTGGTCCACGCCACCACGGACAAGGGCCACGCGCTGACCGCGGCCGGGGGCAGGCAGTGGTGGCTCGTACAGTTGCGGATCTCGTGTGCGGCTCGTCTGTCCGATCTGGAACTGCTGCGGGGCCAGCTTCCCGCGGGGCAGGACGTCGGCATCGCGGCGCCCACCCTTCGCTACACCAAAGGCAAGATCACCAAAGAGACGGTCGCGGCATGGCGTGCCTGGTACGGCGCTGACAAGGCCGACGCGCTCGGCTTCCCCGAGGGCGACGTGCCCGCGGGGGCCAGTGGCGCCGTCCGCGTCCTGATCGGGGCACAGTGGCAAGAGGTGCCTCTGCGCTCCGGGGGCGCACCGAAGAGCTTGCAGATGCCGCCGTCACAGGTGCAGGCCGTGCAGACGCCGTCACACCCTCCGGCGCACACGCCCCCTCCGGCTCAGCCGGCGGAGCTGAGCGCCGAGCTGCGCCTGGACCGCTCGATCGGCCCCCTGCGCCTGCGCGGTCTCGGCATCCGCCTGTCCGCTGACAAGATCACCGTCAGCGTGAACGGGCTCCTCACCATCGCCGGGGTCGAACTGGAAGCCGAAGGGCTCGGCGTCGGCGTCGGCCTGGCAGCGCCGCACACCGTCACTCCCGCTCTGCGCGGTCTCATGCTCTCCGTCAAGGCCGGACCGGCCGAGGTCGCCGGTGCGCTGCTGTACTCGAAACCACCACCCCCCACTGGCTTCACCGACCAGTTCGACGGCATGCTGCTGCTGCGCCTGCCCACCGTCTCCGGCAAACTGCTCGGCCAGCTCGCCTACAAGTCTGGCGGTGGCGCCTGGTCCTTCAGCGTCTTCGGTGAGCTGGCCGCAGAGGGCGGTGGCGGGTTCGGTCCGCCGCCGTTCCGCGTCACCGGCGCGATGCTCGGCGGCGGCTACAACGCCACGGTCCGCGTCCCAGGCCCTCACGAGGTCCAGGACTTCCCCCTGGTGGCGGGTCTCGGCAACCCGGCGCTGCGCGGCCAGAGCCCCGCAGAGATGGCCAAAGACCTGTTCGCGAAGAAGTGGCTGAGCCCGAGGACGGGACAGAACTGGGTCGCGGTCGGCGTCCAGTTCACCTCGTTCGAGTTCCTCGCCGGGCGTGCCCTGGCCCTCGTGGAGTTCGGCGACGATCTGTCGGTGGGGCTCTTCGCGCTGCTGCGCGCCACTTTCCCCAGCCGCCTCAAGACCGGGGACGCCGTCTACGCGCAGATCGAGATCGCGATGCGCGCCCTGTACCAGCGCGGCCCCGGCCTGCTGTCGTTCACCGCGCTGCTGACCGACAACTCCTACGTGCTCAACCCGTCGTTCAAGCTGACGGGTGGCCTGGCGGTGTACGTGTGGAGCCCGCCCGAACCGGGCAAAGGCCCTGACCGCAGCGGCGACTTCGTCATCACTCTCGGCGGCTACCACCCGCTCTACCATCCACCGGCGCACTACCCGCGAGTTCCGCGCCTGGGCGCGAGCTGGGCGCTGTCCGGCGCCGTCTCGATCACCTCCGCGGTCTACCTCGCGGTCACCCCCGGCTCCCTGATGCTCGGCTCGAACACCGCGATCGTCTTCGACGGCGGCTGGGTGCGCGCCTGGTTCGTCGCCCGGTTCGACGGCTACCTGCAGTGGACCAACCCACCGAAGTACGACTTCCGGATCGGCGTCCGGATCGGCTTCGCGGCCGACATCTCCATCGGCCTGATCCACTTCACCGTCCGGGCCGAGGTGGCCGCCGACTGCCACGTATGGGGAGACCCGTTCGGCGGCAGGGCCACCGTCCATGCCGGGCCTGTGTCGTTCACCGTGGCGTTCGGCTCCGCCGAAGCCAAGGGCCGCGCCGTCGCCTGGGCCGACTTCCAGCGCCAGCTTCCGCCGCCGCTGAAGGCGAGCGTCGTCGGCGGGCTCCTGGCCGCGCCCCGCACGCCCGGCGTCGCGACGCAACCGTGGACCGTAGCGACCGACGGCTTCTCCTTCACCACTACGGGCGTCGCCCCCGCGACCTCGCTGCTCATCGGCCGGCCCTGCGGCACCACGGAAGAGATCAAGTCGACGTCCGACAAGGTGGCCATCCGCCCGCTGAAGGCGACCGGTGTGACATCGACCCACACGGTGACCGTCTCCAGGGGCGGCACCGTACTGGACCTGAAGCGCGACGGCTGGAGCATCCTGCCCGACACCGGCGCCGTACCCGAGGCGCTGTGGGGCCGACCGGACCAGCCGTCCGGCCACCTCCTCACCGGACGCCTCGTCGGCCTGCGCCTCACCGCCCCCGTCAGGAAACCCAGCCGCAGCCCCGGCACGGTCACACCCCAGGCGCTGCGGCACGAAACTGTGCCGAACACCGCGAAAGTACCGCTCACCCCGCTCGTCGACGGCGCCAAACCCACCCGCGAGACCGGCGCGGTCGGCAAGGTCGCCGCTATCAGCGGTGCCCCCGCCACCACCGCCCGCGACTCCGTACTCGCCGCCCTGAAGAAGGCGGGCGCCGAGGTGCTGGCCCGCGACGAGACCAAGCTGCACACCGCCCCGCCGGTCCCCCTGCGCAACTCCCCGCTGTCCCGCTACGGCCGGGATGTCGAGTCCGCGTTCACCGACGCGCCGCTGACCGTGACAGAGAGCTGAGCCACGCCATGCCCGCCCCGCTGAATCTGCACTTCCACGACGCCCAGCACCCCGGACTCACCGCCGGGGAGTACACCGTGACCGTCACCCAGAAACTCGTCAGCTCCGACCACACCGAGCTGGGCCAGGACTTCTTCCGGCCGCTCGAACAGCCTGTGCACGTGGAGGCGCCCCGCTTCACCCTCGGCCCGTCCCTCGTCCACGCCGTCAACCCGGCGAGCGGCGCCGCAGGCCGCTTCGACCAGACCTTCGCGCACTGCACACTGCGGCAGCCGTCACTGCCCTGGCAGCGCGTCATCAGCGCCGAGGACCGGCACAAGAACCTGCCCTGGCTCGCCCTCCTCGTCCTGGGCCCCAGCGAGATCCACGAGGATCCCGCGGCCGAGGGCCTGGCCACGCCCCGCCTCGGCGCGGACGTCCCCAAGCCGGAGAGCCACGTCGCCGTCCCCGCCCTCACACCGACCGCTGTCGAGGCCACCCGCCCCTGCCGCACCATCGACGTCATCGCCGACGCGTTCACCCAAGTCTGCCCCCGCGACACCGACGACGAACTCGCCCACCTCGCCCACGTCCGCAAAGTGAAGCCGCACCACAGCACCCGCGGAGAGGACATCGTCGAGGGCGACTTCGCGGTCGTCCTCGCCAGCCGCCTCCCCAAGGCCACAGGTCACTACGTTGCACACCTGGTCTCCCTGGAGGGCCACGGGCAACACCTGTCCGGCACCCTGCCGGGCGGCACACAACGCGTCCGGCTGGTCTCCCTGTGGTCCTGGACCTTCGCCTTCGACGGCAAGATCCGGCACTTTCCCGCTGTCGTCACCAGACTCGCCGCCGGCGACCTGCTGCTGCGACGCCCCCTCACAGTCCCCATGGATTCCGGCGCCGCGGAGAAGGAGGTGTCCCGCCGGCTGCGGCGGGGCTACGTCGCGCTGCCCAGCCGAATGTCGTCGGGCGAGCAGACCCTCGCCTGGTACCGGGGCCCCCTCACCCCCGTCGTCGCGCCCGGTCTACCCGAGCCACCCGACCCCGCATGCAGCGGTGACCACGCTGCCATCTACCTGCCCGAGCACGGGATGTTCGACATCAGCTACGCCTCCGCGTGGAGCCTCGGCCGCGCCCTGGCCCTGTCCGACGCCGACTACGTGGCATCGCTCACCGGCTGGCAGCACACGGCTCGCGCCGTGGTGACCCGGATGCTCGCCGCAGGCCCGCCCGAGTCCGGCCGCTGGCAGGCCCCGGCCTCGCCCCGTGAACGGCTCGCGTCCTGCCTGGACCGCGGGCTTTCCGCAAGCATCGACGCCGCCCTCTCCTCCGCCACGCCCGCGGAGGAACCCGCCGCCCGGCCGTGGGGCCGCGGCGACCACATCACCCGGCTCCTCGACGACCGCCCCGACGATGTCCTGCACGCCCTGGCCGCCGCCGGCGCGGAAGCCGGTGAGCTGTCCGAGGCCCGTTCCTGGCTGGACCGTCTCGACGTGTTGGAACAGGTCCCCTTCGCCTACCTGGTGCCGGACGCCGGGATGCTGCCTCCGGAGAGCCTGCGGTTCTTCCACATCGACCCCGCGTGGCTGTCCCACCTGCGGGCCGGCGCCAGCAGCCCCGGCTGCTTCGGCGGCGTGGAACGGCTGGCGGAGCGGACGCTCACCGCGATCCCGCCACCGCTGCCTCCCCGAGCGGGCCTGCTGCTGCGCTCCTCGCTGGTCTGCGACTGTCCGGACCTGGTCATCGAGGCTTTCGGCCGGGCCGAGGCAACACAGATCCTGCGCCGCGCATGTCTCTCCGCCGACGTACTGCTCTGCCTCTTCGAGACAGTGCCCAAGAAAGTCGTCCTGCGCGAGCCCGCGCAGGGCCTGCACTTCGGCATCGACGGCCCCGACACCATCAACCTCCGCGAGCCCGGCGGGAAGAACTGCGGCAAGGAGATCCCCGGCAAGACACTGACCGGCCTCACCTCCTATCAACGGGACGTGAAACGCGCCGTGTTCACCCTCGGCACCGGCAACTCCTCGCTCACCAGAGCGCTGGCGAAACAGCACAACATCGCCCCTCAGTCCTTCAAGTCGTCCGACCTCGCGATCCAGCTGCTGAACAGCCCGTACCAGATCACCTTCCCCTCCGCCTAGGAGCAGCACACCCATGGCCACCGGCCCTCTCGTCGTCCCGGTCCGGGTGCATGCCCGCACCATGCCCTTCCGCAAGAACAAGGCGTTCGTGCGGTGGCGCCCGGACTTCCGCGGTGCGCTCAGCTCCCACCGGCCCGTGGAACCCGACCCGTTCAACGGCTTCAATCTCAACCAGAGCCGCGACAAAGGCATCCGGTTGCACTGGCAGCTCCCCGACGCCCTCTGCCACGCCGACACCACAGCAGACAGCAGGCCGTCGCTTCCCCTCGTCCCGAACCGCTGGCTCGTCCTGCGCTACGCCACCAACGCGGACGGCAAAAAGCGCACCACCGCCTCCTGGATGGTCGACAGCGACCGCCTGCGCAAGACCATCGACGACGGGGACGCCGCCGCCGCCCGTTACGCCAGGCCGGACAGCTCCGGGAAGCTGGAGACGTGCTGGATCGGCGAGGTCAAGAGCGCCGAAGGCTGGAGCGAACCCCGCCCCCATGACAGCCAGTTCCTCACCTGCGTGGGACCGGGCCTGACCGCCTTCGCCTCCTTCCAGCCGTACTGCCACAACGTCTTCTCCCTTCGCGACAACGCCTCCGGCATGGAGAACGAGTGGTTTGCCGTCAGCTACCTCGTCGTCGGGTGGTACTCCCGCGCCGCCGACGACATCCTCACGACCA
Source organism: Streptomyces lunalinharesii (assembly GCF_039532155.1). NCBI lineage: Bacteria > Bacillati > Actinomycetota > Actinomycetes > Kitasatosporales > Streptomycetaceae > Streptomyces > Streptomyces lunalinharesii. Next base: position 17,344 of record NZ_BAAARK010000059.1, read on the forward strand.
CCACCGACCCGAGGCGGCTGGGCTGGCGGCTGCCCCCGGGCATGACGGAGTTCCCCAAACGCTCGCTGTTCGTCGGCAACGCCCTGTCCGTCATCTGGGACCCAACAGGCCAGAAAGACGTCAAGGAGTCCATGCCGGACCCCGACAAGGTCATCCACGGACAGAAGGCGGTGCAGGTCGCCATCGGCCACAGTGCCAGCGACGCCCTGACCGCCCTCACCGGACCGGCCAGCACAACCGGCTCCCTGCTCACCGCCCTCCAGCACGGCCTCATCGATGAATCCGACACCCCTGCTACGACGGCCCACACGCTGCACCGCGACTGGTTCCACCGCACCCCGGCCCGCTTCCGCTGGTCCTGGCAGGCGGGCACAGCCGACCGACAGGAGGGCCCCCACGCCATTCCGCCCGTGGAGCACCTCAACACCCTGGAAGCCGCCCTCGCTCACGCCGAGGCGTGCCTGCGCGGCGCCCAGGCACGCCTGTACCACCTGTGGTGGCTGCGCAACCTCCCCGACAGCAAGCACCCCGCCCAAGTCACCGAAAAGCTGAACGCCGATCTCGACCCCGCCGTCACGACCTCATTGGCAGCCCGGGTCAAGAAACTCCACGGTGACGTGACCGAACTGCGCCGCCGGCTGAAGACCGGCACCGAACACTCCATCGCCGCCGACCTGACCCGCCACCCGCACGGCCACGACTACGCTCCGACCGACCCCGTCGTCCTCATCCGCGGTGCCCGCGGCCGCCGGCAGCCGGCGATTCCGCCACCCCCTAAGTGCCGGGCTTCCGACAAGCTGATCACGGCCTTCCGCGACAAGAACGGCACAACTGTCACGCCTCAACTGCCCGCCGGAGCCTGGAAAAAGCTCCCGGCCCCGGGCAGCGGCCAGGGATCACCCTCGCCCACCGCCTTGGCCGGAGAACTCTGGCTGCTGCACGAAGCGACCCGGCTCGCCTCCTCCCAACCAGCCACCCACCCCACCCGCCTTGAGGAGCTGTACGCCAAACCTGACCAGGCCACCGGCACCCTGCCCGACCTCACCGACCGCTGGACCGCCGAACCCTGGTCCCCCCTGTTCGTCCTGTGGAAGGCGGAAGTACACCCGCTGTCCTTCCCCAGCGGATCCGGCGGCACGTCCGGCAGCGCCGAGGGCGCCTGGGCACTCGACGGCGACGGCCGCCTGCAGTGGACCCGCAGCAAAGCCGCCACCTCCCCGGGTCCCACCGTCCACGGGCGTTCGCTGCTGACCCCGAGCGTCCCGCACATCCTCCAGCGGCAGCTCGAACACCACAGCCACAGCCTCACCGGTGACGCGGCCGAGCGCCTGCGCACCGAAGCCGAGGAGGCCGGCACCCTCGACCTCCTCTCCCAGACCCTGCACGGCCTCAACCCGTGGATAGTCCTGAGCAGTGAAGACGCCCACGCGACACCGGCCGGGATGCCCCCGCGGCACTACCCCGGCACAGAGAAACTCGTCGCCGGCGGCCCGCGCAGCATCCCCCTGGAACAGGAGCTGAAGGACACCGGCCGGGCCTTCCGCCCCCTGTGCAGCGGCCAGATGCTCCTCACCCGTCTGAGCGTCGTGGACAACTTCGGGCGCTCCCTCGACCTCATCACCAAGAACTACGCCAGCGACCAACTCGCCCGCTCCCCGCACATCGTCCCCCGCCAGCCCGTCCGGGATGAGGCCGCCAACAAGTGGGTCCAGCTCACGCCCCGGCTCCAGCAACCCGCCCGCCTACGCCTGGACTACCTGAGCGCGACCGACGACCGACGGGTCATCGACCCCGTACTGGCGACCACCGCACAGCCGAGCCCTGTAGCAGGATGGCTGCTCGTCAACCACCTGGCGAAGTCCCTGCTCGTCTACGCCCCTTCAGGCGAGCCCGCGGGTGAACTCCGCACGGCGGTGAAGAAGAACGGCGAGTCCCACATTGTCTGGCGCCCCGTACCGCACTGCGCAGACCTCGACCCCGCGACCATGCCGCACCTGCATGCCTTCGTCACCGCCCTCCGCGGCAGACCCCACAAGGCACTGTCCGCGCTCGTCACCTCCATCGACCGCATCAGCGCCACCATCGCCCCCGGTCCCGGCGCCACCGCCAGAGACCTGTCCCTGCTCCTCGGCCGCCCGATCGTCCTCCTGCGGGCCCGGCTCCGCGGCGAGCTGGCCGGGCCGATCACCGTCAGCCCGCAGTGGAAGCACGTCGGTACCAGCGGCGACGACGCCTACACGAAAGCGCCCTTCACCGTCAGGCTCGGAGCCGCGGCGCTCCCGAGCGACGGCCTCTACGGGTACGTGCAGGGCAGCAGCTACGACACCGTGTACGTCACCGATCCCCGGCCACCGCAGAGCGACGGCTACCTCAGCCCGGGCCCGCGGCACGACGGAGTCAAGGTGACCTTCACGCCGCGGCCCGACCCGGCCGCGCCGCCGGACCCCTCACTGGACACCCGGGTGACGCTCCTGGCCGACCCCTTCGCCGCCGTGCACGCCTTCACCGACGTGGTCCCCGCCGAGGACATCAGGCTCCCGGAGCGGTATGTGAGCCCCTTCGTCCACTCGGGCCGTGCCGCGTTCCGCACCGGCCCGCTCCTGGCGACCGAGGAGTTGCTGGGCAAGCTCAGGATGCCGCGCCCGGCGGCCTGGCAGGGCGAGTGGACCTTCGTGGAGCGCAGGGACGACAAGACCTGGCGGGACTACGCCATCAGCACGGCAGGCACCGAAGCCCAGATCAGCGACAAAGCCCTCGACGCCGGCCGCCCACCCGCCCGCGACGGCTTCCTCTACCTGCGCACCCCGCCCCCGTCCTAACCCCGTCCCCCGACCCGTCGCCCCAGGAGGAGCCGCACATGTCCCACGACACCGACCAGCCACTGCTCAGCTACGCCCACGCCCTGTCCCCGACACCCTTCTACGCCGGCTCGCCCCTGGCCGAGGTGGAGATCACCGCCACGATCCCGACCGACATCGACTGCACCAAACTGGTGTTCCAGCTCCCCGTCGGCACGGGCAAGGAAGCGCTGCTCGCCCCCGACGCATGGAAGGCCGTACAGGGCATCAAGCCGTCAGAGGGCGACTGGACACTGGACAAGGAACCGAACGTCCAGGGCCGGTTCACCGCCACGACCCCGTCCAAGCCCAAAGGCACCTTCGCGTTCCGCTTCAAGCAGATCACCGTCCAGGGCCACCACGGAACAGCCAAGGTCGCCGTCACCGAAACCAGCGCCCCCGCAGGGCAGACACCCAGGGACCGGCCCGCCAGCGTGCTGGTGCAGAAGGTGTCGCCCGCGGTGCGGTTCTCCGACCTCCGGGCCACTCCGCCCGACGTCGAGTGCGGAAAGCCGGTCACCCTGTCTTGGAAGGGGTCCGGCACAGCCGAATACACCGTGTACTACGGCCTCGGACAGACGGCCCCCAAACCCCAGCTCAAGGACGACCGCTGGACCACCACCGTCCCCAGCATGACGTCCGCCACCACCTTCGTGGTCAAGGCGGAAGGCACGGACGACAACGAGACCGTGCGCAACTACCAGAGCGTGCACGTCACCGTCCGCAAACCGGTCGTCTCCGTCGGAGACCTGTCGGTCCGGACCTCCACGCAGCTCTTCGGCACACCGGTGAAGCACCCGCACGCCTGGAAGGGCGCCTTCATCGCCCTCGCCAAGACCGACGGCCTGTTGCTCTACCAACCGACGCACTCCATCGCGGGCCAACGCACCTCACGCGTGTTCGCCAACGTCTTCACCGACGCGCAGCTCAGCCACACCCAACGCCGCACCGTCCGCCACAGTGCCGAGAAACCCAAGACACCCTCGGCGATCTGCCTGCCCGTCCCAGCCGGGTCGAAGATCGAGATCCACGCGCTGATCAAGCCGGACAGCGGCACCATGTGGTGGATCCCGTTCGGCGGCGAGGGCCTCACCCTCGCCAAGACGGACGAGGCCGAGCGGACCACCGCGGCGGGCGGCGCACCCGCGCCGCGGCTGAACTACGCGTACAAACCGCACGACACCAACGTGTCGACCTCCGCCCCCAACAAAGTCACCTTCGTCCTCTACGCCGACGCCGCGAGCCCCGAGGAGAAACTCAGCAAACTCACCGTCACCCTCCCTGTGGGCGAGAGCCCACAGCACCTCACCGAGTCACTCTCCGGGATCAACTCCCAGTACACACGATGGAACTCCTTCACCAAGGTCGACGACCACTACGAGGCCGACCCCGGACAGGACGAGATCTTCCGCATCACCCCCGAGACCCTGACCCTGGCCGACGTCGCCATCAACAAGGCGACCGGCGTCGCGGACATCGAAATCCGCGAGGTCCGCGGCGACACCCCGAGCTTGCCGGTCAAACTGCGCGTCCGGAAGGGTGCACCCGAGCTGAAGATGCAGGACCTGCGCGCTGATCCACCCACCGTCAGACGCGGCGGTCAGGCACGGATCACATGGCGGGCCACGGCACTCGCGCACGTCAAGTACGAGCTGGTCTGGGAAGGCGGCCGGCACGACGTCTCGTCGGTCAACGACCACACCGTCAAGGGACTGCGCCGCACGACACCGGTGACCCTGACCGCGTACGACACCAGGCAGAACAACAAGGTGCTGCACAGCCTCACCATCGTGGTCAGCGTCTCCGAGCCCGACCTCGCAGCCAACACCCTCAAAGTCGCACGTAAATGCACCGTCCTGGGCCGCCGGCAGTCCTGGGAGCCCGCGTTCACCAGCGCATGGGAGGCGAGGGCGGACACGGACGGCCTGCTGGTGCTGTCCGCGATCAACAAGAGGCCCGACGTTTCGCTGTCCTCGGACATCGCGGGCACGGACGCCCAGGACACCCGAGGCAAGAAGGAGCCAGTGACCCTTGATGTCACCGTCACCGCCCCGGGCGGGAACCCCTACTCCGTCCGTTCCCTCGCCTACGACCCTGACGAAAATCACGGGGACCTGCTGCCCGTGGGCATCGTGGCACCGGTCCCGCGCGGCGCCTCGGTCCGGATCGCCCGTGACCCGGTCAACAGCTACGAGATCGAGTCCCTGCTGACCTGGCTCCCGTTCGGGGCGGGCGAGTTGCGGGTCCACAGGAATCAGGAACGTCAGAAGAATCCGGAGCAGGAAGAGATCACGCACGCCACCGTGGTGTCGCCGGAAACCGGTGACACCGCCACTGCCCCGCAGGGGGCGGACGGCGGCCGGGCCCGGCTCATCAGCGGATTCCGCCCGGACGGCCTCCACATCCCGCACGCCAAGAACGTCATCCTCTCCTGGACGGCCGCCCCGTCCACCACCCTCACCCTCGTCTACCGCGACGCGAAAGCGGAAACGAGGACGGAGGACGTCACGGGCAAGGCCGAGATGACCGTTAGGGGGCTGACGCAGGACACGGCCTTCACCCTGATCGCCTCAGAGGGCCGCTACGGTACGGGCAAGCTGCTGGAAGTGGCCACCGTCGTCGTGACCGTGACCCACCCCGACGCCGACTTCACCGACCTCCACGTCAGCGGCCGGACGAACATCATCGGACTGCCGGAAGCAGTGCCGTACACCTTCACCAGCGGCTACACGAAAACCAATGTTCCGACGGACGGTTTCCTCGTCGGCTACATCTCCGACACCTCCGCGTCCGGCAGCAAGGTCCCCGTCACGGTCACTCCGGCGGGCGGCACCCCCTACGGCATGACGCTCTACAGCGCCAGATCAGCCGACGGCGCCACGACAGTCCCGGACGTGGTGTTCCTGCCGGTGCCCAAGGGCGCCACCCTCACCATCAACGCGTCCACGGTCCACTCGACCGGTGGAGCGGCTGATCAAGAGGAGAGCCGAGGCGGCCCGACCGCCTCTCTGTTCTGGATCCCCTTGTGCGGGCGGACACGGTAGCGCAGCCGAGAAAAGTAAAAACCTCAGAAAAATCACCCGGAAGAAGGAAGACCCGTCATGGCAGTACAGGGAATCCAGCATGCCTACAACATCAAGAAGATGAAAGTCCCTACACAAGCGGGCTCGACCATCAAGGAAAATGCCCTGGTCCTGGTACAGGACGGCTCGGCCGGCGTGGCGACCGTGAGCGATGGATCCATCACGTGGCAGGAGATCGGCTTCATGTTCTCCGGCTACTGGGATCTGAAGGAATCACTGAGCGACTACAAGAACCTTCCTGCGCCGTTCAACAAGAAACTGGACACCGTCTTCCCCGACTATGACAAGTCCAGCTCGATCGCGTGGGCGACGTCCGGCGACCAGATCCTGCAATTCAACTGGCAAGACGACAGCCGGACCAAGGAACCGACCTCGATCAGCAACGCACTCCCGTCCCTGCCGCCCGAGTTCACATCCGGGCTCTCGGCGGCCATGGGAGGCGTGGAAGGCGGGCCGAAACCGACTGCCTGGCTGTTCAAGGGCAAGCAATGTGTGCGGGTGAGCTACCAGAAGACCACCTTCACCTGCGGTACCGCCGTCAACATCCAACGCAAGTGGAAGCTGAATGGTCAGGAGGTGCCCGCCCTTGCGAACGGCATCGACGCCGCGGTCCGGGTCCCGGGAACCGACATCGGGTACTTCTTCATCGGCGACAAGTACGTCACCTGCAACGTCCGGGACGAGAAACTCACCGCCGGCCCCCAGCTCATCCGGAGCTACTGGCACAACGTCCCCTACGCGTACCCGATTCCGGACGCCATCCTCACTCCGGCACGCGGGCATAATCCTTTCGAGTGGTACTTCTTCCTCGGAAAGTATGCCCACTTCACTGACGACCCGGCCACCGTCTTCAGCGGCATCCCCAAGAAGCAGAACCTTCGCAAGATCACCCAGCACCTCTCAAAACTGAGCGGAACGGTGTTCGCCGACGGAGTGGACAGCGCCGTCAACATCGAAGGCACCTCCTACCTCGTCAAAGGCAGCAAAATTATCAAGCCCTTCGACGCCAAGCCACAGGTGGAGGATCTGTCGAATTACTACGGCGGAAGCAGTCGCTTCATCTACCCCGAGCGGACGACACAGTCTCCGAAGGGCGCCGTGTACGACCTGGAGAAGAAGGAACACCGCACCTTTTCTCCGGCGGCTGAAAAACAATCGGACCGGCCCTGGCAACAAGTGATCAAGAGTCCCGTACAAGCAGCGATTCAAGTGAAGGGCCCCACGCCGCCCTTTTCTTTCATGACCGAGAACCGCAACCTGTGGCTGTTGGGCGACGGCGGACAGGTGCACAAGCCATGCCGCATGAACTGGGAACTGCAGTGGCCCGACGACCCCAACACCTGAGCCACCCGGGACATACAGTCCGCCCACCCGTCCGGCGGCCGAGCGTGCGCGCTCAGCGGGCCGCCGGCAACGGGGCGGGCAGCACCTCGGGGACGTACCGTCGTGCCGGTGCATCGAGGTCGATCCGATGCTCGGCGATGAGCTGGAGCACCACCGTGTTGGTGAAGGCTTTGGTGACACTGTCGATCCGGACGTACGCGTGAGCGGTGACGGGGCCGGCAGTGGCGCCCACGCCGTCCCGCCTGACCGGCGCGCCCGCAACGACGCCGTCGGGCCAGTGGTCGAGAATGTCCTGGACGGTGGGGTTCGCGGACGTCGGGGTGCTGGAAGCGGCAGGTATCGCGGCTGCGGGCAGAGCCGCACCGGCGATGAGAGCGGAGGTCACGAAAAGGGTGGTGACGGCGAGGCGCATGTGCATCGAGGTCCCTCCGGCGGTGCCGATGGGGTTCGGGTGACGACGTCAACTCTGCTGAATGCAGTGGGCGTTGCCCATGAGTGATCACCCTGATGACAACCCTGAATTCCCCCTGACACGGCCGAGCCGGCTCTGCCGCCACCCCGCGTTGAATTCATCCGCGGTGCGGGTTTCTCCTCTTTGCTTCCTCTGGGCAGGCCGAAATGCGTCGAACGTCGGCCATCCGTTTGGGTGTTGCGCCGCCGGGGTCCGTGGGGCCAAGGTGTGAGGCTCACTGCGTGTTGTCGATAGCGGTGTGCGACGGCAGGGGGTTGCTGTGGGGTCGAGAACAGCGTCGCCGGATGAGGGTGGGGGCGGCGGGGGCGCGGCCAGGGTGCGTGATGTGGTCCGCGATGTCGTGGCGGAGGTGGCTGCTGAGGAGTTGCCCGTCGTGGACGCGCTGGCCGGGTTCGACGACGCGACCGTCTTGCAGCGGTTACGACGGCGGAGCCGTCGGCGGGAGCCACTGGGCTTCGGTCTGGACGAGGTCGCGGTGTTGGTGACCCCGGTGGTGTGGCTGGGAGTGGACCAGGCGGCCAAGCGCGTCGCGGACAGCGCGGTGGATGGCGCGTCGAAGGGGGTGAAAGCTGTGCTGCGCAAGGTCTTGCGACGCCCGACCGCGTCCGTCGTGGTACCGCCGTTGACCCCCGCGCAGCTGGGCGAGGTGCGGCGGGCGATGCTGGAGATGGCCGCGCAGCGGGGCCTCGCGCAGGAGCAGGCGGTGGTGGTCGCCGACGCGGTGGTGGCCCGGTTGGCGGTGCCGGACGATGACCCGCAGGATCCCGGCGAACGCACGCCGCCCGAAGGCGAGGCGTGACGAGCGCGGACCCTGCCCGGCCCAGGGTGGACGAGCGGGCGATGAGCGCGGGCACCACGATGCGGTTCGTGCTGCTGCTGGTGCTCATGGTGGTGGCCAGCGGCACGATGATCGTCGGGGTGCTGTCCGGCTTGAACAGGCCGAGTGGGCTGGGCTGCCTGCTCGCCGCCGGGGCGGATCCCAACGAGGGCACGGTGGCGGCCACGTCGGCCAGCGTCATCACCCAGTCCGACGCGTACGACGCCTGCGAGGCACGCTTCAACTCGTCGCTGCCGTGGTGGCTGGGCCTGGCGTGGCCGGTCCTGCTGCTGGTGGTGGCCGGCGTGCTGTTCGTCGGCCTGCCGGCGTGGAAGACGCGGCGTGGCCGGGTCGTCCCGCTGGACCGGGTCGACCGCGACGGCGAGTTCCGGCGGCAGCTGACCGACCTGGTCGACGTGGCCGGCCTGGCCCGCGCGCCGCGGTTCGTCGTCGACCCCGCGGCGCTCTCGGCCGGGGCGGTGGTGTTCGGCCGCAACCGGCGCGCCACGGTGTGCCTGCACACAGGTCTGCTCGCCCGCAGGGCTGCCGACCCCGAGGGCTTCCGGGCCGTGCTGCTGCATGAGCTGGCCCATGTCCGCAATCGCGATGTCACCATCGCCTACACCACGGTCGCCCTGTGGTGGGCGTTCCTAGCCCTGGCGCTCGTGCCGTACCTGGCCTGGTCCGCGTACGGCCTCATCGACGGCCTGGGGTCGCCGTTCTGGTCCGGCGTGGGGCCTGTCGTGACCAGGAGCCTGCTGCTGCCGGTGTTGCTGGTGCCGCTGGTGTACCTCGCGCGGGCGGATGTGCTGCGCAGCCGGGAAGTCTATGCGGATCTGGCCGCGGTGCGCTGGGGCGCGGACCCCCGGGGCTGGGCGATCCCGGTCGCCGGCCGTGCCGGTGGCGCGTTGCGGCGGGCGGTCGGCTCGTTCGTCGAGTTGTGGCGAACCCACCCGCGATGGGATCTGCGCCGGGCGAGCCTGGACGACCCGGCGGAGTTGTTCGGCGCGAGCCCGCTGTCGATGTTCCTCACCGGGGCCGCCGCCATCGTGATCAACTCTCAGATGTGGGACTACCTGGGACAGTTCAACCTGGTGAGCGCCTGGACCGGCGGGGCGATCGCGTTGGTCGCTGCGGCGTTGATCACCGCGGTGGCCGGGACCGTGTTGTGCCGGGCCGTCGCCCACGCCATGGTCACCGGGAGCCGGGTGCCCTCCGGGGTGCGGGCCGGGCTGTGGTTGGGACTCGGGATGGCGGTGGCGGAGTTCGGCGCCGACCGTGTCGCGGTGTTCGAGTGGCTGCCCAGCCAGCCCGAGGCTCTGCTGCTGCCGGTGCTCGCCGGTGCGGTGTTCGCATTGTGGACCACGCGGTGCGCCCGGCTGTGGCTGCGGGCGTGGCGGGGAGGCAGTAGCCGGACCGCGATGCTGATTGCCTTGGCCGGCGCCTTCCTGGTGTTGTCCGGGTGGTTCTCCTGGTGGCAGCAGACCGGCGTGCAGCTGGCCTTCCAATGGCCCTTCAACGTGTCGGCGATGCGCGACGCGCTGACGCAGGGGCAGCCGCCTGGACAGGTGGCCGAGCACGCCGCCGCGCTGTCGGTGATCGCCGCGGTGTGGGCGGTGCTGGGCACGTTGGCGGAGTTGCCCCTGGTCCCGACTGCGGCAGCGGCGATGTGGGTTGTGCCCCTGCTCGCCCAGCTTGCCCGGCCGGCCGTCGGCGCGCCTCGGTGGGCTCGCGACGCCGTGCGGGACGGCACGGACGTGTCGGTGCCCTGGGAGGCGCCGCCGCCACTGCGCCGCGCCGTGTGGCCCGGTCTGGCGGGCGGGGCGGTCGGCTGGGCTGTGATCGTCGGTGTGACGGCGTGGACGCACACCGGGCAACCGCCGCTCGGGCTGCGCGGCGTCGAATACTTGATCTTCGAGGGATGGGGGCTGGCGGCCCTGACGGTGGCTGCGGCCGTCGCCGCGGTGGCCGCGGACATCGCGGCCCGCGGCCGCCGGCTGTCCACGACGCTCGTCGCGGCGGGGACGGCCGTGGTGACCGGGTACTGCGGGTTGTTTGCGCTCACCTCGCTGGACGGGTGCGTCCCGTCGCTGGCCGTCTTGCAATCGTCCTGCCAGTGGCGGCCCGCTGAGGCATGGCGGGACGCGCAGCCCATGCTGGGCATGGCTCTCGTGCTGGGCGCGGCCACCGCGGTCCTGGCGGTCGCCATCGGGGCGGCGGTCCGGACCTGGTGGCGGCGTGGCACCCAGCGGGCCGCGGTCCCCGCAGGTGTGACGGGCACGCGGCTGGCCGTCCGCCGTACCGCAGTCGGCTTGCTCTGCGTCACCGCCGTGGGCATCGCCACGACCCAGGAGGCATTCCACACGGGGCAACCCCCGTCGGCGGCCGCCGACGCCCACGCACAACTGCCCGCCCCGGTCGACCAGGCGTCGGCCCCACCCCAGGTCAAGAAACTGCAAGTGGCCGCGTGGTGGGAGTACGGCGGCCGGGATCTCGCCGGCGACCGTCTCGGCCGGATCATGGGCGGCATGGGCGAGGTGTTGCGGAACGCCGCGACATCCGCTGACCCGCACAACCCCGATGGCGTTCTCTCCAGGCTGCGCCCGCTCTGCGCGGACCTCCGCCAACTCGCCCGGGACGCCCACGGTTACTTCCGCGTCCCCGACCCTCAGGCGCAACGACTGTGGGCGACGTTCCTCACGCAGGCCGACGAAGGCAGCGCGGACTGCCTGGCGGCGCTGGACCACAGCGACCGGGAGCTGTTGGAGTCGGCCTCCCAACAGGAGATCGTCCACGCGGGCGCCATCGGCGCGCAGGTCGCGACCTGGATCTCCACGGTGCTCTCCGGTGACGGCTCGGCGAAGCCGCCCGGCCCGGCTGAGCCCGACGGCGGAGCCGTCGCGCTCAGCGCCGCGGTCAAGAAGGCCGTGGCGGGCAAGGGCAGCGTCAAGCTCACCGCGCAGGTGAGCGTGGGCAGCATGAGTACGACCGACGAGGACTGCCGGATGCGCCTGTGGTCTGCAGCGGTCGCCATGGACTGCTCTGTGGCCACCAGCGCACTGGGCATAAAGTGGACGGCCCACATGATCGTGCTGCCCGACAGCGCCTACCTCTCTGTGCCGGACATGCTGCGGCTGCCCGGCGGCAAGCAGTGGGCCAGACTCGGAGCGGACAGCAAGAACCCGATGTCCGCGATGCTGGCTGAGTCGATGAAGCAGATGCAGGACTCCGTGAACGTGGATGCAACGGTGCCGCCGGGCGCACAGATCGTCGACAGGGCGAGGGAGCAGGTTGGCGGGAAGCAGACCACCCGCTTCGACATCGCCTACGACGTGCGGGCCGCAGCGGACGCCGCCACCAGCGACGCGGCCAAGCAGTCCCTCCTGGCACTGGCGCAAAGCGGCGTCAGCACGGTGACCAGCCAGATATGGGTGGACGAGGCCAACCTGCCCGTGCAGGTCGCCAGCACGGTGACACTGCCGCAGTACGGCCCGATGGCCACCAAAGTGAGGTTCACCGACTGGGGCGTGCCGGCGGACATCCAGGCGCCGCCGGCCGACCAGGTGGGTTCCATGCCGGGCGGCTAGTGTGATGCGCCAGAAATCCCGAGCCTAAGTCTGTAGCCTGTTTTTATGTCTCGGGGTCCTCGTGCTGTCGAAGTTGTGCTGTCCGATGGGGAACGCGCGGAGTTGCTGCGTTGGGCGGGTGGGGCGGTGGTGCCCCGTCTTGCTGAGCGGGCGCGCATCGTTTTGGCCTGTGCGGACGGGATGCCGAATGTGCGTGTGGCTGCGGAGTTCAAGGTGACCACGGACACCGTGAGGAAGTGGCGCTCGCGGTTTGCTGACCAGCGGATGGCGGGGCTTGTGGATGAGCCGCGGCCGGGGCGGCGGAAGGCGGAGTTGGTGCTCAGTGAGGCTGAGCGGGCTCAGTTGACGCGCTGGTCAAGGCGGGCGAAGACCGCTCAGTTCCTGGCTCTGCGGGCGAAGATCGTGCTGCGGTGCGCGGAGGGCGGGACGAACAAGGAGGTCGCTGCCGAGCTCGGGGTTGGCCATCAGACGGTGAACCGTTGGCGGGCCCGTTTCATCGCCCATCGGTTGGGCGGGCTGGTCGACGAGCCCAGGGTGGGCCGGCCACCGTCGATCCTGCTCGACCAGGTCGAAGAAGTCGTCGTTGCGACCTTGGAGTCCACACCGGGTAAAGACACGCACTGGTCACGCGCCTCCATGGCCACCCACACCGGACTGTCAAAGTCCACCATCGGCCGCATCTGGAAGAGGTTCGACCTCAAACCGCACCTCCAGGACTCTTTCAAACTCTCCACCGACCCGCAGTTCGTCGACAAGGTCGTCGATGTCGTCGGCCTGTATCACAACCCGCCTGAGAAGGCTGTGGTGTTATGCGTGGACGAGAAGGCCCAGATCCAGGCACTGGACCGGTCCCAGCCAGTCCTGCCGATGATGCCTGGGATGCCCGAACGGCGCACACACAACTACCTGCGGCACGGCATCACCAGCCTGTTCGCCGCGTTCAACATCGCCGACGGCACCGTCATCGGTGAACTCCACCGCCGTCACCGGGCCATCGAGTTCAAGAAGTTCCTGGTCACGATAGGCAAGGCGGTCCCCGCCGGACTCGACGTGCACCTCGTGTGTGACAACTACGCCACCCACAGCACCTCCGAGATCAAGGCATGGCTGGTTAAACATCCGCGCTTCCAGGTGCACTTCACCCCGACCGGCTCTTCTTGGATCAACCAGGTCGAGCGGTGGTTCGGCCTGCTGACCGACAAGCTCATCCGCCGCGGCGTCCACACGTCCGTCAAGGCCCTCGAAGCCGACATCAGGTCCTGGATCGACACCTGGAACGAGAACCCCAGACCTTTCAAGTGGACCAAATCCGCCGACGAGATCCTCAAATCCCTCGCCGACTACCTGACCAGGATCACCCCGTCAGGCATCAACAACCAGCAAGAAATTTAGGCTCGGGATTTCTGGCGCATCACACTAGCGGATCCTCCCTCGTGAGGGCATGAGCTGGACCCATGCCCTTTGATCGCGCCACAAGATATGAATCACGAACCTTCACACGCAACACACAAAATGAACACATGTCCGGAAGCCTGCTATCCGATATGCCTGCATTGATGGCATGGGTTCTTGCATATGGGCCACTTGCCCGGGTTGCGCAAGAAAACGGAACGTGTGGTTGTCGTCTAATTTTAGACGCCTCTCTGTTGGCGAAGGGGCCTCTCCGGCCACCTTCCGGAGCTCGAAGCGGGACAGGAACTCCTGCCACTGGCAACCGGCTTCCGGGCGCGATGCGAACCGCACAGGCGCAAAACGCCGCACCCCCATGTCCCGCAGGACGACCGCGCGTTCCGATCCCGCAGCCACCTCCACCAGCGCCCCAAGGCGACCGTCTCCAGCCTTTCCGTCCTGCTCTGATCGCCAGGCGGGTCGCCGCGCCCGACGGCAGCAGAGGTCCAGGTGGGCAGAAGGGCGCAGCCGGGGCCCACGGGGCCACCCAGTCGTTGCGTGACCTGTGGGATGCCGACCAGGCATCGCTGCAGCCGCTGGCCGAGACCGGCTGGACCAACTTCCTCGGCTACCGACCAATCCGCGCGCACGACAGCTCCGAATCCCGGGCATGAACGCGCGACGGAAGACCCTTGTGCATGCGGCGCTGGGTGCGTTGAGCGGCCTGGTGGCCGGTTACGCGGCGCTTGCCATGGCGGAGTTGGTCTCGGTCGCGGTTCGTCCCGAGGCCAGCCCGGTCACGGC
>NZ_BAAARK010000060.1:0-31375 GCF_039532155.1 Streptomyces lunalinharesii
GTCGTACGGCGGCGCACCCAGCCCTCCAGCACAGTCCGTTGAGCATCAGTCACCAATAACGGCGGAATCTTCGGACCCGGACGACTCATACCCAACCAACGACGAATCTCCGACTCAGGTCACTAGTCGCGCAACGGCCGGCGGTGGTCGTCGCGGTGCAGCGTGGCCAGGGCCAGGGTGCCCAGGGCGCAGGTGACGACGACGTAGTAGGCCGGTACGTCGGGGTCGCCGGTGCGCCGGATCAGTTCGGTGACCAGCAGCCCGGCGCAGCCGGAGAAGACCGCGTTGGACAGCGCGTAGGCGACGCCGAGGCCGGTGGTGCGGACCGGGGTGCGGAACGTCTCGGCGAGCATCGCCGGGCCCGGACCGGCCAGCAGGCCCACCAGCGCGCCGGCGACGGCCACCGCCCCGCACGTCAACCACAGGGGTGCGGAGCGCTGTTGGACGAGATGGAGCAGGGGCAGCGCGCACACCGCCGAGAGGGCGGCACCGGTCACCAGCACCGGGCGCCGCCCCACCCGGTCGCTCAGCGCGCCCGCGGGGAGGATCGCGGCGGCGAAGCCCAGGTTGGCGATGACCGTGGTCAGCAGGGCCCGGGCCGGACTCGCCCCGACGGTGTTCTGGAGGTAGGAGGGCAGCACCACCAGGAACGTGTAGCCCGCCGCCGACCAGGCCACGAGGCGCCCGCACCCCAGGACGACCGCCCGTGCGGTGCTCCGCAGCGGCGGCCGGGGCGCGGGCGGGGCGCCGTCGCCGCCCGCGCGATCCGGCGCGGTGCGGCGGTACGCCGGGGACTCGGCCAGGCCCAGGCGCAGCAGCAGGGCGAGGGCCCCCATCGGCAGGGCCGCCAGGAACGGCAGTCGCCAGCCCCACGCCGCGACCTGCGCCGCCGACAGCACGGTCGTCACCAGGGTCGCCGCCGCGGCGCCCCCGAGCAGTCCGAGCGCGACGGTGAACGACTGCCAGGCGCCGTACCGCCCCCGCTTCCCGTCGGGCGCGCACTCGGTCATCAGGGCGACCGCACCGCCGAACTCCCCGCCCGCCGAGAGGCCCTGGACGATCCGCAGCGCGGTCAGCAGCCAGGGGGCGGCCGCGCCCGCCGTGGCGTACGTGGGCAGCGCCCCGATCAGCGCCGTCGCGCCGGACATCGACACCACCGCCGCGATCAGCACCGGCCGGCGGCCGAAGCGGTCGCCGGCGCGGCCGAGGAGGAACGCGCCCAGCGGTCGGAAGAAGAAGGCCAGCGCGAACGTCGCATACGTCCTGACCAGGGCCTCCGCGGCGCCGCCACCCTGCGGGGTGAAGAAGTTGGCGGCGACGACGGTGGCGAAGTAGGCGTAGACGCCGAACTCGTACCACTCGATGAAGTTGCCCACCGCGCCCGCGGCGACGGCCCGGGCCCCGGGCGCGGTCCGGCCGGGCGCCCGGCGCGGTTCGTCTGTGGAGGTCGTCATGTCCGGCAGTCTTCCCACCGGCCGGGTCCGCGGAGCCGACGCCGGGCGGCCGGTCCGGCCCGAGGGCCCCGCGGGCGGCGGCCCGGCACCGGGCACCGCCACCGAACCGAGCGGTCCGCGTGCACAGCGTGGCGAGCGGGCGGGGCCGGTCGCCTGCCGGACCCGAGGGCCTTCGGCCGCCCCTCGCGGGACACCGCGCGGCGGGTGACAATCGACGCACGGCGCCCGTGCGGCGCCCCCGCTCCCACCGAGCGGGGCGGCGAAGCCGAGGAGCCCGCGGTGCGGCCACCGCTCCCCGACCGGGCGGGCGGCGCAGGCCCGACGTGCCGTGGCGGGCCCCCTCGGCACCGGTCCGGAGAGGTGACGTGCGATGTCTCCATGGCGGGTCCGTGCGCTGGAGGAGAGCGACCTGGACCAGGTGGTCCGCATCTGGGAAGAAGCACCGGACGCCACCGTGGACCTCGCGGCGAGCCTGGCGGAGGCGGTGAGCGCGCTGCACGCCGAAGCGCCGGCCGTGGTGGCCGTGGTGGGCGACCAGATCGTCGGCGCCGCGGTGTCCCTGGTGGCGCAGGAACGCGGCTGGATCCTGCGGATGGCGGTGGGCCTGCCGTGGCGGGGGCACGGCGTGGGGCAGGCGCTGTTGGCGGCTCTGGAGGAGCGGTTGGGGCGGTCCGGGGTGCGCCGCATCGGGGCGCTGTTGCCGGACGAGGAGGCCGGCCAGCGGGCGTTCAGCCGGGCCGGCTACGTGGCCCGCCCGGACCTGCGCTACGTCGAGAAGCACCTGACCGCGGACTCCGCCGAGGCCACCTTGCTCGACCAACTCGGCGGGACCGTACCGGACGCCGGCCTGTGGGACGGCATCGCCGGCATGAGCGCCGAGAAGACGCTGATCGAGCGTCGGCTGGTGCTTCCGCTGGAGCACCCCGACGTCGCCGGCGCGTACCGCCTGGTGCCGCCCCGCGCCGTGGTGCTCTTCGGTCCGCCCGGCACCGGCAAGACCACCTTCGCGCGGGCCGTCGCCTCCCGGCTGCGCTGGCCGTTCATCGAGGTGTTCCCCTACCAACTCGCCGACGACGCGCACGGCGTCGCGGCCGGGCTCCGCCGGCTCTTCGCCCGCGTGGAACACCTGGAGCAGGCCGTGCTGTTCTTCGACGAGGCCGAGGAGATCGCCTCCGAGCGGCACGATCCGACGACGCTGGCGCACCGGGTCACCAACGAACTCCTCAAGCTCATCCCGCAGTTCCGGCGCGGCGAGCGCCGGCTGCTGATCTGCGCCACCAATGCGGTGCGCTCCCTCGACGCGGCCTTCCTGCGCCCCGGCCGCTTCGACTACCTCATCCCCGTCGGGCCGCCCGACCCCCAGGCCCGACGCGCCATCTGGATCCGCTACATCGGCCCGGACCGCGCGGCCGGCCTCGAACTCGACGCGCTGGTCGAGGCCAGTGACCGTTTCACCCCCGCGGACATCGAGTACGCGGCGCGCACCGCCGCGCAGAGCGCCTTCGAACGCCACCTGGCCTCCGGGCCGGACGAGGGTGCCGACCCGACCCGGCTCACCGGCGACTACCTCCAGGCCATCGCGCACACCCGGACGTCCCTGACCGAGGACGACATCCGCGCCTTCGACCGCGACCTCAGGACCGCCGCCCGAGTGTGAGGTACTCCCGCGCGGTGGTGCTCGCGCGGGCGGCGGCGAGGGCCAGGCAGACGCGGTCGCGGGTCAGCGGCAGCACGCCGAAGCGGATGCCGGTGGCGTCCCGCACCGCGTTGGCCAGCGCGGGGGCGACCGGGGTGAACGGGCTCTCGCTCATCGACTTGGCGCCCAGCGGCCCGAGGGCGTCCGCGGTGTCGGCGAAGTACACCTCGGTCCGCGGCACGTCCCCGAACGCCGGGACGTGGTAGGTGCGGAAGGACGTCGTGACGAGGTGCCCGTCGTCGTCCCACAGCAGCGACTCGTACAGGGCCGCGCCGACGGCCTGCGCCACGCCGCCCTCGATCTGTCCGCGGCACTGCAACGGATTGACGACCCGGCCGGCGTCGGCCGCGTGGACGCTCCGCAGGATCCTGATCTCGCCGGTCCCGGTGTGCACCGCGACCCGGAAGCCCTGCACGTTGAACGCGACCGAACGGGGCGAACCCTCGCTCGTGGCGGTCGCGGACAGCTCCGGGCCGGCGGCCCGGGACCGCGTCGCGAGGTCGGTGAGCGGCACGCGTGCCTCGCCGCACCGCACGTGGTCGTCGGCCGGCGCACAGGCGGCCGGCTCGACCCCGGCGTAGCGCGCCCCGGCCGCGACGACGCGGGCCCGCAGTTCCTCGGCGGCCCGGGTCGCCGCCAGCCCCGCGACCACGATCCCGGTGGAGCCGAACGCGCCGGTGTCGTGGCCGAGGCGGTCGGTGTCGGCGTGCACGATCCGGATCCGCTCGGGGCGGGTCCCGAGCACGTCCGCGACGAGTTGTCGCTGCGCGGTGGTCGCGCCGTTGCCGAACTCGGCGGTGCCGACGGTGAGTTCGTAGTGTCCGTCGGCGCGCAGGGCGACCCGGGCCTCGGCGTGGTGTCCGTGCGGCGGGATCGTGTCGATCATCCCCAGCGCCATGCCCTGCCCGACGCGCCATTCCGCGCCCGCCGGCGGGCGCGGGCCCTCGTCGCGGCGCAGTGCGCAGCGGACCAGGTCCAGGCACTGGTCCAGCCCGTAGCTGCCGATCTCGACGTCGTCCGGTGCGGCGCTGAAGCTCCGCATCGGGTCGCCCGGCCGGATGACGTTGCGCTCGCGGAAGGCGATCGGGTCCATTCCGAGCGCGCGGGCCAGTTCGTCCAACGCCGACTCGACGGCGAAGATCGTCTGGCTGAGTCCGTAGCCGCGGTAGGCCCCGGAGGGCACGGTGTTGGTGTAGACGGCGTAGCCGTCGACCTTCTTGTTCGGGCAGCGGTAGACGGCGATCGACTCGTTGCAGCCGTGGATGACGGCGGTGGCGTGGTTGCCGTACGCGCCGGTGTTGGCGACGGCCCGCAGTTGCAGTGCGGTGAGGGTGCCGTCGTGCCGGGCCGCGGCCTTGACCCGCACGCTGACGGGGTGGCGGACGGCGGTGGCGGTGAACTGCTCCTCGCGCGTCAACTCCAACTGCACCGGCCGGCCGGTGCGCAGGGCCGCCAGCGCGACGACGTCCTCGGTGAACATCTCCTGCTTGGCGCCGAAGCCGCCGCCGACCCGGCCGCACAGCACCCGGACCCGATCCTTGGGCAGCGCGAAGAGGGTGCACAGGGCGTCCCGGGTGAGGAACGGCACCTGGCTGCTGGTCCGGACGGTGAGCCGGCCGGCGGCGTCCAGCCAGGCGAGCGAGGCGTGGGCCTCCAGGTGTGCGTGCTGGAGGCGGTGACTGACGTAGGTGTCCTCGTGGATGACGTCGGCCGTGGCGAAGGCCGCCTCGACGTCGCCGAGGTCGCCGTGCACCTCGGCGGCGACGTTCCGGTCGGCGTCCGCGACGTACTGCTCGGGCCCCTTGTCGCCGTGCAGCACCGGGGAGCCGGGCGTCATGGCCACCTCGGGGTCGAACACGTCGGGCAACACGTCGTAGGTGACGGCCAGTTGACGGCAGCCCTCCTCCGCGGCGGCCACGCTGTCGGCCACCACCGCCGCGACCCGCTGCCCGGCGAAGCGGACCACGTCGTCGAAGAGCCGGGTGTCGGCCGGGTCGAGGGTGGCGTCCTCGTGCCGTCCCGTGGAGTACCGGCGGGCCGGTGCGTCCTCGTGGGTGAACACGGCCCGCACCCCCGGCACGGCACGCGCGGCGCCGGTGTCGATCGCGGTGATCCGGGCGTGCGCGTGCGGCGCGTGCACCAACTTCGCGTGCAGCAGGCCCTCGACGCCGACGTCCAGGGTGTAGCGGGCCGTGCCCGTCACCACCTGCGGGCCGGCCGGCGCCGGCAGGTTCCGCCCCACCGACTCCCCTTCGGGATCGTCGTCGACCCGGACGACCCCGTGGACGGCGTCCTCGATCGCGCGGTACCCGGTGCACCGGCACAGGTTCCCCTTCAACGCCTCGGGGAGGTCCCGCCGTTGCGCCGGATCGAGCGCGGCCACCGTCATGATCAGGCCCGCGGTGCAGAAGCCGCACTGGAATCCCTGCGCGGCGAGGAAGTCCCGTTGCACCGGGTGCAAAGCGGTGTCCCCGGCGAGCCCCTCGACCGTGGTGACCCGGCGCCCGGCGGCGCGGAACGCGGGGAAGAGGCAGCTGTGCACCGGCTCGCCGTCCACGTGCACGGTGCACGCCCCGCAGTCCCCGGCGTCGCAGCCCGTCTTCACCCCGAACCAGCCCAGCTCGCGCAGGTAGCTGCGCAGGCACTGCCCGGGCCGTGGTTCGCCGGTGCAGACCCGGCCGTTGACCTCGCACCTCATCGTGCTCCCTCCTGTCGCCGCCAGGCCAACTCGGAGCGGATCTCCTCGGCGAACCGGACGGTCATGAGCCGCCGCCAGGCCGGGGTGCCGTGCACGTCGTGGTGGTAGAGCCACGGCGGAACGGCCCGTTCCAGCGCGGTGAGCAGCTCCGCGGCCCCGGGCAACCCGGGGAAGGCCAGGCGGACCGGACGGACGGTGGCGGCGGTGACGGTCAGCGTGAACGCGCCGTCGTCGGGTGAGCGTCGGCCGATGAGCAGCGCCGCGGAACGGCCGTGCGGGGTCAGTGAGCTGCGCCGGAAGGCGGTGCGGCAGCGCAGTGCCGCGGCCGGCAGGGTGACCGCGCGCAGTAGTTCGCCGGGCGCCAGCACGTTGCGCTGCGGGCCGGTGACGAAGTCGAGGGCGGCGACCTGCCGCACTCCGCCGTCGGGCCGCCAGAGGGTGCAGACCCCGTCGAGCGCCGTGGCCAGCGAGATCATCGGGCCCGCGGGCAGCGACAGGCACAGGTTGCCGCCCACGGTGGCCTCGTTGCGGACCTTGAACGAACCCAGCAGCGCCCGCCGGCACTGACCGATCAGTGGGGCCGCCGCCCACTCCGGCGGCGGGTCGATCCGGCCGAGTCGGGCCAGCGTGCAGGTGGCCGCGATCTCCAGTCCGCCCGCGTCGAACCGGAACGGCGGCCAGTCGAACCCCCGCAGGTCGATGAGGCGGCGGAGGTGGGGTTGGGGTTCGGAGAACAGCCAGGTGCCGCCCGCCAGCCAGGCATCGCCGGGCCGCCAGGTCGCCTGGGCCGCGCGGGTGGGTGCCGCCACGACCGCGGTGACGGTGTCGAGGTCCATCCGGTAACCCCCAGGCAGGCGGCGGGAAGGCGGGGCGGGGCAGGCGGTCAGTACGGGTGGCGGTTCGGCTTGTCGGTCCACGCCTGGTAGGCGCGGGCGCCCAACTCCGGGTACGCCTGGGTGATGCTGATGCTCCGTTCGCCCGGGGGCTTGCGGAAGTCCTCGTACTGGAAGGCGTCGCTGAACCCGATCTCCTCGGTGGCCTGCCAGTCACAGCTGAAGTACACGGCGTCGATCCGCGACCAGTAGATGGCGCTCATGCACATCGGGCAGGGGGCGCCGCTGGTGTAGATCGAGCAGCCCTGGAGCATGCGCGCCCGCTCCGGCAGCCGGTCCGGCGAACCCTCCGGGCGGGGCACCAACGCCAACGTGTACGCGTTCTGGTGCTCCTCGGAGACGGTGGGCGCTTCGGGGTTGAGGAACTGGACCGCCTTGCGGATGGCCTCCACCTCGCCGTGCGCGGTCGGATCCGCCGTCAGCAGCACGCGGTTCTGGCCGCGTGCGATGATCTCGTCGCCCCGGGTGATCACCGCACCGAACGGGCCGCCCCAACCCTCTTGGACGGATTCGGTCGCCAACGCGACCGCCTCGGCCATGAATTCTCTGTGCCCCACGACCGGTGCCTCCGATCAGTGCGTCACGTCCGGTCCCCGACGAGCGGGAAGAACCTCGACGGTTCCACAAGGCGAAGAGGGGATTTGTAACCTTATAACCCTTTGTCGATTAGTCTAGTAAGGGTGAGTTGCCCTGCAAGCCGTGGCTCCCGCAGCGACGTCGCGACCGTCGTGGTCGCGCAGAAGGTCCGGGCGGGCCGGGAGGACGACTACCGGCGCTGGCAGGAGCGCACCAGCGAGACGGTGCGCACGTTCCCCGGGTTCGAGGGGACGGAGGTCTACCCACCGGACTCCGCGGCCGAGAACGAATGGGTCGTCGTCTTCCGGTTCGCCCACCTCGACCAGCTGTCGGCCTGGCTGGACTCCGCGGCGCGCCGCGCCCTGATCGAGCAGGGGCGCGATCTCTTCGAGGAGCCGCCCGCGCAGGAGGTCCTCGTCGGCGGCGCCCCGGTCCAGGACTCCGTGACCGCGGTGATCTCCCACGAGGTGCGCCCCGACCAGGAAGGGGACTTCGTGCGGTGGCAGGGCCGGGTGCTGGCGGCCCAGCGGACCTTCCCGGGCTTCATGGGGTCGGAGTTGTTCCGCCCGGTGCAGGGCGTCCAGGGCAAGTGGGTTGCGGTCTTCCGGTTCGACGACCGCCGCCACCTCGATGCCTGGCTCGTCTCCGCCGCGCGCACCCGACTCCTCGACGAGGGCCGCGCCTTCTTCGTCTCCTACGACGTCCGCAAGGTCGGTTCCGCGTTCGGCAGTTGGTTCCGTTTCGACTCGCGTGCGGAGGAGGGCGCACCGCCCAACTGGAAGCAGGCGATGTGCGTGCTCCTGGCGCTCTATCCCACCGTCCAGGTCCTGAACCTCACCGTGGGGTCCCGCTTCGACGCGCTCGGCGTGCCCGGATACCTCAGCCTGTTCCTCTCGAACGTGCTGAGCGTCGCCATCCTGACCTGGCTGCTGCTGCCGTTGATCAACCGGGTCCTCGCCTTCTGGCTGGTGCCCGACCGGGCGCGGCGCAGGCGCACCGAGGTGGCGGGCGCCGCGCTGGTCGCGCTGTGCTGGGTGGCGTTCCTGGTGCTCTTCGCCGTGACCACGGGCTGAGCGGGGCGACGGGCCCCGTCCCGACCCCCGCGGTGCCGTCCGACGGTACGGACACCCGCCGCACGCGCGGCGGCCCGCCCGTGGAGGCTGTCCAGGGGCGGGCCGCTGCGGTGCCGGTCGCGGTGGCGACTACGGCTGGGGGGTACGGAGGTCGCGCCGGTGCTTGAGGCGGTCCGCGCCGATCAGCGCCGCCACTACGACCGCGGTGCCGAGGAGCTGGTGACGGCCGTCCGAGGAGGTGGCCATCACCGCGAAGACGCCGAGGATGGCCGCCAGCGCCACCCACGTCAGGTACGGGAAGCCCCACATCCGCACCAGCAGCAGCTCGGGCGACTCGCGCTCCAGGCGGCGGCGCATCTTCAGCTGGGTGAGGCAGACGATGGTCCAGACGACCAGCACCGAGCAGCCGGCGATGTTCAGCAGCCAGGCGAACACCGTGGTCGGCCAGATGATGCCGGCGATGACGGCCGCGAAGCCGAACAGGCAGGACGCCACCACCGCGGCGGCCGGCACGCCGCGGGTCACCTTGCTCAGGATCCGCGGACCCTGGCCCCGGGTGACCAGCGAGTACGCCATGCGGGACGAGCCGTAGATGTTGGCGTTCATCGCGGAGAGCAGTGCCACCAGCACCACGACCTGCATGATCGTGCCGGCCGCCGGGATGCCCAGCCGGTCGAGCACGGTCACGTAGGGGCCGGCCGTGGCGACCTTCGGGTCGTTCCACGGGACCAGGGTGACCACCACGGCCATGGAGCCGATGTAGAAGACGGCGATGCGCCAGACGGCGGTGCGGACCGCGCGGACCACGTTGCGGCTCGGGTTGTCGGACTCCGCCGCGGCGATGGTGACGGTCTCCAGCCCGGCGAACCCGGAGATGGTGGTCAGCAGCCCGGCGGCGAGGCCGGCGGCGCCGGTCGGGAAGAACCCGCCGTGGTCGGTGAGGTTGCCGGTGCCGGGGGCGTTCCCGAACACGCCGAGGATGCCGAGCACGCCCAGCACCAGGAACGCCACGATCA
Organism: Streptomyces lunalinharesii; assembly: GCF_039532155.1. NCBI lineage: Bacteria > Bacillati > Actinomycetota > Actinomycetes > Kitasatosporales > Streptomycetaceae > Streptomyces > Streptomyces lunalinharesii. The sequence continues at coordinate 9,407 of NZ_BAAARK010000060.1, forward strand.
CGGTGACCTTGATGGTGGAGAACCAGAACTCGAACTCGCCGAAGTTCTTGACCGCGGTCAGGTTGCTGGCGCAGAAGAACACCATGAAGACCGCGACCCAGCCGTAGGCCGGCAGGAACGGCACCCAGGAGTGCATGATGGCGCCCGCCGCGGTCGCCTCGGCGGCCACGCCGGCGCACAGCATCAGCCAGTACATCCAGCCCGAGGTGGTGCCCGCCCAGGAGCCGAGTTCGGCCTCGGAGTGCACCGAGAACGAGCCGGTGGACGGCCGGGCCGCGGACATCTCCCCGAGCATCCGCATGATCAGCATGACCAGTGCGCCGGTGGCCGCGAAGAGGAGGACGATGGCCGGTCCGGCGGTGGCGATGCCGACCCCGGACCCCACGAAGAGTCCCGCGCCGATGACGCCGCCGAGCGCGATCATCGACAGGTGGCGCTGTTTGAGGCCGTGGGACAACGGGGGTGCAGGGTCCTGCACGGCCCGCGGGGAGTCCTGGGGTGACCGGGTGGTACTCCGAGTCATGGGCGTGCCCGTTCGTTGCTTGAGACGATCATTGAGCCCACGAGTGTGCGGCGACACGGTGCGTGAGCGACGGGAACGTTCGCTATTCGGACGCCGTGTTCACACATGGTGAATATGCGGACACAGTACCGGAGGGGCGACATCCGGTTCGTGCTCGCCCGGGGCGGGCCAAGAGGGCGCCGCGGCACGGCTGTTCACCTCGGGGCGGGCCGTGCGGCGCCCTCGCCCGCCGACGAGCCACGCCAGCGGCCCGTGCGGACGCCGGCCTCGCCGCCGGCCACCCGCCACTGACCTGCACGACCACGGGCCGCGCCGCCCGCCTCGACAACCGCGCACCCACCGGCGGCCCGGTCTTGGCCATGCCCCTGTCACGCGGTACCGTCTCCTCGATATCGACGACGGCGAGGCGGAAGCCGGTGGGAATCCGGCACGGTCGCGCCACTGTGAACGAGACGCCCCCGCGCGCCGGGAGCGTCCGCGAGTCAGACCCGCAGCCGCCGTCCAATGCACCACCGAGATGGGACGCGAACTCCCAGAGGAGGGCCCTGCCATGGCGCAGTCCGTCGCCCAGCCGACCGCCACCACCGCCGTACCCGCCCCGCTGCCGCTCAAGGCGATAGCGCCCTGGGCGGTCTTCTTCGGCATCCTGATGCTCGTCCTGCTGTACTTCGTCGGCGCCGAACAGGGCGCCACCTCCGTGTTCAACGGCACGGACGTCCACGAGTGGGTGCACGACGCCCGCCACCTGCTCGGCTTCCCCTGCCACTGACGCGAGGGACGCCGCACACCCATGAACTCCGCAACGGTCAGAAACCTCCTCGTCCGGGGCATGCTCGCCGGCCTCGCCGCCGGCGTGCTCGCCCTCGTCGTCGCCTACCTCCTCGGTGAACCCAGCGTCAACAGCGCGATCAGCTTCGAGGACGCCCACTCCCACGAGCACGAAATGGAAGTGGTCTCCCGCTCCCTCCAGTCCACCGCCGGCCTCGCCACCGGCGTCCTGGTCTACGGGGTGGCCTTCGGCGGCATCGCCGCGCTCGCCTTCTGCTTCGCCCTCGGCCGCGTCGGCCGCTTCGGCCCGCGCGCCACCGCCCTGCTGCTGTCCGGCTGCGCGCTGCTCGCCGTCTACGTCGTGCCGTTCCTGAAGTACCCGGCCAACCCGCCGTCCGTCGGCGACCCCGACACCATCGGCCAGCGCACCACCCTGTACTTCCTGATGATGCTGCTCAGCGTGCTGCTGGCGATCGGCGCCACCCTCCTGGGCAAGCGGCTCGCACCCCGCCTGGGCACCTGGTGGGCGACCGTCGTCGCGGTGGCCGCCTTCGCCGTGGCGGTCGGGCTGGCGTACGCCTTCCTCCCGGTCATCAACGAGGTGCCGAAGGACTTCCCGGCCGCGCTGCTGTGGCGGTTCCGGCTGGGCGCCCTGGCCATCCAGACCGCCCTCTGGGGCGCGTTCGGGCTGCTCTTCGGCGAACTCGCCGAACGCCTGCTGCACCCCCGGCCCGCGACGGCCGCACCCGGGGCGGCGGTGCCCGCCCCACAGTGACACCGCCCGTACCGAGAGGGCCCTCCGACACCGTCGGGGGGCCCTCTGGCGTTCCCGGGGAGAACGTGCCTGCGCCCCTTCCGGGACCTGGACGCAGCATCCCCCGGGCGCGGGCTTCCCAGGGGATGGCACGGACCGTCAGCGGAACAGGCGGAAGAACCCGCGCACCTGCTTGACCAGCGACTCCGGCTGCTCCAGCGCGGCGAAGTGGCCACCATGCGGCAGCTCCTCGAACCAGCGCAGGTCGGTGAAGCGCAGCTCGGCCTCCCGCCTCGACGGGCGGGTGATGTCGCGCGGGTAGACCGACAGCCCGGATGGCGCGGTCACCTTGTCTCGGAAGTTGGCGAAGCTCTCCCAGTACAGGCGCGCCGACGACGTGGCCGACGCGGTGAACCAATAGACGGAGATCTCGTCGAGGATCGTCTGCCGCGACAACGCGTCCTCGGGATGGCCGTCGTTGTCCGTCCACGCCCAGAACTTCTCGGCGATCCAGGCGGCCTGCCCCGCCGGGGAGTCGGTGAGGCCGTAGCCGAGCGTCTGCGGTCGGGTCGCCTGGATCGCCGAGTACCCCCGGCCGGTGCGCTGCATCTCCTTCTCGGCCTCGAGATTCGCCAGCTCCGCGGGCGTCGGGTCGTCGAACGTGCCCGCCGCCACGGATCCCAGGTTCAGGTGCACGCCGGCGACCCGCTCGGGCGCCACCTCGCCCAGCGCGCCGGACACCGCCGAACCCCAGTCACCGCCCTGCGCGCCGTACCGTGCGTAACCCAGCGAGACCATCAACGTGTCCCAGGCGCGCGCGGTGCGCGTGATGCCCCACCCGGTCGTCGAGGGCTTGTCACTCCAGCCGTACCCGGGCAACGACGGCGCGACCACGTGGAACGCGTCCGCCGGGTCACCGCCGTGCGCGCGCGGGTCGGTCAGCGGGCCGAGGACCTGTAGGAACTCGAGTACCGAACCCGGCCACCCGTGCGTGAGCACGAGCGGGAACGCGTCCGGCTCCGGCGAGCGGACGTGCAGGAAGTGGATGCCCAGCCCGTCGATCGTGTCGCGGTACTGCGGGAACGCGTTCAGCCGCTCGGCGAACCCGAAGTCGTAGTCCTCGGCCCAGCTGCGGCAGAGCTCCTGCGCGTACGCCAGCGGCAAACCCTGTGACCAGTCGTCCACCGGCTCGCGCTCGGGCCACCGTGTCCGTCGCAATCGTTCCCGCAGGTCCGCGATCTCGGCTTCGGTGATGCTGACCTCGAACGGCTCGGCGGACATGGCAAGGCTCCTTACTGGTCAAGGCGTTATCGGATCAGTTGCGGGTGGACCGTCATCGCGGGCTCCCACGCGTGGCGTCGGGTTCGGGGCGGCGGTCGGCGGTAGGGCGCCGGGTCAGGCTGAGGACGAGTCCGGCCAGGGGGAGTGCCGCGAGCACGGCGAGGGCCACCGGCACCGGCACGATGCCGGACAGACCCGCGACAGCGGCCGGACCGATCCCGCCACCCAGGGCGTTCATGAAGTTGAGCAGGCCCAGTGCGGTGTCGCGGTCGTCCGCGCCGACCAGGTCCGGCGCGAGGCTCACCAGTACGGCTTGGGCGCCGGCGAACCCGCACACGGTCAACGCCATGCCGACGACAACGGGGATCGGCCCGGTGAAGATCGCGACCACGAGCACGCCGACGACGGTGAGTGCCGCAAGCCCGGCCGACACCTGCCAGCCGATGAACCGGTCGGTCAAGGTGCCGACGAGCCGCCCGGCCAGCACCGAGCAGGCGGCGGCCGGGACCAAGAGCACGCCGGCTTCCAGGGGGCCACCGCCCGTGGCCTGCTCGATCAGGGACGGGGCGCGGAACAGCACCCCGTAGTAGCCGGCGAAGACGGTCCCACCGATGAGCCCGGCCGCCAGGAAGCCGCGGGATGCGATCACCCGCCTAGGCACGAACCCGTCGGGCGTGCTTCGCACGCGCCGCCACAGTCCCACGGCGGCGAGCGCCCCGGCGGCAGCCACGACGAGCGTGACCGGAGCGGGCAGGCCGACCGAGTGCGCCTGCAGCAACGTGATCAAGGAGCCGGCGAGTACCGACAGCACGGCCGCGCCGACGATGTCGAGTCGCCCGGTCGAGCCGTTGCGCTCGCCGCCACCGCTCCGCGTCAGCGCGCGCCTGCTCGGCAACGCGGCCAGCAGGAGGGGCAGCGCGAGGACCGGGATCGCGAGCACGGCACGCCACCCGAGCCATGCGGTCACCGCCCCGCCCAACAGTGTTCCGCACCCCGACGCCGTCGCGCTGGCGGCCGCGATGATTCCCAGGGCGCGGATCCGTTGCCGCCCGGGAAGGGCGGTGGCCGCGGCAAAGACGGCGATCACGGTCGCGCCCGCCCCGGCGCCGCCGATCAGTCGGCCGACGATCACGACGGACAGTGTCGGCCCGACTCCGGCGAGCGCGGAGCCCGCGGCGAGCGCCACGACCCCGGCGACGAGGACCTGGAAGGGGCTCCACCGGACCAGCAGCCGACCCGCGACCGGCATCGCGAGCGCGGAGGTCAGCGACCACGCGGCGAGAATCCATGCGGTGGCCCCGAACGGCACCGCGAGCGCGCGGCCGATGGCCGGCAGGGCCACCGACGGCGCTCCCAGTGCCACGTACATCGGCAGCACCAGCATCCCCAAAGTCAGCCCCAGCCGACGCCCGTCCGGGGCATCGGATCGCTCCGGTGCCGGGGCCGCTCCAGACGTGATCGTCTGCGGCGTCGTCCCCTGCCAGGTACGTTGTGACATGCTAAAGCTCCTTTGCGTGTAACATTATGGAGCAGTGAGGAGATACGTCAAATGCAGAATGCGTATTACAGTCCATTGGTGGTCCAGACGGCCGTCGACCTGGCCAACACCTTGAGGCCGATCAAGGGAGAGGACGCGCTGGAGACCGTGGAGCAGCTCCAGGACTTCCTTGACGACCACCCCGCGGCTGAGCCTCCGAGTTCGGCCGCGAACCAGGGGACCGGTCCGCGGCATCTCACCCGCGCCGACCTGGCGGAAGTCCGCGCGTTGCGCGAGACGGTGCGTGCGGTGCTCGAACGGGCGAACGCGGACGCGGTCGAAGCTGCGGCTCTGATCAACGACGGTCTGCGTCGCAGCCGCGCCACCCCGGTACTGCGCCACGAGGACGACCGCTGGTGGACCGAGGTGACCTCCGACACCGACCGCTGCTCGGCGCACCTTGCCGCGACGACGCTCAGCGCACTGGCCTCCGTGATCGCCACGCTCGGTCCCGCGCGTCTCGGCGTATGCGCCGGGCCGACCTGCCGGGCCACTTTCGTGGACCTCTCGCGCAACGGCTCGAAGCAGTACTGCACCCGAACCTGCTCGCACCGGGCCAGCGTCGCGGCCTACCGGAGTCGGCGCAGCCCGCGTTGAGCGCCGGCACCTGACCCTGCCGGGCCGGCTCCGGGGTTTCGTCTCGCCGGCAATCGGCGTAGACAATCGGCGTCAGGGGGCGTCCGCTTCGTCGGGCGCGTCCAGGGCACGCCCGAGCCGGAGGTTCCAGCGCCCGGATCGGCCGGTGAACTCGGTCGCCGTGAGCGGAGGCACGTCGATCCGCCAGAACGCGGCCTCGGGAGCCCCCAACACGCCGACCACCACGGCCCGGACGACCTCCGGTTCGACGACCGCGACCGTCCGCCCGTCGTGCCCGCCACAGTCGGCCCACCACCGCGCCACCCGCGCGCACAGGTCCCGCACCGACTCACCGCCGTGCGGTGCCGCGCCCGGATCGGACAGCCACAGCGCCAGCTCCGCGGGCTCCGCGGCCGCCACCTCGTCCAACGTCCGCCCCCGCCAACGGCCCACGTCCCAAGCGGCCGGTTCCGCCTCCGGGCCCGACGGACCGGCGAGGCCGAGCGCCGCGGCGGTCTCCCGACAGCGAACGGTGGGGGAGACGTGGACCCGGTCGGCGGCGGGCAGCGAGCCGGCAGCCGCGGCGGCCCGGGCCGCCCCGGCGGCATCGAGCGGGGCGCCTTCGTCGAAGCGGGCCCGCCGCAACGCCGGGTTGCTCGCGGGGGAGACGAGGATGACACGGCTGGTCACGTGGGAGTTCCTCCTGCTTCCGGCACGGGACGGTGGCGTTCCTGCGGCAGGCGCCGGCCCTGCACCGGAGGGGGCGCGTACGGGTATCGGTCCGTCCCGTGCGCGCGCCGCAACCGGCGCGGCTTCGCGTGCGCGCAGACCGTCCGCTCGGTCGCCGGGCCATCGCACACCTCCTGGACCTGGCCGTTCGCTGCCTGGCCGGGGCAAAAATAGCATCCGCACGATGCGCGGAATCCGCCGGTTCACCGCCATCGAGGGGGCGGAATCCGCGAGTTGGCACGGCGCCCGGGACACCGCCCGGCGGCCCGGCAGTTCAGCGCCACGCTTAATGGGTTGCCGGTGGACGAGGGCGCTGGATGCAATGTCCGGCATGGTCCCCCAGGTGCGCCCGGCACGGCGCGACGGCACCCGCGCGCACGGCCGTGCCCTGCCGCCCCGCGAGCCGAGCACCCTGCCGCCGCCTCGTCGTTCGGGAGAAGCAGCCGCATGAACACGCCACCACCCGCCCCAGCCGGAGTCCGCCGGACCGACGCGGCACCCGTCCGGATCGGCGCCCTCGCTCCGCTCACCCGGCCCGGCTGGACCGAGGCGGGCCACCACCTGCTCGCCGGGCTCGAATTGGCCGCTCGCGATGTCAACGACGCCGGCGGGATCGGCGGACGGCCGCTGGAGTTGGTGGTCCGGGACACCGCGGCCGATCCGCAGCGGGCCGCGGCGGCCGTCGAGGAACTGGCGCGCCTGGGCGTGACGGCCGTCGTGGGGGAGTACCACAGCGTCGTGGCCCGGGCCGCGGCCACCACGGCCGACGCCCTCGGACTGCCGTTCCTCTGCTCGTCGGCGGTGCTCGACGCCCTCACCGACCGGCCGACGCCATGGGTCGCGCGCCTGGCCCCGCCGCAGTCCCGGGGCTGGCGGGTCTATGCGGACTTCCTCCTCGGCGCGGGCCACCGCCGCATCGCCGTGGCGGCCGTGCCGAGCGTCTACTGGGCATCCGGGGCCCGCATCCTGCGGGACCACCTCGCGCCGCACGGCGGTGACGTCGTCGAACTCGACGCGAACGCGCTCGCCCCCACCCAGATGTGCGACGCACTCGTCGACCACGGCGCGACGGCCCTGCTGCTCCTGGTCGGCCACCCGGAGCCGGCCGTGTCGCTCGTCCGGGCCGTCCGCCGGGACCAGCGGCTCGCCGGGCTCCTGATGGGCGCTCCGGCCGGGCAACCGGAGTTCGCCTCGTGGGCGGCGTCGCTCGGCGAGGACGGTGCCGCGATCCCGTTCCTGCGCTACCTGCCCGAGCGCCTCGGACCGCTCGGCGCGCGGGTGGCGGCGGCCCTGCGCGAGCGGCTGGCCGAGCCGCCCTCCTTCGTCGCCTTCGAGGGCTACGACACGGTCACGGTCCTCGCCGAAGTGCTGCGCTCGCACGGCCTGGAGCGGGCGCGCATCGCCGGGGCCTGGCCGCGCGTCGAGGTCGAGGGCACCCGCGGGCCGATCCGGTTCGCCCGCACGCCGGGCGTCGGCGGGTGGCAAGGGGGCGGGGCGCCGGTCCAGGTCGTCGACCGGGATCCGGCGGAGCCCGACCGCTTGCGGATCCGCCACACCGGCTGACGGCCCGCCCGGGCCGGACGGTCCGAACGCGCCGGCGCCCGCCCCGGTCACGACGACCGGGGCAGGCGCGCGGTGGCCGCAGGACGCGCCTACAGCTCGGCGCGCACCGTCCGGGCCGCGGTGACCAGGCTCGCCAGGGATGCCTGGACCTCGGGCCAGTCGCGGGTCTTCAGGCCGCAGTCGGGGTTGACCCACAGGCGTTCGGCGGGGATGGCCTCCAGCCCGGTGCGCAGGAGGTCGGCGGCTTCCTGGGCGCTGGGGACGCGGGGGGAGTGGATGTCGTAGACGCCGGGGCCGGCCTCGCGGGGGTAGCCGTGGGCGGCGAGTTCGCGGGCGACCTGCATGTGGGAGCGGGTGGCTTCCAGGCTGATGACGTCGGCGTCGAGGTCGTCGATGGCTTGGACGACGTCGCCGAACTCGGCGTAGCACATGTGGGTGTGGATCTGGGTGTCGGGCCGCACGCCGGCGGTGCTCACGCGGAAGGCTTCGGTGGCCCAGGCGAGGTAGGCGGCGTGGTCGGCGGCCCGCAGGGGCAGGGTTTCGCGCAGTGCGGGCTCGTCGACCTGGATGACCGAGGTGCCGGCCGCCTCCAGGTCGTCGACCTCGTCGCGGAGCGCCAGGGCGACTTGGCGTGCGGTGTCGCCGAGGGGTTGGTCGTCGCGGACGAAGGACCAGGCGAGCATGGTGACGGGGCCGGTGAGCATGCCCTTGACGGGGCGTTCGGTCAGTGACTGGGCGTAGGTGGTCCAGCGGACGGTCATGGGCTCGGGGCGGGAGATGTCGCCGGCCAGGATCGGCGGGCGGACGTGGCGGGTGCCGTAGGACTGGACCCAGCCGTGTCGGGTGGCGAGGTAGCCGGTGAGTTGTTCGGCGAAGTACTGGACCATGTCGTTGCGTTCGGGTTCGCCGTGGACCAGGACGTCGATGCCGGTCTTCTCCTGGAAGGAGATGACCTCCTGGATCTCGGTCTTGATGCGCTCGTCGTAGCCGGCGGTGTCGATGCGGCCGGCGCGCAGGTCGGCGCGGGCGGCGCGCAGTTCGCCGGTCTGCGGGAACGAGCCGATGGTGGTGGTCGGCAGCAGCGGCAGCTTGAGGTGGGCGCGTTGGGCGAGGGTGCGCTCGGGGTAGGGCTGGGAGCGGCGGGTCTCGGCCTCGGTGACGGCTGCGGCACGGGCCCGCACGGCGGGGTCGTGGGTGATCGGCGAGCCGGCCCGGGATGCCAGGTCGGCGCGGTTGGCGGCGAGTTCGGCGGTGATGGTGCCGGTGCCCTGGGACAGGCCGCGGGCCAGCGTCACCAGCTCGGTGGTCTTCTGCTTGGCGAACGCCAGCCAGCGGGCGATCTGCGGATCGACGTCGCGTTCGAGGGTGGCGTCCAGGGGCACGTGCAGCAGCGAGCAGGACGCGGCCACGTCGACGCGGTCGGCGAGGCCGAGCAGGGTGCCGAGGGTGGCCAGCGACTTCTCCAGGTCGTTGATCCAGATGTTGCGGCCGTTGACGACGCCGGCCACCAGGCGTTTGCCCGGGAGTCCGCCGACGGCGGCCAGGGCGTCGAGGTTGCCGGCGGCGGCCTCGGTGAAGTCCAGTGCCAGGCCCTCGACGGGGGCCTTGGCCAGTACCGGCAGGGCGTCGCCGAGCCGGTCGAAGTAGGAGGCGAGCAGGAGTTGGGGCCGGTCGGTGCGGGCGCCGAGGTCGCGGTAGGCGCGGGCGGCGGCGTTCAGCTCGGCCGGGGTGCGGTCCTGGACCAGGGCCGGCTCGTCCAGCTGCACCCACTGGGCGCCGGCCGCCCGCAGGTCGGCGAGGACCTCCGCGTAGACGGGCAGCAGGCGGTCCAGGAGCGTCAGGGGCTCGAAGTCGGCGGCGACCCCGGGGGCGGGCTTGGACAGCAGGAGATAGGTGATCGGGCCGACGAGCACGGGGCGGGGGGTCAGGCCCAGTGCGAGGGCCTCCTTGAGTTCCGCGACCTGTTTGCCGGAGTCGGCGACGAAGGCGGTGTCCGGCCCCAACTCGGGTACGAGGTAGTGGTAGTTGGTGTCGAACCACTTGGTCATCTCCAGCGGCGCCACGTCCTGCGTGCCGCGCGCCATCGCGAAGTAGCCGTCGAGCGGATCGGCCTCGATGGCGGCGCGGTGGCGCTCCGGGACGGCGCCGACCATGACGCTGGTGTCCAGCACGTGGTCGTAGTACGAGAAGTCGCCGGTCGGCACCTCGTGGATGCCGGCGTCCACCAGGTCCTGCCAGTTGCCGCGGCGCAACTCGGCGGCCGTGGCGCGCAGGGCGTCCGCGGTGACGCGGCCCTTCCAGTAGCCCTCGACGGCCTGCTTCAGCTCCCGGCGCTGTCCCTGCCGGGGGTAGCCGTACACGGTGGCCCGTGCGGTCACGGTTTCGGGCTTGACGGTCACGGAGATCTCCTTCGCGAGATGAATCCCTGAGGTCCCGGCGACGGGACGAGAGCGCGAAGGGTGACGAACCCGGCGGTGCCCGACGCCCGCCCGGGGCGCGCTGGTCCGCCTGGTGTGTACGCCGACCCGCCCACGAGGTCACCGGGATGTCCGCGCACGAATGCTTCGCGCGCGGGCAGTTGGCAGGTCTTCGGACTCGCGGGCGCGCCTCGTGTTCTCCACGAGACTCCTACTGACCGTCGCTTCCCGGGCCCCGTACGTCGGGCCCAGTGCGTATGACGGCGGTCGTTCCCACTCACCGCTGCGGGGCAGTCCCGGATTCCCACCGGGTTCCCTCTTGCGACGCTCCCGCCTGGCGGACGGGGCGAACCAGCTGCACCGTTCACCCTACGGTGCGGGCCGGCGAACCACCGTGAGCCGTCCACAATGCGGAAGGTGAGATGGGACAACCAGGGGACGGGTTTGCCGCGGACCGAGGGTGGGAAGCGCGGCAGACGCGGCCCCCGACAGGGCGGCCCGCCGCCCGACGCATCCCCCCCCGCACACCCCGAGGAGTTTCCGGCATGACCGCCGCCCCGCACCGTACCGACCCGACCGCCGGCGCCACCGACGTCGCGCTGCTGCGCACCGCCGTCGCCGTGGCCCGCCGCGCCCGCGCGGCCGGCAACCACCCGTTCGGCGCGCTGCTCACCGGTCCCGACGGAGCGGTCCTGCTGGAGGCCGAGAACACCGTCACCACCGAACGCGACGCCACCGGCCACGCCGAGACCAACCTCGTCCGCCTGGCCACCGCACGGTACGACGCCGACTTCCTGCGCGCCTGCACCCTCTACACCAGCACCGAACCGTGCGCGATGTGTTCGGGCGCGATCTACTGGGGCAACGTCGGCCGGGTCGTCTACGCGCTCGGCGAGGACGGGCTCCTGGCGATGACCGGCGCCGACGAGAAGAACCCCACCATGGCCCTGCCCTGCCGCGACGTCTTCGCGGCGGGACAGCGCCCCCTGGCGGTCGTCGGCCCGGTCGACCTCCCCGAGGCCCGCGAGGTGCACGCCGGTTTCTGGGACTGATCCCGCGGCGCGCCCCGGCTGGCGGACCCCACGGCCGTCCCGCCGGGGCGGCTCAGGACGCCCGCGGCGGCATGGCCGCCAACGCCGTCCTCGCGAGGTTCCGGGCCTCCGCCTCGCAGGCGGGGTGCCGGGCGCGGGACAGGTAGGCCCGCACCACGAGGTTGCCGTCGCGGACGTTGAGCTGGCAGCTCGGCCGGGCGGTGCCGGGGGCGCCGGTCGTCCAGTACGCCTCGTCGCCGAAACCGAGCCCGGTCTCCGGGAACTCGGACTTCGCGCCGTCGGCGAAGTCCTGCTGCTGCCGCTCGGTGCCGCTGCCGTCGGAGCGCGTGCGCATCAGCTCCCACGAGACGTCGGCGCTGGGGGTGTAGTTCCAGCCGTCCGCCTGCGGCTGGTCCCGGTCGAACCAGGAGCACTCGGTCTTCGCGCCGTCGCCCTGTTCCTGGTAGCGGTCCTTGTCCTTGCGCCGCTCCGTGTGCAGCGGGAGCTTGGCCGCGACCTCCGAGCACACCGGCATCGTCACGTACTTGTCCGGGACGCCGGCACTGCCGCCGCCGTTCAGCAGCAGGTAGCCGCCGGTGCCGACAGCGACCGCCAGCACCCCGGCCGCCGCCACCCACGCCGCGGTGCGTCGGCGGCGCGGCGGCGCGGCGGGGGCGTCGTGCGCGGTGAGGACGGCGGTGCGCGGGGCGACGGGACCGGTGTCCGGCAGCAGCGCGGTGCGTTCGGGGTCGCCGTCGAGCAGGCCCGCGATCCGGGCCCGTTGCACGTCGACCATGCGGTGCACGGCGGGCGGCCACGGCCGGTCCGTCGGGGCCACCGGGCCCAGGAGGGCGAGGAGTTCGGCCGGGGCGGGCCGGTCGGCCGGATCCTTGGCCAGGCAGCGGGTGACGAGCGGGTGCAGTGCCTGGGGCAGGCCGCTCAGGTCGGGTTCGGTGTGGACGACGTTGTAGAGCGTCTGGAGCGTGGAGGGGCCGGCGAACGGGCTGCGGCCGGTCGCCGCCAGGACGAGCACCGTGCCGAGCGAGAACACGTCGCTGGCCCCGGTCAGTTCCCGGCTCTGCGCCTGCTCGGGCGACATGAAGGGGGGCGAGCCGACCACCCAGCCGGTGCCGGTGAGTTCGGTGGCGTCGGCGGACTCCGCGGCCCGCGCGATGCCGAAGTCGATCACTCGGACGCCGTCCTCGGCGAGCAGGACGTTCTCCGGTTTCAGGTCGCGGTGGACGAGCCCGACCCGGTGGATCTCGTCCAGCGCCGTCGCGAGGCCCACCGCCAGTCGGTGCAGGGCGTCCGCCGGCAGCGCGCCGGCGCCCTCCACGGCCGCGCCCAGCGACGGCCCGGCCACGAACACCGAGGCCAACCAGGGGAGTTCGGCGTCCGCGTCGGCGTCGAGGACGGCCGCGGTGTACGCGCCGGAGACCTTCCGGGACGCCGCCACCTCCCGCCGGAAACGGGTCCGGAAGCCGTCGTCGGCGGCGTGCCGGGCGTGCACCAGTTTCACCGCGGCCGGCCGCCCGTCCGGTGCGACGCCGAGCAGGACGCGGCCCATGCCGCCCCGGCCGAGTTCGGTGAGCAGGACGTAGGGGCCGGCCTGGGCCGGCTGTGGCCGTGCGGTGCTCACAGGGCCTTCACCGCCGCGACGCCCTGGCGGGCCATGTCCTTGGCGAGCGCCTCGCACGCGCCCTTCGGATAGTGGACGCCCTTGATCGCGACGAAGAGGTACAGGTTGACGTCCCGGGCGTACAGCACGCAGCCGCTCTCACTGGATTCGTTGAGCCACATGCCCTCCTCCACGAAGCCCAGCCCGGTGTCCCGCGTGGTCTTCGAGCCCATGTACATGCCTTCGTAGTGCTCCTTGGCCTGTTCGGCGCCGGTGGGTCCGCCGGCGCGGGCGTGGTGGAGGTCCCAGGAGAAGTCGATCTGGTCGCCGGAGCGGGTGGTCCACACGCAACTCGTCGACGGGTGGCTGTGCCCGTTGCCGTCGGACTGCTGCCACACGCCCGGCACGTTGCCCCAGGGCCGGCCGAAGCCGGCCGGTGCCGTCATGCTGCGGCCGGCCTGCGCGCAGGTCGGGACGGTCTTGGTGTACTTGTCCGGCACCTTGGCGAGCGGCACCGAACCGGGCGTCGGCACCGGCTCCGGGAAGAACGAGTGGTACACGTCGGTCGGGCCGAGCGCGAGGACGGTGGCCACCGCCGTGACGAGCGCCACGGCCCCCACGATCGCGCCGAGCAGGCATCCGGGGCGCCGGCGCAGCACGGACGCCCGGGCCGCCGGGGCCGGGGCCGGGGCGGGCACGGTGTCGGCCGGGGCGGGCGGGGACGGCGGTTCGGCGGTGGCCGTGAGCCGGGTCGCCCAGTCCCGGCGCTCCGCGATCCGCTCGTAGACCGTCTTCGGCCAGGGACGCGCGGCGGGCGCGAGCGGGCCGATCAGCGCGCGGAGTTGGGCCGGGGTCGGCCGCGCGGCCGGGTCCTTGGCCAGGCACCGTTCGACGAGCGGGCGCAGTCGCGGCGGCACGGACTCCAGGTCGGGCAGGTCGTGGGCGACGGCGTGCAGCAGCGCGAGCGGCGAGTCGCCGGCGAACGGGCTCCGGCCGGTACTGGCCGTGACCAGCGTGACGCCGAGCGAGAACACGTCGCTGGCCGGGCCAGGTTCCGCGCCCCGCACCTGCTCCGGCGACATGTACGCCGGCGAGCCGATCAGCGCACCGGTGCGGGTCAGCTTGGTCTCGTGGTCGGCCGCCCGGGCTATCCCGAAGTCGACGACCCGCACGCCGTCCTCCGTCAGGAGCACGTTGGACGGCTTCAGGTCCCGGTGCACCAGTCCGGCCCGGTGGATGTCGTCCAGTGCCTGGGCGAGGCCGGCGGCGAGCAGCCGCACCGCCTCCTCGGGCAGCGGCCCGCCCGCCTCCAACGCCTCGTCCAGCGTGGGCCCCGGCAGGAACAGCGAGGCCAGCCACGGCGTCGTCGCGTCCGGGTCGGCGTCGACGACCGGCGCGGTGTAGGCACCGGAGACCCGCCGTGACGCGTCCACCTCCCGCCGGAACCGCGACCGGAACCCGGGGTCCTCCGCGAGATCGGCGTGCACCCGCTTGACGGCCACCAGCCGCCCGTCCGGCGCCACGCCGAGCAGTACCTGCCCCATGCCGCCCTGCCCGAGCACCCCGACCGTCCGGAACGGTCCCACGTGCGTCGGGCCGTCCACTCCCAGCATCCGCATGCTGAAACCCGCCCTCCCCCTGAACACGGGGATCTTACTCAGAACGCGTCGGACGTCCGCCGCCCACCTCGGGCCGGGCGTCAGCGGCGCAGCGCCTCGAAGGCGCGCCGGGCGGCCGCACCGATGGCGAGGTCGATGTCGGGTGCGAGGTTGGCCCGGCGGTCGGAGCGGGTGAGGGCGGCCATCGCCACCCGGTCGCCGGCCTCGGACTCCACCACCCCGATCTCGTGCCGCAGGTGCAGGAAGGTGCCCGTCTTGCCGCTCACCCGGAGGGTGTCGGCCTGGAGTTCGCTCGCCAGCCGGTGGCGGAAGAGCTGTCGTCCCATCAGCCGGCGCAGCTGCGCGCACGCGTCGGGCCGGGCCACGTCGTCCCGCCACACCCGTTGCAGCAGGTCGACGAGGCCGGTGGCGGTGCCGGCGTTGGCGTGCGCCGGGTCCAGCGTCTCGATGCTGTGCTGCCCCGAGCGGTCGTCGCGGATGGCCAACTCCAGCGCGAGCGAGAAGTCGTTGCCGGCGGCGCCGGCGGCGCACTCGTACATGCGGTTCAGTCGGTGCCGCACGCGGATGCCGGCGCAGCCCCAGGCGCGCAGCCGGGCGTCGACCTCCGCGGCGGGCACGAGGTCGAAGACCGCGTCGGCGGCGGCGTTGTCGCTCACCGTCAGCATCGACAGCAGCAGGTCGCCGACGGCGACGGTGGCCGGGTGCCGGAACGCCGCCAGGCCGGTGGGCCCGACGCTGCTCGTGGCGGGATCGACGACCACCGGCCGTGCCGCGTCGAGTTCCCCGGCCGCGATCCGGTCCAGCGCGACGAGGGCCAGCGGGACCTTGGCCACCGAGGCGAGCGGCACCGACGCGTCGACGTCGAAGCCGAGTTGCTCACCGGTGTCGACGTGCCGGGCCAGGAACGCGCCCCGGACGCCGACGGCCGCCCACTCCGCGGCGATCGTCTCGGCGACGTCGAAGAGGTCCGCGTCGTCGGCGACGCAGACCGGTCGGGGGGCCGGGCCGGCGCTCATCCGCGGGCCGCCAAGCGCGACGGCCCGTCCTCGCCCGCCGACCCGGCGGCCGGCGCGGCCGGCTCGGCGCCGACCGCGGCCGCCAACAACGCGGCCAACCAGTGCGGCACCTGCGCCGCCTCCGGGTCCCGGCGCGCGGCGCGCAGTTCGTACCCCCGGTGCAGCGCGGCGTCGTCCAGCGGTGCCCAACTCGCCCCGTGCCGCCGGGCGAACGGCTCGGTGCACAGCAGCGTCAGCTGTCCGGCCAGGGTCTCGGCGAGGGCGGTCGCCATCGGTCCGGCCGGCCGGACCGTGCTCTCCGGCAGCCCGGCCCGCGCGACGGCCCGACGCAGCCGGTCCTGGGCGTACGGGGCGTGGTCCTCCACCGTGGTGAGGACCGGCGTGGCGGCCGGGCGCCCGGGGCGGGCGCCGTTCCCGCGCCGCGGCCGCAGGTCCTCCAGGTGCACCGCGCGGCGGCGCGTCCGCGGCCGGCCCGTCGGTGCCTCCGAGGGGGCGGACGCCAGACCGAGCGGCACCCGCAGCGCGGCGTGCTCCGGCGGCACCCGCAGCAGTGCGTACGCCAGCGACGCATCGGCCAGGCCCGCCGCGCGCTCGTCCGGTGGGAGTTCCCGCACGCCGAACGTCGTGCCGCGCTCGGCGCCCGCGCGGATCACCCGTGCCAGCGCGGCCGGACCGCAGTCCGCCGGCACGCCGACCGTGCGCACCGCCGACTGCCGGGCCGACCGGGCCACGTGCCGCAGCCGCTGGGCCCGGTCCAGCACGTCGCGGGCGTACGGCAGCAGGAGGACGCCCAGTTCGGTCGTCGCGACCTGACGCCGCGAACGGTCGAACAGCTGGCCCTCGAAGTGCGCTTCCAACGTCTTGATGCGCCGGCTGAGGAGCGGTTGGGCGATGCCGAGGCGTTCGGCGGCGCGCGAGAAGCTCGCCTCGTCGACGGCCGCGACGTACGCCTCCAGGTGTGCGAGGAGGTCCACCCCGCAGTCATACCAATAAGTTATGACGCATTCAAAGTTCACTCTTGGACATGGGTGGAGCCCTGCTGCTTCGCTGTGCGTCACCGGACCCCCGCGCGATCGGGGCTCCGCGGACCGCACCACGACGAACCGGGAGACCTCCGCACATGACCCGTGCCACCCCGCTGCCCCGCCGCGGCCTGCTCAAGGCCGGCCTCGCCGCCTCCACCGCCGTCCTCGCCGCGACCGCCGCGCCGTCCGTCGCCTCGGCCGCCACACCCCGCCAACTGCGCAACGCCGAGGGGGAGTTGCTGGACCTCGAACGACGGTACGCGGCGCGCCTGGGCGTCTACGCCCGCAACGCCCGCACCGGGCAGGTCGTCGCCCACCGGGCAGGCGAGCGGTTCGCGATGTGCTCGACCTTCAAGACGGTCGCGGCCGCCGCGGTCCTCCGCGACCACGCGCACTGCGCACCGCTGGACAAGGTGATCCACTACCCGCCGTCGGACCTCCTCGCGAACTCCCCGAAGACCGCGGAGCACGTCGACACCGGCATGGCGGTGGGCGACCTGTGCGCCGCCGCGATCCAGTACAGCGACAACACCGCGGGCAACCTCCTGCTGCGCCAGATCGGCGGCCCCGCCGGCCTCACCCGGTTCTTCCGGTCGATCGGCGACCGGGAGAGCCGGCTCGACCGCTGGGAGACCGAACTCAACGACGCCGTACCCGGCGACCCGCGCGACACCACCACCCCGGAGGCGCTCGGCACGAGCTACGGGCACCTGACGGTGGGCCGGGCCCTCGACCCCGTAGCTCGCGAACACCTCGTGACCTGGCTGAAGGGCAACACCACCAGTGGGGAACGCTTCCGCGCCGGCCTGCCGCACGACTGGGTCGTCGGCGACAAGACGGGCACCGGCGACTACGCCTCCGCCAACGACGTCGGCGTCGCCTGGACGACCAGGAAGACGCCGATCGTGCTGGCCGTGCTGACATCGAAGGACGCCAAGGACGCCCCGGTGGACAACGCGCTCGTCGCGGACGCGGCGCGGATCGTCGCGCGCGCCCTCGCCCCCGGCGAGTGACGCCCCGAGGACCCGCACACCGCCCTTCAGCCACCGACGGCGCGCCCTTCCGTCGGCCCGGGCCGCTCAGACCTGCGGGTGCGAGGAGGGCCCTTCCTGGGCGGCCGGCGTGACCGGGTGCAGCTGCGCCCGGGCGTGCGCGACGGCCTCGGCGACGGTCGTGCAGAGGGCGCCCGGCGGCAGTTTGGCCAGTACGCCCAGGGCGTCGAGGTGCGCGCGGTGCGGATCCGAGACCCCGGACAGATGGACCACGGCGCCCCGCCGGAGGTGGTGGTCGATGACGTCGGCCAGCGTCAGGATGGCCGTGGTGTCCAGACCGGTGACCCGTTCGAGGTCGAGGACGACCGCCCGGCCCCGCGCCGGGAACACCGGCCGCAGCACCCGGTCGGCGGTGGTGAACAGCAGCGGGCCGGCGAAGCGGTGCACCGCGATCTGGGCGTCGGGTGCGGCCGGCGCCGGCCCGGTCCCGGAGTGCGGGGCCCTTTGGACCGGCACCCACACCTGATCGACGCGGGCGGTCGCGGTCACCGTGCGCAGCGCCAGGACCACCGCCAGCGCGGTCCCGGTGAGCACCGCCGTGACGAGGTCGACGGTGAGGGTGAGCGCCCCGGTGAGCGCGGCGATCGCGGCCTGCCCGCGCCCGACCCGACCGAGGGCGCGCAGCGCGGCGACGTCGATCATGCGGATCGCCGTGGCGATCAGGACGCCGGCCAGCGCCGCCAACGGCACCGCGGACACCAGGGGAGCGGCCACGAGGACGACGAGCGCCACCACGGCGGCGTTGGTCAGCGCCGCCAGTTGGGAGACCGCGCCGGACCGGACGTTGATGGCGGTGCGGCAGACGGTGCCGGTGGCGGCCACCCCGCCGAAGAACGGGACCGCCAGGTTGGCGAGGCCCTGGCCGAACAGCACCCGTTGCCCGTCGTGGCGTTCGCGTCCGCTCAGCGCGTCCGCCGCGGCCGCGGTCATCAGCGACTCCAACGCCACCAGCACCGCGACCGTGACCGCCGTGGGCAGCAGCGCGAGGACCTCCCCGGGAACCAGGAAGCCCGGGGAGGGCGCCGGCAGGCTCGTCGGCAGGTGCCCGATGCGGGCCAGCGGGAGGCGGGCGACCTCGGCGACGGCGGTGGCCACGGCGACCGCCAGCAGCGGGAACGGGAAGGAAGGACGGAGCCGGGCGCCCCACAGGCAGACCGCCAGGGTGCCCACCGTGATGCACAGCGCCGGCCAGTTCGGACCGGAGCAGAACGCGCGCAGGGCGCCGAGCGCACTGGCCGCGACGGCCTCGCCGTGCGGAACGTGCCGCCCCAGTGCCGGCGGGACCTGCTGCGCGATGATCACGACGGCCGCGCCGAGGATGAACCCCTTCACGACCGGCGTGGGCACGCACCGCATGTACCGGCTGGCCCGCCCCAACGAGAGCCCGAGGAGCAGCAGTCCGGTGAGCAGTCCGGTGGTGAGCACGCCCTGGGTTCCGTGCGCCTCGACGATCGGTGCGAGCACCACGGCCAGCACCCCGCTCGGCCCGGTGATCTGGAGCCGCGCACCACCGAACACGGCGGCCAGGCACCCGGCGACGACGGCGGTGACCAGCCCCGCCCGGGCGCCCAGTCCGGACGCCACGCCGAACCCGATGGACAGCGGCAGCGCCGCCACCGCGACGGTCAGTCCGGCGAAGAGGTCCTTGCGCGGGGCCCGGCGCAGCGCCGCGAGATCGGCCCGGTCCGGGAGGAGTTGGGAGATCCGGCGCCGGCCCACCCGGACCAGGCGCGTCGGCCGCCCCCGACCGGGGTTCATCGGGTGCCTGCCGTGGCGATCGAGCGGCCCGGCGCGGCTCCCCTGTTGTCTCTTCGACGTTCCACTGTCGTTCCCACCCTTTCCCGAAATGCGCCGCCGGACGTCCATGCGGGAAAAGGAAACCCTCGACATGGATGGCCGGAACGCGAAACACCCGACGCGGAAGTGGCGTGAATGCGCGCATCCGTCAGGGTTAACTGTCCAGGCCACACGGCATGGTTGCCGTGATCTCCAGGCGGCGGAGTGTCACTCACGCTGGCATATGCGTTACGACGCGACAAGTGGGAATTGAGGTTCGGGAATTACTCCCGGAGCGGGAATCTCCGACCGCTCGACGTCCTCCGGAAAATCCTCTTCCGATAGCACATCGCTATCATCTGAAGTGCGAAATCACCGCGAAGCGCGAAAGGCGATCGGGGAATTGCGGGACGTGGCGGCCCGGGTGCCTGGTCATCGCCCCGCATCCGGTTCCCGCGCGGGCAGGCCGCGCAGCAGGACGTCGAGGAAGAGCTCGAAGCGCGGGGCGGCGTGGCCGAGGTCGAGCGGATTCTCCTGGGCGGCGAGCCAGCTGACGACCGAGGTGATGAAGACGTACCAGCTCTGCTCGGCCAGGTCGGGGCGGACCCCGGCGTTGGTGAAGGCGGTGATGACCTCCGTCCGCAACCGGCCGAAGGAGGCGGCGGTGTGGCGGTGCGGTCGGGAGAGGCGGGTGGCGTAGCCGGGCACGGCGAGGAAGTGCTCGTGCATGGCCCGTGCCACTTCGGCGAGCCACGGACGCCAGCGGCGCCGGGGCGGGCCGTCGGCGGGCAGGATGCGCTCGATCATGACCTCGCTGACGAGGTCGAACAGTTCCTCGCGGTTCTTGACCCAGCGGTACAGCGCCGAGTGGGACACCGTCAGGCGGGCGGCGAGTTCCCGCATGGTCAGCGCGTCGAGGTTCCCGGTCGAGAGCGCGGCGTCGACGATCCGCTCGCGGCTGAGCTGGGCGGGGCGTCCCGGGCGGGTTCGCGTGGTCGCGGCGTCATCCATGGCCAGGACTGTAACGAGCCCCTCCGCCACGGACCCACCGCGGTGCGGCCCCGCGCCGCGCGCGCCTGCCTGGGCTGTATTAGTGACCAGTGGTCACAAACCCGTGTTACGCTCGCGACGGGTCCAGGGCCTCACCCGTACCACCACCGAAGCCGTCCGACGGAGACCGGCTGACGAACACTCAAGTCAGCTACGACGTAACGGAGTTGGGGTGGCTTGCTGGTGAGGAGTCCAGTGGACCCGCCGTCGTCGCGGTCGCTCCCGTCCGGGCCGAGCCCGCCCGCAGTGCCGCTGACGACGCCGCACGGTCCCCTTCGTCCCGTTGAGGAGAAGCATGGAACTGCACCAGGTCCCGTCCGTGGACGGCGACGCGCATCCGAACGGCTCGACCCTGTTGCTGAGCGACGACGACGTGCGGCGGTCCTGCGACATGGCAGCGGTCGTCGACGCCGTCGAGGCCGCGCTCCGCGACGCCCCCGGGCCGCAGTTGGCGTTGCCGCCGCGGTCCTACGCGGCGGTCGAGGGCACCTTCCTCCGGGTGATGCCCGCCATCATGAGCCGGGCCGGGGTGCTCGGGCTCAAGATGCTCCACGGCTCGTTCGAGCGGGGCGTCCGCTACCTCGTGGTCCTCTGCGACCTGGAGACCGGCGCGGTCACCGGCGTGCTCGACGCCGCCTACCTGACGGCCGCCCGGACCGGGGCCACCTCGGGCGTGGCGACCAGGCACCTGGCCCGCGAGGACGCCGAGACCGTCGGCGTCCTGGGAGCCGGCCTCGAAGCGGAGACCAACCTGGCGGCGGTGGCCGCCGTGCGCCCGGTCACCCGGGTCAAGGTCTTCAGCCCGCGGCCGGCCCGGCGCGCTGACTTCGCCGCGCGGATGGGCGCCGCCCTCGGCATCGACGTGGTGCCGGTCGACACCGCACGGGCCGCGGTCACCGGCGCGGACGTGGTGGTCGCGGCGACCAACACCGGCGCCGGCGGCCCGGTCGCCCTGCACGGCGAGTGGATCGAGCCCGGGCAGCACGTCGTGTCGATCGGCTCGACCATGCCCGCCCGTCGGGAGGTCGACGTCGCCACCTTCGCCCGGGCCGACGCCGTCGTCTTCGACGCTCCCGCCGACACGGTCGCCGCGGAATCGGGTGACGTCCTCGCCTGGCGCGAGCGCGACGACCGTGCCGCCACGGCCGTGCCCACCCTGACCCAACTGCTGGGCGCGGAGGTTGCGGGCCGCCGGCGGGCCGACGACGTCACCGTGTTCAAGTCGATCGGCGCCGCCACCCAGGACCTCGCCGCCGCCGTCGCGGTGTGCGAGCGGGCCCGCGAGCTGGCGATCGGGACCCCGGTGCGCGGCCTCGCGGACCTCAAGACGTTCTGAGCCGGCCGCGACCCGGCGGTGACCATGGTCGGCCGGGCGACGGACGGGGCCGCACCTCTCCGGGAGGTACGGCCCCGCTTCGCCCCGCGCCGGGCGGGGCGGTCGGTCAGGAGAACAGCTTGGTGTAGATGTTCCAGCCGGTGCCGATCTGGACGCGTGCCTGGTAGGGGCTGGTGGCGTTGCCGGTGCCGTAGTAGGCGTAGAGGCGGCCGGTGGTGTCGCGGGCGACGAAGTCGGTCTTGCCGTCGAGGTTGATGTCGCCGGTGGAGACGAGGGCGTTGTAGCCGCCCCAGCCGGT
>NZ_BAAARK010000061.1:0-31155 GCF_039532155.1 Streptomyces lunalinharesii
GTGTGCTGGCTCTCTCCACACGCAACGCCACCGAACTGGATCGACGTGGTGCCGGCGGTGCGAGTCCGGGCCCCGAAAGAGCAGGCCGAGCCGTGGTTGGTCGATGACGGGGTCGCCGGCACCTCCCGCATCGACGACGTCCTCGCCCGCCGCCCCTGAAAGGGCGCTCCTCCCCTCTCGCCGGTGCGGGCCGCTCCCGGGGTGCTGGTCTGCTCAGGCCGCGTCGCGCAGCGCAGTCGGCTGAGGTACGTCGGCCTGCGTCCCGGATTCCCGGGGCGAGGACTACCTGCCGTCAGCACCCAGCGACAACACACCTACAAACTCAGTGAACTGTGCTCGGCCGGTGAAGATCCGGCGGATGGGCCGCTGGGGTTGTGCGGCGAGCCGGTGAGGCATCGCGGATGCCCTCCCCGGTGGAAGGTTGCAGGTCGGCGACGTGATATCAACCACGTAAAGACCTCTTACCAGTTGGCAACCGGGCCCGCCCGGGCCGCGTGTAGATCCGACGTAAGAGATCACAGAGAACTGATGCCGCGTCAACTCCGGGAGAATCCCTTGCGAATCCACAAGTCCGCCGCCATCGCCGTCGTCGCCGTCGCGGCCGGCCTGTCGCTCACCGCCTGCAACAGCGACGGCTCGACCTCGGGCAGCGCGAGCGCCAGCGGCGGCGCCTCGGCGAGCGCCAGCGCGGCCGCCGGTACGAACGGCCAGGCGACCGGCGGGTCCCCCCAAGCCCAGGCCGGCGGCTCGGGCTCCGGTTCGGGCGGCGGCAGCACGCAGGCCACCAGCGGCAGCGGCGGCGGCTCGATATGCCACGCGTCCGACCTCAGCGGCGTCCGCGCGAGCAGCAAGACGACCGGCGGCGCCGAGGTGCTCACCACCGTCCGACTGACCAACAACGGCTCCAGCAGCTGCAGCATGCACGGCTTCCCGGGGGTCGACCTGAACTTCCAGGGCGGCGGCTCGGACAGCGCCGCGCGAAGCGACACCTCCCCCGTCTCGGTCACCCTCTCGCCCGGCCAGTCGACCACCTTCCAGCTGATGACCCCCTACAACAACAGCGGCGGCACCGGCGTCGACGTGACCAGCCTGACGGTCACCCCGCCGAACGACACCCACCAACTGACCGTGCGGCAACCGCAGATCAACCTCGCCGTGACGGACGGCTCCAACAGCAGCCCCAAGGACATCCAGGTCGGCCCGATCGGCGGCAACGTCGACTGACCCCCGGTCAGACGTAGCCTCCCCGCCAGCACGTCGTCCGCGTCCACGGAGCGTGGCCGTACGGGCCGCTGCCGGGACTGCGGACGCCTGGTCCAGCAGTACCCCCGCTGAAGCGGCGGATGGGCCGCTTTCGACACCGCCGTCCTGCCGGGAGGCCGCGTACCACCAGCGATGCGCTGGACCGTCGACGCGGACGGAGAAGCAGACCACGCACCTGCAGCACTGGGAGACTCGCGCATCGTGCACACACAAACGTGCGCAGCATCCGGCCCACCGCAGTCGATGACAGCGCTGCTGCCCAGCCACCCGCACGCCATGACTCCCGGGCCCCCGAAGACGCCCGCGAACCACGCGGCGGCACCCCGAGCGATGCCGTTCCTGTACGGCAGCCACTCAACCGACATGCCGTGGTCGCGTGGACCCACTGTCCAGAGTGCGGCGCGCAGCCCGGTGTCCCCTGTTCACGGTCGGCCGGGTACCGCTCTGCGCGCAAACGCCCTCACCGGGGGCGCGTTGAGAGATATCGTCCCGCAACATCATGACCACGGTCGCCAGGAAGAGGCAGGCGGCACCCCGGCTGGATCGCCGTCCCGGCCCTCCCGGCGGTCGAGGTCGGGGCAACACCCGTCCGGCACCCGCCATGACGCCGCCCGGGCCACCTCCGCGCGATGCCGAAGGTGCTGGCCGGGCCCTTCAGTCCAGGTCTGCGCTCGCCAGTGCCACCGCGCTTGCACACGACGGCGCCCGTCCCGAGGACATCGGGGCGGGCGCCCGTGGCGTGGTGGAGGGTCAGCCCTGCAGGACCTCGTAGGACATCCGGTAGCGCGCATCACCCCGCGCGAACTCGACGATGCTGGAGCCGCTGCGGATCGTGTGGACGCCCAAGACGTCATCAGGGTCGAGGTCGTCGATCTCCACGAGCTTGACGACGGCCTCGTGCTTGAACGGGACCTTATCGCCCATGAAGCGCCCTTGGTGTGTCTTGAACGCCGCCCCGTTGACGGCTTCGCCGTTCACGTAGAGCACGATCCTGTCGTAGCCCGTCCAGTCCTCCTGCTCGTCGCACGTCAGCGTCTTGATGTGCAGTATTTTGCCCATGGCACTCCCCGTTCTGTTGCACCTTGGCCGGTCAGGTGCGCAAACCACTGTTTGGCTGGCTAGTGACTACGCGACGGCTTCCACGCACGCGCTCGGAACGTATCCCTTGATGCCCTTGTAGTCGACGAAAAACCAATACGACGAGGTGGTGCCGCAGAGGTGGTGGGACTCTCCCTTTTCGAAATTGTCGCAGGACCGCTTCGCTGCCTCGCCTTTGGGGAGCAGGCCGAGAGCGGTAGCGCCGACCTTCTTGGACACGCGGATCTTCACGCTTTCCCGGGCCTGGACGTGGCACGTGGCCGTAGCGGAAGCGCCCTTGATGACTGGGGTGTGTGGGCTCGCGCTTGCCGGCCCGGTCCCTGCCGCCGTGAACGCCAGGCTCGCTATGGCTATCGCACCGACCAATGAACCCAGCCTGTTTCGAATTCGTATAAAGGACGCTCCTTCTCTTTCCCCCGCTCCCACACCGCAGGCACAGCGCTTACCCCGCGCCGTCACGACTCAGGTGTTTTGGAGAGGGGTCTGCATAGACGTTCTTTAGAATGCCGGGGCGCATCGATCAGGTCGTTAGCACTGAGTGCACAGCTACTTAGCAATGACTGCACCCGAGCCAGTCGGCCGGCTGGAGCCAGAGACCGGACGCGGCAGCGCCCCGGCCGAACCCGGTGCGCTGCCGCGTGGGCTCAGGAGGCGCCGACTCCCGACGCCAGCTTCAGCTCGTCCGCCGACTTCCCGAGCCGGTAGCTGGCCAGCCCCTCAGTGGCACCGCCGCGACGATGGGCACGGAGTCCGTCTGGGCGATGCCGCGGTAGCCGGTCAGGCTCCAAGCGGTGACGAGACCTCGGTCGCCGACGACGAGCGGCTCCCCGTCGTCGTTCCAGGCGACGACGGGGAGCGTGTGGAACGTGGTGGTGCCGACGTTGTAGGTGGCGATGTAGTCGAGTAGCTGGGTGATGGTGATCTCGCCCGCCCGGTTGCTCGAGTAACTCCTCGTGCGCTTGGATCCGTTCCATCAGCACCAGCGGTGCGGGCGGCTGAACAAGCCCATTGAGCACGGGGAGCCTTGATGTCATCAGAAGGGGAGCGTCCGGAGGGCGGATCCGAAGAGCGCGACAGCTTCGAAGGGGACGGGTCGGAAGAGAACCGGTCCATTCGCATCGGAAGCGTGTCGGGCGCCGTCGCGATCGGCGACCATAACACTGTGGTTGGCTCGGCCGGCTCAGGCACACAGAACCCGGCTGCGCTCGAACTCCTCTCTGCTATCCGGGAACTGCGCGGCGATCTCGCAAGGCTCATGGCCACCGACGGCCTCATGGCGCTCGACGCGGAACTGGCGGATACCGAAGAGGAGATCACCCGATACGGGGGGATTTCGCCCAGTCGTCTCCACAGGCTGCGTGTGGGTTTCACGGCAGAGCAAGCTTTTCTCGGCCGACTCGCATCGGCGGGGGCTGTCGCGGTATTGCTCGACGACGCCGTGCAGGACTCGTCCCGGGAGACCCCCATCCGCCCCATGCCGTCCGGCGCCGGCCCGCGCGATGCCCCCACAGGCCACACCCCACCCGGCCCCAGCCCCGGCTCGGACGACGACGAGTGGCCCGAAACCGATGGGTGACATCGCCAAGGGGGCGCTGGGCGGAGCCTGGACTCTCCTGGTGGGCTGGATCCTGCCCACCGCCCTCAACCTGGCCGTCTTTCACCTCGCCGTCGCCCCGAGCTTGCGGGGCCTCAGCGCGTTCGACCGGCTGCGCTACGCCGTTGCTGTCCCCACCGGCCTGGCCATGCTGACCGGCACGCTCCTCCTCGGGCTCGTCGCCAACGCCTGCCAGAACTCGCTCTACCGCCTCCTGGAGGGCTACCTGCTGTGGCCAGCCCGCGCCTACGACGCGGGCTGCCGCCGCAGTCGCCGGGTCAAGGACCACCTCGCCAACCGGCTGACGGTGCTGCGTCTGGAGCGCCGTCATCGCGAAGAGGGTGCCCTACAGCCGGAGGCGAGCGAACAGCTTGCCCGGCTCTTGGCTCAGCCTCGTATCGCCCGCGTGGCTGGCCAGGACCGCCGCCGCCGTACCGCGGTCCAACGCGCACTGCTCCAGGAGCGCCTGGGCCGTTTTCCCATTGCCGATGACCAGATAGCACCCACGCGGCTCGGCAACGCGATCCGCCGTTTCGAGGAATATGGCTGGGACCGGTACCGTCTCGACACACAGCTCCTGTGGAACGAGCTGACCGGCTGCGTACCCGATCAGGTCCGCCGTCAGGTCGATCTCGCCCGCGCCAGTGTTGACTTCTTCGTCGCCTTGCTCTTCGGCCACATCGTCGTGTGCGCCCTGGCCGCGCTCGCCCTGGTCACTGACCGGCCGGACACTCCGCTCGCCGTGAGTACGATCGCCGTACTCGCTGCCCTTGTCCCCGTCTGGTACCGCTCGGCGGTCACCGCGACCGACGAGTGGGCGGCGGCCGTGCGCGCCCTGGTCAACACCGGCCGCAAACCCCTCGCCGACTCCCTCGGCCTCGACCTTCCCCGCACTCTCGCCGCAGAACGTGACATGTGGGCGATGGTCTCGCGCCTGTCCCGCATCCCCTACCACGAACGTGCGGCCGCCCTCGACCCATACCGGGCAAGTCCCCCCAGTGCCCCGGAATGACACGTCGTCGCGACCGAGTTCAGACACGGCCACGGCGGTACGGCGCTTACGAGCGCCGCCGGGTCCAGGCCCTGTCCGCCCTCACCAACAACCGCACACCGCCGTCGCGGACGTCCTGAGCGGGCTGCACCCCGCCGAACTGGCCTGGATCGCCGAGAAGGCCGGCGGCCCCGACTGGTTCCTGGCCGCGGCGGCCGCCGTCCCGCTACCCGAAGGCGAGGACGACGGTGTGGTGCGGCCGCTGAACGACGACGAACTCGGCAAGCACCCCGACCCCGCGACCGTCCTGCATGCCTGGCTCGAATCCCCCGCCACCGGTGAGATCCTCTCCGGCTCCGGCTGGACCACTGCGGACGCAGCACGGGACGGTGGGAGGCCCTCGCCGCGGCCATGACCTTCGACTACGACGACGAGAAGATCACCTTCGGTCAACTCCTCGACTCCCTGGACGAAGCACCCGCCCCTGCTCGTAGGTCGTCGCCGTCCGTCAGCTCGTACATCGCGCTCTTGAGGGCCAGGACGCGGGTGGTCTCGGTGAACAGCGCGGGCGCGTCGGCGACGGCGCCGTAGGCGTGGATGATCGGGTAGCCGTAGCAGTCGGTCCAATCCGAGCTGTACTTCGCGCAGCTGCTCCGCAGGCGGGTCCACTCCTCGTCGGCCTGCCAGTGTCGAGGATCTGCCGGGCTCGGGCCGCGACGGCCTCGGGCTGGATGAGTGTGCTCACGGTGGTGCCCCTCTCGTTCTTGAGCGGTGCGTCCGGCCAGGCGGGCCGGCCGTGGTGCAGCGCCGCGCATCCGGGGACCCGTGGTCGCGCCCGGATGCGCGGGGATCAAAGGGCCCTGACAGGGCCGGCGTTGTCGAGGCGGCCCAGGCGCTCGTACAGGGCGCGGACCAGGCGTGCCCGGTCCTGGACGCAGCGCACGGTGCCCTCCGGGGAGGCGGCCAGGTGGCGCTCGCTCTCCTCGACGACGACGTCACTCAGGACCCGGGCCCGGTGGTTCGTGGGCCAACGGTCGGCGGCTCGGCGGACAGCACCGGCGACCGCCCGGGCTGCCCCGGTCAGCTGCAGGGCGATCTGCTGAAGGTCGGCCGGCTGCATGCCGGGGTCAGCGGGCCCAGCGGCTGCTGGGGCAGCGCTTCCTGGATGTCTGGCGCGCTGGCCTGGATCGGGTGCAGGTCGAGCACGTCCGCCACAGCTCGGCGATGCGTGGCGAGGACAAGTGGACCCCGTGCCCGAACACATCGTGCAGCACGTCGGGTTCGGCCCGCCGATCTCCTGGAGAGGGTGAGGGTTCACTTTCTATGCTGCGGCTGGGCCAGACCGGCCGGGGCGATGTCGAAGGGGAACGGCTTCTCGACGAGGGTCACCGTGCCCGGCAGGACAGTCGCCGTTTCGGCGTACCGGCCGGCGTCCAGCTCGCAGGTGATCAGGCGCGGGGTCGGGGCGAACTCCAGGCGCCAGTGGTACGGCACCGCTGAAGCACGCCTGATCAAGTAGAAGCCGCCGGCCAGGTGTCCACGACGACGGTGCTGCCGTCGTCGTCTTCCGCCTCCATGCGGATGGTGGCCGTGCCGCTGCCCTAGAGCCCGATCCACCGACGGAACGTCGTACGAGCCGTCTCCTGCATCGCCCACTCTCCGGTGACTTCGGGAGCACCAGCGCTGAAGTTGAGGATCACGCGGTTAAGGCTCACGAGCGCCTCGTGTGCGGGCCGGTGGGCACCTCGCCCGTGGCCATCGGCATGTCGCCCGTGCTCGGCTCCCTGCGGCGGGACGGTGCCATCGTCCCGCCGCCAGCCCAGCACCACCGTGGCCAGCCGCTCGCTGAGCTCGCGGTCGAGCGGGAGGTCGCTGTCCCAGCGCCCGGCGGGGTCATGGATGACGCTGCCGTACGTCACCGGCTCGCTCCCGTTCCCGTCAGAGGCCCTGGGTGGCCTCGCCGCCCGGGGTTTCGTCGTGTTCCGGGTGGATCGGTCCGGCGTTGGTGGCAGCGACAACCGACGGACCGTGGCTTTGGCGCGTACGACCAGGACGGCCCCGGTGACACCCCCTTACGTTGTGCCGACCAGGCACGGCCGGAGAGTGGAGCCCAGGATGACTGAACCGATCCCGTTGGAAATCACGCGGCCGGCACCCGGGGCGGGTAAACGCTCGCTCGGTGTGCTGTCCCTGGTCGGAATCTTCTTCTTCACGGTGTCCGGAGGACCCTTCGGGCTCGAAGCCTCGCTCTCCAGCGCTGGTCCGGGCATGACCCTGCTGATGATCGTCCTGGTGCCGGTGGTCTTCGGCGTGCCGAACGCGCTGGTGGCAGCGGAGTTGAGTGCCGCGATACCGGTCAACGGCGGCTACTACTACTGGACGAAGATCGCGCTCGGCAGAGGTGCGGCATTCGTGTTCGGGGCCTGGAATTCGATCGGGGCGGTGCTGAACCTCACCCTCTACCCGATCCTGCTGGTCGACTACCTGGCCACCTGGGTCCCGGGCATCGCCCGCGGGAAGGGCCTCGTCATCGTGGACCTGTTCGACGGCGGCTTCGTCGTGGACCTGCACTGGATCGTCGCCGTCGCCCTCATCGTCCCGATGGCGTACCTGAACTACCGCGGCTCCAAGGCGGTGAGTGAGTACTCGGTCGGGATGATGCTGCTGATCCTCGCGCCATTCGCGGTGCTGGCCGTACTCGGCATCTGGCATGCGATCGCCAACAGCATCGATGTCGTCTCGCCCTTCATGGTGCCGGGTCAGGGCGTCCACGAGTCGGTGGCCGGCGCGCTGAGCGTGATCGTGTGGCTGTACCTCGGCTTCGACAGCCCGAGCACCGTCCTTGGCGAGGTCGCCGACGCGCACCGGACGTACACCCGGGCCCTGCTCATCTCGGTTCCGCTGATCATCACCGCCTATCTGCTGCCCACCATCGCCGCGATCGGCAGCGGGCTGCACCACGGTTCGCCCGCCGACTGGGCCGAAGGCGACTTCACCGTGGTCGGCGGCTTGCTGGGCGGAATCTGGCTGAAGGTACTGATCTCCCTGGGGTCGGCGCTCTCCCTGGCGGGCCTGTTCATGGCGATCCTGCTGACGAGCACCCGGGTTCCGAGGGCGCTCGCCGCGGACGCGTACATGCCGCGCTGGATGGCCCGGGACAGCAGACGGTTCAACACTCCGGTGGGTGCGCTGCTGGCGAGCACTACCGTCGTCATCGTGCTCTCCGCCGTCGAATTCGACTCGATCCTGAGGGCCACGGTGCTGCTCACGCTGTCCTCGATCCTGCTGGAATTCGTGGCCTTCCTGGTCCTCCGCTGGAGGTATCCGCAGATGCTCCGGCCGGTTCGCGTCCCCGGCGGCCGGCCCGGCGCGGTCCTGGTCGTCGTAGTGCCCACAGCGATGGTCGTGTACCTGGCGTGGAGTACGGCGGTCAACGAGACCGCGACGTTCGTCACCAGTCTCGCGGTGGCGCTCCTTGCCGTGCTGCTGTACCCGTTGTCCCTGCGGTTCGTCAAAGGCGACCGGCCGGACGCGGAGATCGACACCTCCCGGATCGAGCTGGGTCCGGACCGGTTCGCGGGATTCGGTACGAAGAAGGCAGGCGCCTGATGGACGTGCAAGAGATGCTCTCCGGGCTTACGGAACGGTTGCGGGCCTGGTGGCCGGTGCCGGGAATCGCGATCAGCGTCGTCGACAGGACCGGCGAGTCCGCGTTCGTCACCGCGGGATTCGCGAACGCGGAGTCCGGGGCGCCGGTCTCCCGTCGTACGCGATTCGAGATCGGTTCCATCAGCAAGACCTTCACCGCCTGCCTGCTCGGCATCCTGGCCGACGAGGGGAAGGTGGACCTCGACGCGGCGGTCGCCGACCACCTGCCCTGGTTCGCCCCGAACAGCGGCTCCCGCGCAATCACCGTCCGGCACCTCCTTCAGCACACCTCCGGCCTGGTGGCCGGGGCCGACGCGCTGCCCGATGCCGCCGCACGCGGCTACGCGCTGCGCGATGCGCGGACCTGGGCCGAACCGGGTGAGCTGTTCCACTACTCCAACGAGGGCTACAACCTGCTGGGGTTGATCGTCGAGCAGGTGACAGGGGAATCGCTGGCGGACGCCATGGCCGGACGTCTGCTGCGGCCCCTGGGCATGCGCAACTCGGCGGCGCGGATCACTCACGAGGACATCGCCGAACTCGCCACCGGGTACCGGTTCCTGCGCGACGACCGCCCGCCGCTGCCGTCGGCCCCGCTCGCGCCGTCCGGCTTCTTCGAGTACTCGGCGGCCGATGGGAACGTCCTTGCCACCGCTTCCGACCTGGGCCGGTTCGCCCGCCTGCTGCTGGGCCGGGGCATCCTGGACGGCAGCAGGATCATCGAGCCGGAACGCTTCCGAGAGATCGTCACGGCGTCTGGCGACGCGGTCAGTTCCGGTTACGCGCTCGGCGTGGACGTCGAATCGATCGACGGCTGCACCTGGCTGACGCACGCCGGCGGGATGGTCGGATACCGCTCGTACCTCGCCGCCGACACCGACGGCGGGCACGGTGTCGCCGTGCTGACCAACGCACCCGGCGAGTGCCAGATCATCGACCGCTTCGCCCGCCATGTGCTCGCCGTCGTCCAGGGAGCCCCGGCGGACCCGTCGTTGTTCGACCCGGAGCGGATCCCCGATGCCCGGCGCTACGTCGGGACCCACGGAACGACGCCACGTCGGATCCGCGTCGAGGCCACCGGGAACGACCGTCTCTCGCTCACCTCGGACGGGGCGACCGGCAGGCTGTACGACACGGGGGACGGGCGGCTGGTGTGCGATCACCCGAGATGGTCCGCCTACCACCACTCCCTGGACGGACGCTGGCACTACGGACCCGAGTCACTGGGCCCCGGCCCCGCCGCGCCGACCGCTCCCCCGCATGTACTCGCAGGTCACTACCGGAGCTACACCCCCTGGTATCCCAGCTTCAGCATCGTGCAGCGGGCGGGACGACTGCACATGATCGCCGCGACCGGCGTGGAAGCTCCCTGCGACGAACCGGAACTGGTCCCGCTCGACGACGGGACGTACCGCATCGGAGCCGACCCCCGACTGCCGGAGCGCCTGACGTCCGGCCCCGCCCTGAACGGCGCGGCGCTCTGGGTCGACCTGGACGGGTGCCGCTACACGCGGTCGTTCCGGGAGCCTCCGGCAGATTAGGAAGCGCCCGTCCGCAGCTCGCGCACCCGGAGTTGGAGGTGCGCGAGCAGCATGGCGTCGGCATCGGTGAAGTCAAGACCGGAGACCTCGCGGATACGGCGCAGCCGGTAGCGCATGGTGTTGGGGTGGATGTGCAGGGCCTCTGCCGCGGTGTCAGTGGCTCCCGCGGCGGCGAGATAGGCGGCCAGGGTCGCCGCCAGCGGACCGTCGTGGCCCTCTTCCTGGCGCAGCCGGTGCAGCGCGCCACTGGTGTCCGGCAGGCCGAGCGTCTCGGTCGCGTCGGCGAGGTGCAGCAGCAGCACGGACAGGGCCATGTCCTGCACGGTGCGCACGGCCGGCCCGCGGACGGCAGGGTGTCGCAGCGCCCGCAGCGCCGCGTCCGCCTGCGTCCGTACGTCGGCGATCCGGCCCATCGATTCGGCCGGGCCGCCGACGGCGACCACGTAGTCACCGGCCAGTGGGGTCCGTGCGAGGAAGTCGCGGGCCAGGGCGACGGCCGACTCCAGGGCCGTGGCGTGTTCCGGCGGCCAGGCAGCCAGTACGTACACCGCTCCGGTGCCCGCCACCAGCGCCGAACGGGGGTGCACGGCCGCCAGGAAATACTCCAGCGTGTCCGCGAACCGGCGCAGCCCGGCGGCGTCCAGCGCGTCGGATCCCGTGCTCACGGCCAGCCGCGGGGCCGCGGCAAGGACGCAGACCGGACCGGAACCCAACTGCAGCCGGCTCGCCTCCACCGGGTCGGCCGCCCCGCCGAGTACCGCGGCGGCCAGCTCGCCGCGCTGGCGGCGGGCGTAACTGGTCTCCGTACGCAGGCCGACCAGTTGCAGCGCGACCACGGGAGCGTACTCGCGGAGCCTGGCCATGGCCGCCTCGTCGAGCGGCCCGGTGACGGCGGCCCAGATGTAGCCGAGGACGTCCGCACCGGCGCGGACCGCGATCGCCACCCTGGCCAGCTGGTCCGCCCCGGTCGGCTCCATGTACACCGGTTCGGTGCTGGCATGGAGCCGCTCGAACTCCTGGCGCTCATCCTGTTCTGCGAGCGTCCGCTGGTGCACGGCCCGCCCCAGGATCGTCTCGATCCGCTCGGAGTCGGTCCGGTCCTGCCCCTCCGACCAGGCGACCAGCGCGGAGAAGCGGTCCTCGATGGTGACCGGGGCCCCGACGGCCTCGTAGACCGCGTTCGCCAGGGCGAACAGCTCCGCGCCGCTACCGGCCGAGCGCACGCGCGTCCTCGCGTACTCGAGCAGCTGCTCACGGACGGTCGTCGCCACATGCATCCAGGACGCGTCCCGGTTGACCTCGATGATCGCCAACTTGTCGTCGGCCGACGGCGGCACCGGGGCCTTCACCGCCAGCACCTCCGCGCCGGCCTGCCGCATGGCGGCGGTCAGCTCGCGCAGCTCAGCCTCCGTGGTCACGCCGACCCCCAGCACCACGCAGCCAGGTCCGAACTGCGTCGGCGCGCCCGGGGCGTGGATGGCGACATCGGTGAGCGACCCGCCGCTGCCGGTCCCCTCCTGGACCAGGCGCAGCAGCGCCGGGCCGATGTTGTCCACGAGCTGACGGACGGGCAGGTGCCCCCGCGTGCCGGACTCCCGCATGGTGCACCCCTGGCTCGAAGGACTGTTGTGGACGTCAAGTTTGGGAGTCCCGTATTGACGATGTCAACGAAGATCCGGAGTGGCTTGAGCGGGAGCATGGCAGGAGATCGGGATGGATCAGTGGCAAAAGGAGCACAGATGGCAACGGTGCAGACGCAGGCGGACCGGGAACTGCTTGGGCTGTTCCCGCCCGGGACCACCCGGGACGGGAGTGGCGGACTGGTGATCGGCGGCGTACCGGCGGCCGAGCTCACCGCGTCCTACGGCACTCCCGCGCTGATCCTCGACGAGGCGTCGGTCCGCACCCGCGCCCGCCGGTACGCCGACGGCCTGGCCGCCCGCTGGCCCAACTCCCGCGTCGTCTTCGCCTCCAAGGCCTTCCCCTGCACCGCCGTCATCCGGCTGCTCGCGGAGGAGGGCCTCGGCATCGACGTGGCCGGGGGCGGCGAACTGACCCTTGCACTCGCCGCAGGCGCGGACCCGGCCGGCCTGGTCGTCCACGGCAACGCCAAGACCGAGGACGAGCTGCGCCTCGCCGTCGAGGCCGGCGCCGGGACGGTCGTCATCGACAACTTCGACGACATCGACCGGCTGGAGAAGATCCTCGCCGGCACCACCGCGGAGCAGGGTGTACTGGTCCGGATCACCCCCGGCATCCGCCCCGACACGCACGAGGCCGTGTCCACCGGCCAGAACGGCTCCAAGTTCGGTCTGCCCCTGCCGCAGGCCCGGGAGGCGATCGCGCGGCTGCGCGGCAGCGACCGGCTGCGGCTTGACGGCGTCCATGTGCACGTCGGGTCGCAGATCCTGGACCTCGCACCCTTCGCGCAGGCCGTCGAGGCGGTCGCCGAACTCGGCGAGTTCGCCGTCTACGACCTGGGCGGCGGCCTCGGCTCCCGCTACACCTACGCCGACCGGCCGCCCACGGTGGAGGCGTACCTCGACGCCGTCACCAACGTGGCCCGACGCCTGCTGCCCGCCGACGCCCGCATCCTCATCGAGCCGGGCCGCTCGATGGTCGCCGAGTCCGGCGTCTCGCTGTACCGGATCGTCTCCGTCAAGCGCGGCGGCGGCCACACCTTCGTCGCCGTCGACGGCGGCATGGGCGACAACCTCGAAGTCTCCCTGTACCAGCAGCGCTTCGAGGCCGCCGTCGCCGACCGCCCGACCGGCGGGGGCGAACTGTGCCACCTGGTGGGCCGGCACTGCGAGTCCGGCGACACCCTCAGCGCCGGCGTCCCGCTGGCGGACCCGCGCGTCGGGGATCTGATCGCCGTGCCCGTCACCGGCGCCTACACCTATGCGCTGAGCAACAACTACAACGGCGCGCGCCGCCCGCCGGTGGTCTTCGTCCGCGACGGCGCGCACCGCGCCGTGGTGCGCCGCGAGACGTACGCCGACCTGATGCGCCGGGATCTGCCGTAGGGCGCGGTCGGCCGAGCCGGGCCGGGCACTCCGTCACCACCTGTCTCCGGTGCGACCTTGACCGGCAGTACGGCGACCGCGCCCACACCCGCGACCGCACCCCACCCGCCGTCCTCAGCGAACTCGACGTCCCCTGCCCCGCTTGCCCCACCCATCACCGGTCCGCTCGCTCCTCGGCCGGCGCATCGGACAGCGCGCGCGTGCCGTCCAGACTCTCCAGGGCCATGCCGTGCAGCGACCGCTCGCCCTGCGATTCCTTCACGACGAAGACGTGGTCGGAGCATTTCTCCTCTCGGGGGCTCCGGTGGGGAGCCGCTCGCGGTGTCGATCCGCCTCGACTCGATCGTTGCTCTCGAAGCCCCTGACGAAGCGTGAGACAGCACGCCTCCGCGATGTGCGGGTCCACCTGCGCCGGCGGCGCGGCCTCCTGATGCGCGGCGAGCGCACGGCGGTAGCCGTGCCAGGCGGTCTCCCGGGTACGCGGCGGCCCGGCGGGCGCGGCCGCGGGCTCCGGATCGACGTCGGCCGGCTCGGGCGCCGGCGCCGTGCCGGGCGGCAGGATCCGCAGGGTACGGACGACCGTCCGGCCCGCAGACTCGTTGGCGGTCGCGACGATGCGAGTCTGCTCCAGCCGGGTCTTCGTCGCCCAGGCCGACGACTCCGGACACACGGTCAGCCGCCCGGAGTCCGTGTCGAAGCCGATCGCCGCGACGTGTCCGGCGAGCTCGGGGCGATGGCCGCCCACCACTCGCGCAGCGTCGCGCCGCCGGCCGGGGGCTCCCAGGCTCGCTCGGTCACCAGCACGCCGATCACGGCCCCGAGCCGTATCGGCTCCCGGCCGTCGCGGCGCACCATCGGACCACCCACGGCTTCACCTTCCGGCCGCCGCCGTTCTTGCGCGCCGTCTCCCTCACAGCCCGCAGCGCGACCCGGGCCAGGTCGACGCCGGACGTCTCGCCGCTCCCGTGCCACGGTGGCCGGCCACCGAGCGGTGTCCTCGTCTCGGCCCACGTCCAGCAGGGGCGCGGCGGCGAGGCTGATCTGCACGCACGGCAGGGGGCTCACCACCACGAGTTGCTCGCCGGGCGGCGCGTCGGCGATTGCCCGGTACACCTCGCTCGCCGCGTCGGCGCAGGCCCGGCAGCGCGCCCGGTAGGCCGTGGCGTGCACGGCTCCCCCTTGACGGGCACGGACCGGGACGCGCCCTGGCGTATCGCCGTGTGCAGGTCCGGCCTGGCACTGGTAGCCGGGCTGTTCGTCCCTCGGCCTGTCGCCGCTGTGTAGAGCCGCCACGCGTTGGGCCGTGGCGAACGCTGTTACGACGGCCTCGCACACTCGCTTGCGCGTGCTCTCGTCCTGGCCGGATCGATCCTGAACAACCATTGTTCTTCAGCCAGTTGATCCGGTTCTCCCGTGTGGGAGCCCACCCCAGGGCAGCATACGCAGCGAACTTGCTCGACTACCGAACGCGATGAAATGGGGGATGATGGCCCGCCAGCCGAACCCGGACCTCACCACCACCCTGACGATGCTCCACACCACCGTCACGAACACGGACAAGAACATCCGGGACGCGCTCGAAAAGAGCGTCGAGAAGCTGGAGTCGGCCGACCGGGACGCCCACGACAAGACGACCAAGGAAGTCGTCGAGGAGCTCGGCCGGATGCGCGCGAACTTCCGCGACGTCTACAACAGGCTCAACTCCAACGGAGAAGCCCTCAACACTGCCGTCGACGACGCCGTCACCCAGTTGCGCGCCGAACTGCGGGAAGTCGGTGTCGTCCTCGCGGGCCTCGTCCCGCCCGTCCCACACCCGTCTTCCCCTTCTTCGGCTGTCCAGGAGGCGTCTGCTACCGATCGCCGTCCCTCACCTGCACCACTTGCCACCCGCACTGAACCCGACGGGCCACTGGACGAAGCCGCCATCCGCTCCACGATCCCGGCGCAACGCGCCGCCGAGCAGGCGTCCTCGCCCAGCTCAACGGTGTCGGTCGACGCGGTCCGCCAGGCCGTCCGCGAGATCCTCACCGAGGAACTCCTCCCCGTACTCACCCCGCTCATGAGCTCGAACAGCAAAGGCGACGGCCCGGCCGACGACGAGCAAGACGAGTCAGACCGGCTGCGGGAAGCGGCCGAGGAGATCAAGAGGGAACTTGGCACGGCCCTGGAGGAAGCCCGATCGCAACACGCTGCCTTGCAGCGGGAGATCTCAGGCCTGCGCGCCGCCGTGGAGGAGCTGCAGCCCCAGCCCGACTCCATCGCTGAGACCGCGGTCGCCGAGGTGAGCAAGGAGCACAGTGCCCTGCTCAAGACGGCGGCCCGAGTTTCGTCCGCCAGCCTGCTGTGCCACCGCGACATGTGGGAATTCATCACCGCGCACGCCGGCCGGCACCCGCACTTCCGTGTGCCGCCGCAGGTCGCCGACGAAGGAGAGCAGCGGATCCGGGCCGCGCTTTCTGGCCGCTCGCTGATTTCCCTGCTGATCAGCCTGCACTCCATCAAGCACACCGCCAACGACGGAGACGGTGACAGGGAACTCGCCACCACCGTGTACGAGCGGATCGAGGAGAGCCTGACCGGCCTCTCCTCCAGCGGTAACCCTGTCACCATCACCCTCGACGACCGCACCACAGCTCCGACCGCCCCGGCTACCGCGAGCAGCACCGACGTCGACGACGGACCGGAGAACACCAGCACCCCACCAGCCTCCACGGAGCAGGACACAAACCCGGGCGAGGATTCTGGCCCCGCCGCGACGTGAACGGCTGGCGCGGCACCTGGCGCTCCGGGAGCCGCGCCAGCTCTGGCGCAGTGCGGACCGCTCAGGCGGTGGACCGACCGTGTCCGCGCTCCCGAGCGGCTGGATGAGGGACTGGACGAGTTCGGTATCCGGGTCAACGGCAAGTGGATGCCCAAGGGCCTCGACCAGGAGAGGTGGGAGCAGATCCGGGGCGCCACGATCGAGTGCTGCCTCGGAACCCAGTCCAAGGTGCTCATGGACTTCACCCGGGCGTGCGGCTACACCCGGGAATACCGCGGCCTCGACGACCTGCGGCGCGTCCTGACGGTGCTGCGGGAACTCGGCGTCCGCTGCTGGATCGACTACAAACGCGACTGCGACACGGCCAGGGCCCTGTACGGAAACGGGGCCCTGTGCGGCACGCGCCTTCGAGGACCGTGGCCATCAGGGTTCCTCCGTGGTCGGTCGGCCGGGAGTTGGACCGTGAGATCGCCGCGCAGCGTGCCGCCCCGGCCGGGGCGGCTGGGGCGGCCGGGCTGAGACGGTCTTGGCGTCGCCTCCGGGCGACCGGATCGTTGGTGAGGTGTGCCGGGTGGGCCTGGCCGTGAGGAGGGGGAATGGGTGTGGCGCTGTTTTCGACAGGGTGTTTCGCAGCCACCGGGCAATGAGAACGAGAGCCACCCGCGGGACCGCTTTCCACGTGGCTCGGTGTCCGCGAGACGTCGTTTGTTGGCTTGCCGGTCTGTTGGGCCGAACGGCGGTAGGGGTGCGGGCGGCGGGTCGCTTAGGTCGGGGAAGCGCCGAGGAATCTCAGGACGGCGAGAACGCGCCGGTGGTCGGCGTCGGCTGTGGGCAGGTCGAGTTTGGCGAGGATGTTGTTGATGTGCTTGGCCACTGCGCTGTCGCTGACGACCAGGGCCTCGGCGATCCCGGTGTTGGAGCGTCCCTCGGCCATCAGGGCGAGTACCTCCCGTTCGCGTGGCGTCAGCGGATCGAGCGGGTCACTGCGGCGGCGCACGAGCAACTGGGCGACCACCTGTGGATCCAGTGCCGTGCCCCCGGCTGCAACCCGCCGAACGGAAGCCACGAACTCCTCCACGTCGGCGACGCGTTGCTTGAGCAGATAGCCGACGCCGCTGGTGTTGGCCGTCAGCAGGTCGGCCGCATACCGCTCCTCGACGTACTGCGAGAGCAGTACCACCGCGGTCTGCGGCCATTGCTTACGGATCATCAGCGCGGCGCGCACGCCTTCGTCGGTGAAGCCGGGTGGCATGCGGACATCGACCAGGGCCAGCCCGGGCCGGTGTTCCTCGACGGCCGCAAGCAGGGCTTCGGCGTCGCCGACTTCGGCGGCGATCTCGAAGCCGGCCATTTCCAGGACCTTGACGAGCCCGACGCGCAGCAGCAGTGAGTCCTCGGCGATCACGGCCCGCATGGCAGCTCCACGGCGATGGTGGTCGGGCCCCCGACCGGACTGCTGATGTGGAAGGTGCCGTCGACGGAACCGACCCGTTTGGCCAGCCCGCTCAGTCCGCTGCCGGTGGAGGTGTCGGCGCCGCCGATCCCGTCGTCGGTGATGTTCACGCGCAGCATTCTCCCGATCTGTTTGACAGTGACGTCCACGCGGGTGGCGCGGGCGTGCTTGGTGACGTTGGTGAGCGCCTCGGAGACCACGAAGTAGGCGACCGACTCCACGGTGGGCGCCGCTCGCTCCTCAAGGTCGACTCGCAGCCGTACCGGGATCGGTATCCGGGCGGCCAGCCCGGACAGCGCCGCGTCCAGCCCGCGGTCTTCGAGGACGGCCGGGTGCAGGCCGCGCACCAGGTCGTTGAGTTCGGCGATGGCCTCCTTCGCCTCGCGGTGCGCCTCGTCGATCACGGTGCGGGCCTCGTCCGGCAGGTTGGTGAGGGTGGCCTTGGCCAGGCCCAGGTTGACCGCGAGGGAGACCAAGCGCTGCTGGGTGCCGTCGTGCAGGTCGCGTTCGATGCGCCGGCGTTCGGTGTCGACGGCGTCGATCAGGTCGGTGCGGCTCTCGGATAGGCGCTCGACACGCTGCTGAAGCTGCTGGGAGCGGCTGGTCCCGAGCAGCGCGAGCGCGATCCGGGTCTCGGCGCGGGTCACCGGCCCGGTCAGCCAGGATGCGGCGCACAGCAGCAGCACGCCGGCCGCGGTGTAGTACACCGCTTGGGTCGCGTAGTCGACATAGTCCAGACGAACCTGGACCGGCAACATCCAGGCCCACCCGTTGACGGTGACGCCGGCAAGGCCCGCGACCCACGCAGCGAGCACCCCCAGCTCCACCACAGCCAGCAGCGGACCGACAAGCAGGTGGTATCCGGCCTGCCGCCAGGTCTGGGCCACGGATAGCCACCGCAGAGCGCGCCTCAGCCACCCTTGCTCGCGCGCGGCCGGCAGCCGGAGGATCTCCACTCCCAGCAGCACCCGGTAACGGCCTCGCTGCACAGCGGTGAGCACAAGCACACCGAGCAAGATCAGCACAAACGGGAGCGGGAGCACCGGCCACGCACTCGGCTTCGCGGTCGCCATCCAGCTCCACAACGGCACCAGCGCAAGGTGCAGCGGAATCCCGGCCGCCAAGAAACCGGTGTCCCGCCGGAGCCGAACAACTCTGCGCCGCAGCGCCCGGGGAATCGTCATGGCTCGACAGTAAAACGCCAGGTGAGGGCTATGCCATGAACCGTGCATCCGGATCGATGGTGAAGCTGGCACCACCCTGAGAACGGCACCCGGCATTACTGACTGTGATCGCTGTGCGGCCCAGGCTGAAGGGCATGCAGGAAATCATCGAACTGTTCCCGGAGCCGGACGCCGAGCGCGGCATACACAGGCCGCACGGCCCGCGCACGGGATCGCTCCCCAGCCCGCAGCGCCGTCGTCCGGACCGCCTTCCAGGCCGACGGCGGGGTCTTGTCCTGGCCGGCTGCGGGGTGGCGCTGCTGCCATGGCTCGTCGTGTTGGCCACCAGCCTGCCGACCACCTTCCGTGCCTCGCACTGGTCCGCCGCCTGGGTGGGTCTGGACGCGCTGGAGGCGGTCGGCCTGATCACCACAGGTCTGCTGGCCACCCGCGGGGATCGGCGACTGGCACCGGCCGCCGCCGCGACGGCCGCCCTGCTCACCGTCGACGCCTGGCTCGACACGATGACCGCGGCCAGCGGGAGCGAACTGCGCGCGGCGCTGGTCATGGCGTTGTTCACAGAACTTCCGCTCGCAGCGGTATGCGTCCGCCTGGCGGTTCGAGCGCTGCCCCGCACCCCATGAAACCCGCCACACCGACCCGGGCTGCAACCACGGATACCACAGAACTGGAGAACACCATGGGCTCTGCTGTCCTGACCGCACCGCGCCTGCGCTGGGCCTGCGCCCTCAGTGCCGCTGCCGCCGCAGGCGCCTGGTGGTTCGGCGACAAGGCGCCGTACCCCTACGCCCAACGCAGCCTGCTGGAACTGCCGTTGCCGTTCCTCACATCCGCCCGGCTCGACGCGGTGCTCACCCCGAGCCCGGGCGAGCGGATCCTCGAAGTGGGGCCCGGCACCGGACTGCAGTCGCTGCACATCGCACCGCAACTCGGGCCCCACGGGCAGCTCGACATCCTCGACATCCAACCCGAGATGCTCCGCCACGTGATGCACCGCGCGGGGCAGCGCGCAGTACCCAACATCGTGCCCACCCATGCGGATGCCCGCGAGCTGCCCTTCGACGACGACACCTTCGACGCCATGTATCTGGTGACCGCACTGGGCGAGATCCCGGAACCACAACGGGTGCTCGATGAGGCAGTACGGGTGCTCACCCCCGCAGGACGGCTGGTCGTGGGCGAGTTCTTCGACCGGCACTGGATCCCCTTCGGCCCGCTGCACCGTCTCGCCGACGCGGCCGGCCTGCATCTGAGCACCAGGAGCGGCTCGACCCTCGCCTATCTGGCACGGTTTCAACCCTGCGCCCGATCGCAGCGCTCACTTCGAGGACCTGAGAGCTGATCGGTAGCCCAGCCCAGGTGTTCCGCCTCGGCGGAATCATCCCGTGCCCGGCAGCGGCAGCCGATGCGAACCCACAGCCAGTACAGCACCGCGATGGCGACAGCCGCGCCGGTTAAGCCCACGCCCGCGTTGCGGCGGGCCAGTCCGTCGCACCGAGAGAGCCCCATGAAATACATGGACTTTCCAATGATTGGATTATCCATGTACTGTGCGGTTATGGATGATCGGCAGCTGACCGAAGAGCTTCACGACTACCTGTTCGCGATCCGCGCCCTGGTGCATACCGAGCTCAAGGAGCTGGCCCAGGAAGCGGGGCTGACTGACACTCAGACCGACGCGTTGTGGAGGCTGAGTCGCGGGCGCGAGATGACCGCGCGCCGTCTGGCCGACCTCTTGCAGTGCGACGCCTCAACCGCCACGTCGATGATTGACCGGCTGGAGAAGCGCGGCCTGGTCCGCCGCCTGCCCCACCCCACCGACCGCCGCGTGAAAGTCATCCAGCTCACCCCCGAGGGGTGCGCGCTGCGCGATCGCGTCATCCAGCGCACCACCGAGTACTCACCCTTCGCCCGCCTCGACCACGAGAGCAGGCTGCGCCTGCACACGCTTCTCCGTGAAGTGGTCGACGACCCCCACCCGACAGGTCAGGCCGGCGGCGTCGAGGAAACCGTGGACAAGGAGCAGTGATGAGCAGCGGGACCACGGTCATCACGGGCGGAGCCTCGGGCCTGGGCCTGGTGATGGCGCGCCGCCTGATCAAGGCCGGTCGCAGCGTCGTCCTCATCGGCCGGGACGCGACGCGCGCCCGGGCCGCCGCCGACAGCCTGCGCGGCCTGGCCCCTGCGGGCAGCGACGCCGCACCGCCGAGGACGTACACCGCTGACCTGCAACAGTGGTCGCAGGTGCAGACACTGGCAGCGAAACTGGCTGCCGACAGACACCCGGTGAACGTCCTCATCAACAACGCAGGAGCGGCGTTTCCCCGATACGAGCAGACGCCGGACGGCGTGGAACGCACCTACGCGCTCAACCACCACGCCCCGTTCCTACTCACCCACGCTCTCCTGGCCGAAGGAGTACTTACGCTTGAAGCGCGGATCATCAACATGTCCTCGTTCGTGGAAAAGCGCGGCAAGCTCGACGCCACCAATCCGGACGTCGCGGGAACATCGTGGAGCAAGCGCTTCTACAACCAGCCCAAGGTCTACGCCACGAGCAAACTCGTCAGCCTCCTGGCTGCACGAGAACTGGCACACCGTCTCCCCGACGGCATGAGCATCTACAACGCCAATCCCGGCATGGTCAAGGGCACCGCGATGAACAGCAACGCCGGCGGTCTGATGCGGCTGACCGCCCCGCTGTTCCGCCCGTTCGCCATCACCCCGGACGAAGGCGTGCAAACCCCTGTCTGGCTCGCCAGCGCCTCGCCCGCACCGCACCCCAGCGGCGGCTTCTTCAGCGGGTCCCAGCCGGACACCCCTTCACACCTGGCCCTGAACGACGCTCTTGCCCGGACCGTCTACACCAAAACCGCAGCCCTCCTCGGAGTGGAGCCCCTCACGAGGTAGGCCGGCCCGGAACCGGTTGTCACGCCGGGGTCGCGGCTTCCTCGTCCTGCGGAGTCCGCGGGCCGGGCACCGTAGCCCGGATGGACAGGTCCAGATCGAGGCGGCTGTTCATGTCCAGCTCGAACCGGCCGTACGGATTTACATGGGTCCAGGCCTCGTCAACCTCCATGACCCTCAAACGAGAAAGGTCGGCGACACCTCACACCGCGTCACAGGCGAGACGCGTTGCCCGACCTGAAACGGACCAGCGAGACGCCGGCGCGCCCCTCCGGCTTCGGCTGCTGCCGCGGCGGACACCGGCGATTCGGTGAGCAGCCTGGGCACCCGGGCCTGGCCGACGCTGGACGTTCCTCACAAGGAGGCGTAACGGCGGGCGCGGCCGGCCGCGCCCGCCGGTGCAGGGGCCAGGCCAGTCCGGCCAGGCTTGTGATCCGGCCGGGCACGCAGCCGGAGCAGGGCCGAGGCGCGCGGGGGTGGGCGGCGCACTCGGCCGCGGCCCACAGCTGGAGGCCTTCTCCTCGTCGGCGTCGGCGCCGCGGGCAAACGCGAAACCCGTGTAGTGGTCGGGCAACCGGCCCTTCAGCGCCCGGCGCAGGGCGCGCTCGAAGATGACCAACTTCTGCCTGCCGGCCTGCCGGCCTGCCGGCCTGCCGGCCTGCCGGCCTGCCGGCCTGGCGGACGATGCCGGGTGCCGCGGCCGGCGGGTTGGGCCCGCGAGTCCGGATCCGCTACGAGATACGCGCCGACCTTCATCTCGGCCTGCTCGAACTCGCCTGCAGCATCATCTACTTGAGACGATTCCGAACCTCATTCTGAAACGATCAGTATGAGGCCCTAACAAAGGCGTCGGACGTGTCTGTAGGTGATGAGACATGTGGCGAGACCGTGGAAGGCTTCATGGATGTCGTCGCGTCGTTCCCAGCGGATGCGCTGGCGACGGTAGCCGTGCGGCCAGGAGATGGTTCGTTCGACGACGTACCGGAAGATGCCCAGGCCGGAGCCGTGTGGCTGGCCTCGCCTCGCGATTACGGGGCGGATGCCGCGCTGTCGTAGCAGGCGCCGGTACGTGTCGTGGTCGTAGCCGCGGTCGGCGAGCAGTGCGTCGGGGTGGTGCCGGGGTCGGCCGACCGCTCCGGCGACGGCGGGGATCTTGTCGAGCAGGGGCGGGAGTTGGGTGACGTCGTTGCGATTGCCGCCGGTCAGCGACACCGTAAGGGGGATGCCCTGGGCGTCGGTGATGACGTGGTACTTGCTGCCCGGCCGTGCGCGATCGACCGGGCTGGGACCGCTTTTGGGCCCCTTCGGGCCGCCCGCACGTGGGAGGAGTCGATCACCGCCCGGGACCAGTCCAGCTTCCCGGCCGACCGCAGCTTCTTCAGCAGCGGCACATGCAGTTGGTCCCACACCCCGGCCTCGTTCCATGCGGCCAGCCGGCGCCAGCAGGTCATGCCCGAACCGAAGCCCAACTCCTGCGGCAGGAACTCCCACTGGATGCCG
This sequence comes from Streptomyces lunalinharesii, assembly GCF_039532155.1. Taxonomy (NCBI): domain Bacteria; kingdom Bacillati; phylum Actinomycetota; class Actinomycetes; order Kitasatosporales; family Streptomycetaceae; genus Streptomyces; species Streptomyces lunalinharesii. The sequence goes on from NZ_BAAARK010000061.1 coordinate 22,967, forward strand.
GTGTGCAGCACGAACAAGATCCCGCACAACGCCTGCCGGTCCGGCACCCTCGGCCGTCCCTCGACCAGCTTCGGCCCCGGTGGGTGCCCGGATCCGGGCCTGGTTCGAAGAGGAACTCGCCGGCGGCGCACCGACCGGCCTGCGCCCGGCGCGCCACGACGACGGCTCCCTCGGCTTCACCCATCCCTGGGCGGCCGTGACGGGCACCCCGCGCGGTTGACGCGGGGGCGCGCGCCGGTGTGCCCTGCGCCATGCGGGTACGGCTGTCAGCGCAGGCTCTGGGCCCGGTCGTAGAGCGGCTTGGTGAGGGCGGTGGTGAACTGCGGCCCGACCAGGTACCGCGTGCAGTTGGGCCCGCCGCCGTCGGGGCACTCCGCGCCGCTGGAGGTCAGGTGTCCGGAATGCGTGTTGACGCCGATCACGGTGCCGCGTCCGGTGGTGGGGGAGAAGTCCGCCAGGCGCGGGCCGCCGCTGGCTCCCCCGCCCATGACGCAGGGCAGTCCCCATTGCCCTGCGGGCTCGGGGCGATCCTTCGACCCCGGGTACTGCAGGGGAGCCCCGTGGCAGTAGGCCAATGCCCGGCCCGTGTACTCCGGCAGGCCCTCGCGGGCGCTGTCCGACGCAGCGCGGGGGTAGCCGAACTGGTAGGCCTGGCGGTCGCCGGACACGTCGAAGGCGATGCCTTGGGCCGTCCCGACGGCCTCCTCCAGGGACTGACCGCGCGCGTTCCGGCCGACGACGCCGAATGCCTGGTCATGGGCGTCGAACCGGGCGTCGATCTGGTCGTTCTTCAGCCAGGTCGAGTCGAGCACCGCCCAATGGACCACGAAGGTGCCCAACGGGGCCCGGCCGTCACGGTAGCCGGGGACGAACAGGGCGTTGGCCTGCCACTGGTTGTGTTCGCCGATGAGGTCGGTGTTGTTGAGGCAGTGCGCGGCGGTCACCACCGTGCCGCCGTTCCCGCCGTGGACCAGTGTCGCGGTGCAACTCGCGTCCTCCCCGTGGTCGGTGAAGAACAGCCGCCCCATGGTGGTCGTCGGGGCGCCGCCCTCCTTCCACGGGGCTCCGTCCGCGGCACCGTAGGGAGGCTTGTGAGACAGCGGGGTGGACAGGGCGGCGATGCGTTCGGGCGTCCAGTAGGCGCGCACCCGCGACTCGTCCTGCGCCGTGGAAGCCATCGCGTGGACGGCGACCGCGCCTTCCGACGGGGCATCGGCGGTGCCCGGGACCGGTGCCGCCGCGGCCGACGGCGCGAGCACGCCGGTCAGCACGGCCACGACAGCCGAGGCGACCGCCGCCCGACGGCTTGTGTGCGTACCGGTGTCCGGATGCGTAACTCGCTCGCTCATGTTGCCCTCCAACGGTGGTGGTTGACCTGGAATCGGGGCCCCGCTCCTCGGTTCCCGATCAGCGATCCCGGGTTCCGGAACGGGGCTTCACAACGTCAGACGCCCATCGGCAGGCGAGGTTGCCGCGACGGCGGGGAGAGCGGGGCATGTCTGCCTGACGGCGGTGTCTACGCCTCCTCGCGTTCCTCGCCGCTCCTAGCTGCGCAGGCGCGCACCAGGCGTGTGCCCGAAGGCGCGGCGGAAGACGTCGATGAAGGCGCTGGTCGAGGACCAGCCACAGCGGCGGGCGACCGCGGTGACCGGGACGCCCTCGTTGAGCAGCACCACTGCGTGGTAGAGCCGCAGTTGGTCGAGGTCGCCGTGCGCGCGGGGGGAGTGGGCGGTGCCGGCCGGTACCCACAGGGCGCGGTTCCCAGGGGCGATTCAGGCGCCGGCGTCGGTGGTCAGCGGCTGGAACGCGGTGGTGGCCTTCGGCGTGTGGCGGATTTTCGACACACCACGGCATTTTATCGGAAGTGGGCTGGTCTCCTGGGCGGTGAAGATCGCATCATGCCGTCACCCACTCGTCTCCCGCACCCGCCTGAACGCTCGCCGAAACGGTCCGCCGACCCGGTCGCGCCGGCGTCCCGGCCCCGGCGCCCGATCGCCGCCCTCTCCGTCGGCCATGCCTGCGTGGACGTGTACCAGGGGGCCGTCTCCGCCCTGGTGCCGTTCTTCGTGGCCGAGCGCCAGTACTCCTACGCGGCGGCCTCGGGCGTGGTGCTCGCAGCCTCGCTGCTCTCGTCGGTCGTCCAGCCCCTCTTCGGTGTCCTGACAGATCGTCAACGCATGCCGTGGCTGCTGCCGTTGAGCACTGCGGTGGCCGGAGTCGGCATCGCGCTGAGCGGAGTGAGCCGTTCCTATCCGCTGACCCTGGTGTTCGTCGCCCTCGCCGGAGTGGGCGTCGCCGCGTACCACCCGGAGTCCGCGCGGGTCGCGCGCATCGCCAGCCGCGGCAGCCACACCGCGATGGGCTGGTTCTCGCTCGGCGGCAACGTCGGCTTCGCCCTGGCCCCAGTGTTGGTCACTCCGGTGGTCGCGGCGGGTGGGCTGCGCGCCACACCCGTACTCGTCGTCCCGGCGGCGGTGGGCACGGTACTGACTCTGCTCGCCCTCCGGCAGGGTGCATCCGACCCGGCCGGCGCCCGCAAGGCGGCGCACTCCGCCGGGCCGGACGACCGCCGCTCCTTCCTCCAGCTGACGCTGGCCATCGTCTGCCGCTCGATCGTCTTCGTCGTGCTCGGCGGCTTCATCTCGCTCTACGCCCGCCAGCGGACCGGGGGTGGCGCGACCGCGGGAGCGGTGGCGTTGTTCGTGCTCTACCTCGGCGGCGCGGTCGGCACCCTCCTGGGCAGTCGGCTGGCGGCGCGCTGGGACCGGGTGCGTGTCGTGCGCTGGTCGTACGTGGCGACGGTGTTCGCGGTGGCGGGCGTGGTCCTTGTGCCGGGCCCGGCCCTCTATCCCTTCGTGGCGTTGACCTCGGCGGGCCTCTACATCCCATTCTCGCTTCAGGTCACGCTGGGCCAGGACTACCTGCCCTCGCGCGTCGGCACGGCCAGCGGCGTCACCCTCGGGCTCGCGGTCAGCGTCGGCGGCGTCGCCAGCCCCCTCGTCGGCGCCCTCGCGGACGCCACCTCCCTCCAGGCCGCCCTCCTCCCCCTGATCGCCCTTCCCGCCGTGGGGTGGCTCCTCACCCGACGTCTCCCCGAACCCCCTGCCCCGTCCGGTATATGACGTGGCATCAGCAACAGCAGAACGCCAGGGGCGCTGCGTGAGCCCGCGCTCTCCGCGGTCCGCAGCGCCCCTGGCACGACTCGATCCTCCTCCTCGTCACCCGTGGTCGGTTACGGGTTCCGCTCGTAGGTCGTCACCTTGCGTCCCCCGGCGTCGCCGGACGCGGCGGGGGTGAAGTGTTGGGCGAGGACGGCGAGTTTGACCCGGTCCTGGGCGGTGGCGGCCACGGGGGCCGAGCCGCTGTCGCTGAGGACGATGATCCGCCGGTGGGTCAGCATCGCGGCCCGGATGTCCGCGGGCGCGGCCTCGGTGCCGTAGAGGGTGCCCGAGGGGCCCGCGGTCTCGGCCAGGGCGAGGTCATCGAGTCCGCGGAACGAGGAGGGGGTGACGAGGACGGCGTCGCGCCGATGGGCGGGTACGAAGACGATGCCGTCGCCCGGGTGGGCAACCGTTGCGACCTTCGCCGCGGCCGCCCGTACGTCGTCCGTCCGGCTCTTGGGGGTGCGCAGGCCCAACTCCAGTGGGAGCAGCGCCAGGAGCGCGACCGCGGGAGCGGTGGCGAGCAGAGCTTCGGCGCGGGGACGGCCGGGGCGTCGGGACCGGATCCGTGCGGCGAGTGTCTGTGCCACCCAGGCAAGGGCGGGGCCGGCGAGGAGCGACAGTCCTATGGACGCGAAGAGCACATAGCGGTCGACGTAGAGCGGCTTGACGAGCCAGGAGGCCAGCAGCAGCCCGAGGTGGGGGACGGCTAGGAGCGGCAGTCCCATCGCGACCGGCGAGTGAGGTCCGCGTGGCAGGCCCGGCACCCTGGTGCACGCCAGGGCGACGATCAGCATGGCCGCCACCCCCAACAGGCTCCCCACGGAGGGTGGTTGTATCCAGGCCACCTGGCCCGCCTGCCTGCTGCTGGCCACAATGAGCGGCAGCGTCCCACCGGCTATCGCCGCCGCGGCTGTCAACCACCGTGCCAATAGCGGGTGTTGGCCGTTTCGTCTGGCTATCAGGACGGTCACGCCGTGGGCCATCAGCGCGAAGAGCGAGAGCCAGTTGAGCAGTGTGGTGGCGAGCATCACCGTCGCGTAGGCGGTCCAACGCAGGAGCTCACTGGCCTGGCGTCGCTGCTTGGTGCGCGCCGCGGTGAAGCCGGCCGGTCCCGTCAGGTCCAACGCGCCGGTCAGCAACCAGGTCGCCACCGCCGCGCCCGCGGCCACCAACGTGAACGAGCGTCCTTCCTGTCCGTACCGCTGCATCACCGGCAGCATGGCCAGCGTCAGGCCCGCCGCGACGCCTGCCAACGGGCCGGCGAGCCTGCGCGCCGTCGCCGCGGTGACCGCCACGGCAACCATGGCGCCGAGTACGGAGGGCAGCCGAAGCGCCATCAGATGCGGTCCGAAGACCTCGAATATGGCGTGTATGAAGAGGTAGTAGAGGCCGTGGACGAGGTCCACGTGCCCGGTCATGTGCCAGATCTCGGGTATGGACCGCTCGGCCACGCCCCAAGTCGCGGCCTCGTCCCGCCATATGGCGCCCTGGCGGGAGAGCCCCCACAGTCCCAGTGCGAGGCTCAGCGCGGCGGGCAGGGCGGGAACCAACCAGGTCGGCCAGCGGTGTTCACCGGTGGGGGGCGGGGAGGTTGCGCGCCCCCTGCCCGCAAGTGTCGTGGAGGCAAGATCGAGAGACATGACGCGAACTATACTGTCCGTGTATACTCCCGATTTCGTCGCCATATCGCATGACATTTCCCGCCAGTGTAGACGTACGGGGCATGTCGCCGAGCATGCCTTCGCGGTCAATTCGGATGATCTTGGGTCGAGGGTCGGCGCGGCGCCCTAGAGGTGCAGCCCTGCTGGAACTTGCATCCGGTCAGGCGTACGGCATCCATCATCTGGCAGGAGCCGACGCTGTGAGCCGTCATGAACTCGGCATCCTCATCGCCCAGCGTGATGGGCTCGACGCTTCCCGACTTCCTGTGGGGCTGCGGGCCGACAGCGCCCTTCCCGGGGCACTCGATGTCCGCCTCGACAGTCGCGCTACCCAGCACAAGCTGCACACCGCGTTGCGCGGCGCCGGCCAGTTCCTCGCCCTAGGGTCGTGAATACTTCCCCGTAGCGATGTGATCGGTCACGCTCACACTTCGTTGAGACTGCTCAGGTATCGACGAGCCGGGGCAGCCGGAGGGTTGAAGAACAAGCTTAGAGGTGGTCGTTCCACCCCGTCGTCCCGGCGGCCGCGGGGTAGTTCAATCCGGTCGTCCCCGCACGCGCGAGGGTAGCTCCGGCGACCTGCTCCTGAAGGTCTCGGTGCCGCTGCCGTCCCCGCACGCGCGGGGGAAGAGCTTGCTCTGTAGGGCGTGTTCGGGATTGCTGTGCGGAGGTGGTCAGGGGGGAGCCGGCGCCTGTGGAGCCCGCGGACTGTGAGCGGTTGGTGGTTGCTGATGCTGGTGAAGGAAAACGTGCTCGGCTGTTAGCATCCGCGCGGGTCGCGAAGTGTCGTTCCCGCGCTCGAGGGCGCTGCGGTGGGCGCGGACGATGTCGCGGTCGTCTCTGCGCCCGCAGGTACGGCCTCGGTACTGGTGGGCTCGTCTATTCAACTGTCGCCAGTTCGTCGTGGTGATCAGCTGGATGGTGACCGTGGGTGGTCGCCGACGGTGTACCGGCACCCGCGCTTTGGCAGCGCCGGCGTCGCCGGGCTTCTAGGGTGTGGTGGTTGCGGTGCGGTAGAACTCCGTTGCGGTGACGGTGGCGGGGACGCCGAGTTCGGCGGCGACCGCGGTGATCGCGCTGTCGCCGACGGGGAGGTCGGCTTGGCCGTCGGTGGTGAAGTACGGTGCGATGAACCTCTCGTAGTGGGCTCGGACTTCGTCTGCGGTCTGTCCGCCGAGGAACGTCCGCATGTGCCGCACCGTGGTGTCGGGGTCGTTGTGGATCACCTGTAGGGCGCGCCGGTGGGCTCGTACGACGGCCTGGACCGCGGGGTCGTCCGGGGAGATGTGGGTGGGGTCGACGGCCACGCCCACGGTGGGGATCCGGAAGTGGTCGCCGACCCAGGCCAGTGCCTGCCAGCCGTACTCGGCGGCTACCGCCTCCGGCGCCATAGTGCTGCCGACGTAGGCGGCGTCGATGCTGCCGTCGTGCAGCCCGCGCAGGTCCAGGCTGTAGTCGCCGGGCGGGCGGACAACGGTGTGGACGTCACGGTCCGGGTCGAGGCCGGCCTGGCGCAGCACGATCCGGGCGAAGCACCCGGGTGCGGTGTGGGGGGCGTGTACCGCGAGCCGTTGGCCGGCCAGGTCGGCCAGGGAGGTCAGGCCGGGGCGGGCGAGGAACCAGAACAGCGGGTGGTGAGTGTTGACATTGAGTGTGACCCACGGGGTGCCGTCGGTCAGCCGGGACAGCAGTGCCCGGCCGAGTCCGATGGTGGCGCAGCGGCGCAGCCGCTCAACGTCCCAGGCACAGCCGTCGCGCAGCGCGACGTGGACGCCCTCGTCGGCGTAGAAGTCCTCCTGGTCGGCGATGTAGGCGACCAGCTCCTCGTGCAGGCCCCGCCCGACATAGGCGAGATCGATCGTGTACATGAAGCTCTTCCTTGATCGTGTCATCGCCGCGCCGTCCCGCGAGAGCGCGGTAGGGCGCGGCGTATGGTGCTGAGGTGACGGTGCGGCGGATACCGGTCGGGCTGTCAGTCCATCGACATTCCGCCGTTGACTGCGGCCGTGGTGCCGGTCATGAAGGCGTTGTCCTCGCTGGCGTAGAAGGCGACCGCTTGGGCGACATCCGCCGGGCGTGCCAGGCGGCCCACGGGGGTGAGGGCCACTTGCCGCTGCTTGATCTTCTCGTCGAGCGCGGACCCCATGCGGGTGTCCTCCACCGGGCCGGCTGCGACGATGTTGACCGTGATGCCCTGCGGGCCCAGTTCCTGGGCGAGGTAGCGGGCGAACTGCTCCAGGGCGGCCTTGGCCGCGCCCAGCGCGATCATGCCCTCCCGCGGCCGGCGGCTGAGGCCGGTGCTGATGTAGATGATGCGTCCCCAGCCCTGTTCGTTCATGGTGGGCAGGACGGCCTTGGTGACCGCGAACGCCGCATGCATCTCGGCATCGATCTTGCCGCCTAGCTCCTCCCACGTCATGTCCTGGAACGACTTGACCGCATACGGGATCAGCGCGTTGTGAACGAGCACGTCGATGCCGCCCCACGCCGCCTGGACCTGTTCGACCATGCCTTCGATGGCCGCCGGCTCGCGCACATCGGCCTGCACAGCCATGGCCTGCCCGCCCGCGGCCTCGACGTCGGCCACGACCTCCTCGGCTGCCTTGGTGTTGCGCAGGTAGTTGACCACCACGCGCATCCCACGCGCGGCCAGAAGACGCGCGGTGGCCGCACCGATTCCACTGCTGGCCCCTGTCACCAAAGCCACCCTGCCACGTGCCCCAGTCATGGGCCCACCTCCTGATCGCGCCGTACTTGCCCTGCTATACCCGGTTCATCATCCTCGTGCCATAGTCGCAGTTTGGGAGATGGTGGGGATGGTGCTCACCGGCTCCTGTCGGGGTGTGGCGGGCGGCCGACCTGCACGAGCTCGCCCGCGGCGTCACGGGAGCCCTCGACCCGAACGAATCGGCTTCACCCATGCGGCTGGACACCGTCTTCGACTCCGCCAGCCTCACCAAGATTCTCGCGGTGTGGTCTTCCGTCGGCGCCCTCTGGGAGGACGGGAAACTCGACCTCGACGCGCCGCTCGGCACCTTCTGGCCGGAGGTCGAAGGACACCCCCTCGCAACGGTGACCGCCCGCCACCTGCTCACCCACACGGCCGGCCTGCCGCTCCGGGCCCAGCTGAAGAACCTCTACGGCACCGACGCACAGGACGTCCGCGACGGCGTCCTGCACGAGGCGCTGCACCGCCCACCGGGCGAAGCCGTCGAGTACACCGACCGCGCCGCGCTCATCCTCGGCTACCTCACCGAACACCTCGCCGGCCTGCCCCTCGACCAACTCGCCGAGCAACGGATCTGGCACCCCCTGCGCATGGACTCCACCCGCTTCGGACCCCTACCCGACGACATCGCCGCCC
>NZ_BAAARK010000062.1:0-29198 GCF_039532155.1 Streptomyces lunalinharesii
AACTCGATCCGCCGATGCAGATCCGACCCCGCCACCCGCTGCGCGGTCCGCGTGATCCGCCCCAACGGCGACAACACCCGCCCCGCCATCGCATAACCGAACGCGAACGCCACGATCGTCAAACCCAGCAACGCCAGCAGCGACCGGTTGAGGAGGTTGTTGAGGGCCACCGCCCGCTGGTGCATCAGGCAGTTGTTGACCGCCTCCTGGAGCAGCGCCCCGGAGGTCTCGGTGGGCAGGTCGCAGATGTCGCTGGTGGACTGGAACTTCCCGCCGAGGATCTTCAACGGCAGCGCGCTGCCGTCGTGCAGGGCGGCCGCGGCGAGCATGTAGATGATCGTGAGCAGCACGATGCCGGCCATCAGGAACATGCCGCCGTACAGCAGCGTGAGCCGTATCCGGATCGTGGGGCGCAGCCAGGGGAAGGGCCGCACGTTGACCGGTTTGGGGTCCCAGGCCGGTTTGGGCGGGACCGGAGGCGGCGGCGGTGCGGCCTTGGAGCTGGAGAAGGAGGGCAGGGAGGGCATCGGCGGTCAGATCCGGTATCCCGAGCCGGGCACGGTGACGATCACCGCGGGCTCGCCGAGCTTGCGGCGCAGCGTCATGACCGTGACCCGGACGACGTTGGTGAACGGGTCGGTGTTCTCGTCCCAGGCCTTCTCCAGGAGCTGCTCGGCCGAGACGACGGTGCCCTCACTGCGCATGAGGACCTCCAGGACCGCGAACTCCTTGGGAGCGAGCTGGACCTCCCGGCCGTCGCGGAAGACCTCGCGGCGGTTGGGGTCGAGCTTGATCCCGGCGCGCTCCAGGACAGGCGGCAGGGCCACCGTGGTGCGGCGGCCCAGGGCACGGACCCGGGCGGTCAGCTCGGTGAACGCGAACGGCTTGGGCAGGTAGTCGTCCGCTCCGATCTCCAGGCCCTCGACGCGGTCGCTGACGTCGCCGGAGGCGGTGAGCATCAGGACACGGGTGGGCATGCCCAGCTCGACGAGCTTGCGGCAGACGTCGTCGCCGTGGACCAATGGCAGGTCGCGGTCGAGGACCACCACGTCGTAGTCGTTGACCGCGATCCGTTCCAGCGCGGCGGCGCCGTCGTAGACCACGTCGACGGCCATGGCCTCCCGGCGCAGTCCGGTGGCCACAGCATCGGCGAGCAGCTGCTCGTCCTCGACGACGAGAACACGCACGTCGCAGTCCTTCCTTACGGCCCGCGATCAGCAGGGCACGACAACGTTGAGAGCCCTTCCATCCTGCCCCGAAGAGTCATAAACCGGCGGTAAGGGGGGTGACGGAAGGGGTTGGGGCGGCTGCGGCCCGGATTCCCGGACCGGTTGAGGTTTCCCTGAGCGTGCGCGTGGGGAGGACGACTGCACACCCGCGATCACGCCCTGTATCAGCGTCTTGGCACGCTCCGTTTCCATCGCAGGGACCACGCCGTGATCGACCCACCCGTCGGCACACCCCCGTGCCACCGACCCACGACGAGGGGGCGCACCATGGACGCGTTCACCGCAGGTATTTTGCAGCGCATACGGAACACCGAAGCCGATCTGGTCCGAGCCCGCGAGTCGGGTGACGAGCTCCTCGCCGAGGTTGAACTGGCAGAACTCGAGGACTTGCAGCGCCTGGCGACCGAGCACGGCGTGCGGTACACCGTAAGCGCCTGATCCGGCCCGCCCAGGACGGCGGCTGCGCCCCGGCACCGAGGGAAGGTGCCGGGGCGCAGCCATGTCCGCACCCGGTACGGGGCCCCGGTCAGTCGTGCCAGGCGCCGAGGTCGTCCAGCAGCGGCTGGAGGGCGCCGAAGACGCCCGGGGAAGCGGCGACGGTCAGTTCGTGGGCGGCGGGGAGGCCGGGGCGGCCACCGGTGAGCGCGCCGGCCTCGTCGGCGATGAGGACGCCGGCCGCGTGGTCCCAGGGGTTCAGGCCGCGCTCGTAGTAGCCGTCGAGGCGGCCGCAGGCCACGTCGCACAGGTCGATGGCGGCCGAGCCGCCGCGGCGGATGTCGCGGACCTGCGGCAGCAGGGCGCGGACGACCTCGGCCTGGGCGGCGCGCCGCTCGGTGAGGTAGCCGAAGCCGGTGGCGATCAGGGCCTGCGCGAGCGGTGGGGCGGGCCGGTGGCGGATCGGCTCGCCGTTGAGGTGGGCGCCGCGGCCGCGGACGGCCTGGAAGGTCTCGCCCCGCATCGGGACGGCGACCACGCCGACGACGGCCTCGCCGTCCTTCTCCGCGGCGATGGACACCGCCCAGGAGGGCAGCCCGTAGAGGTAGTTGACGGTGCCGTCCACGGGGTCGATGACCCAGCGCACGCCACTGGTGCCGGGGCTGCCGGCGCCCTCCTCCCCCAGGAAGCCGTCGGCGGGGCGGTGCTCCCCGATGAAGTCGGTGATCAGTTTCTCGGAGGCGAGGTCCATCTCGGTGACGACGTCGATGGGGCTGGTCTTGGTGGCGGCCACCCCCAGGTCGGCGGGGCGGCCGTCGCGCAGCAGGGTCGCGGCGCGGTCCGCGGCCGCCAGGGCCAGTGCGAGGAGTTCGTCGTGCAGGGGGTCGGGGTGCGGCTGGTCGAGGTGCTGCGGATCGGGCACGGTGCTCCTTGCTCGGACGAGCGGTGGTCGGGGGCTCAGGCGGGGGTCGGGGCCGCGGGGCCGGTCCAGTCCGCGCCGGCAGCGGCCGGGCGGGCGGCGCGGGCCGGGCAGCAGCCGAGGGGGCACAGGTCGTGCGAGGCCCCGAGGGCGCCCAGGGCGCACCGTTCGGGGGTGGTGCCCCGTTCGGCGGCGGCGCGCTCCAGGAGGAGGTCGCGGACCGCGGCGGCGAACCGGGGGTCGGCGCCGACCGTGGCGGAGCGGGCGACCGGCAGGCCCAGTTCGGCGGCCTTGGCGGTGGCCTCGGTGTCGAGGTCGTACTTGACCTCCATGTGGTCCGAGACGAAGCCGATGGGGGCCATGACGACGGCCGGCACGCCGGCGCCGTGCAGCTCCTCCAGGTGGTCGCAGATGTCGGGTTCCAGCCAGGGGATGTGCGGGGCGCCGCTGCGGGACTGGTAGACGAGCTGCCAGGGGTGGTCGATGCCGGTCTCGTCCCGTACGGCCTCGGCGACGACCCGGGCGACGTCGAGGTGCTGGGCGACGTAGGCGCCGCCGGTGCCGTCGTCGGTGTGGTCCTCGGGGGTGCCGGAGGTGTCGGCGGCCGCGGTGGGGATGGAGTGCGTGGTGAAGGCGAGGTGGGCGCCGGCCCGGGCCTCCTCGGGGAGTCCGGCGAGGGAGGCGAGGACGCCGTCGACCATCGGCCGGATGAAGCCGGGGTGGTTGAAGTAGTGGCGCAGCTTGTCGACCTGCGGGACGTCCAGGCCCTCGGCCTGGAGGGTGGTGAGCGCGTCGGCGAGGTTCTCGCGGTACTGGCGGCAGCCCGAGTACGAGGCGTAGGCGCTGGTGGCGAGGACGGCGATGCGGCGGTGGCCGTCGGTGACCATGGTGCGCAGGGTGTCGGTCAGGTACGGCGCCCAGTTGCGGTTGCCCCAGTAGACCGGCGCGTCGAGGCCGTGGTCGGCGAAGTCCTTGCGGAGTGCGTCGAGGAGTTCGCGGTTCTGGGCGTTGATCGGGCTGACGCCGCCGAACAGGAAGTAGTGCTGGCCCACCTCCTTGAGGCGCTCGCGAGGGATGCCGCGGCCGCGGGTGACGTTCTCCAGGAACGGCACGACGTCGTCGGGGCCTTCGGGGCCTCCGAAGGACAGCAGCAGCAGGGCGTCATAGGGGCGGGGGTCGCACTGTTCTGGCATGCCTTCGATCCTCCCACCCCCGGGCGGCCGCGAGGGGTCAGGCCCTGGTTGGGCGGGCGGAAACCGCGGCGGAAACCAGGAGGCGGCGGATGCCCCGCCACCCGTAAGCTGTATCGGCCACAGACATTCCTTACCGACTTCCTCACCCGGCGGAGCACCCCGTTGCCCAGTCCCTACCGCGCCCTCTTCGGGCGCCCCGGCACCAAGTCGTTCTCCGCCGCAGGGCTGCTGGGGCGGATGCCGCTGTCGATGATGGGCATCGGCATCGTCACGATGGTGTCCCAGCTGACCGGCCGGTACGGCCTGGCGGGGGCGCTGTCCGCGACGCTCGCGCTGTCGGCGGCGGTCCTGGGGCCGCAGATCTCCCGTCTGGTGGACCGGCACGGGCAGCGCCGGGTGCTGCGTCCGGCGACGCTGGTGGCGCTGGCCGCGGTCGCCGGGCTGCTGCTGAGCGCGCAGCAGCGGTGGGCGGACTGGACGCTGTTCGCCTTCGCGGCCTGTGCGGGCTGCGTGCCGAGCGTGGGCTCGATGGTGCGGGCGCGCTGGGCGGAGCTGTACCGGGGCTCGCCGCGGGAGCTGCACACCGCGTACTCGTGGGAGTCGATCGTCGACGAGATGTGCTTCATCGTCGGCCCGATCCTGTCGATCGGGCTGTCGACGGCGTGGTTCCCGGAGGCCGGGCCGCTGTTGGCCGGGGTGTTCCTGACCGTCGGGGTGATCTGGCTGACCGCGCAGCGCGCGACGGAGCCGGTGCCGCATCCGCGCGAGCAGCACACGGGGGGATCGGCGCTGCGGTCGCCGGGACTGCGGGTGTTGGTGGCGACGTTCGTGGCGACCGGTGCGATCTTCGGGGCGATCGACGTGGTGACCGTGGCGTTCGCGCAGGAGGCCGGTCACAAGGCGGCGGCGAGCCTGGTGCTGGCGGTGTATGCGTTGGGGTCGTGCGTGGCCGGTGCGGTGTTCGGGCTGCTGCACCTGGCGGGGCCGCCGTCACGGCGGTGGCTGGTGGGGATGGCCGCGATGGCGGTGAGCATGGTGCCGCTCCAGTTGGCGGCGTCGCTGAGCGGTTCGCTGGTGCTGCTGGCCGCCACGCTGTTCCTCGCCGGGTTGTCGATCGCGCCGACGATGGTGACGACCATGGCGTTGGTCGAGGAGCACGTGCCGCGGACGAAGTTGACCGAGGGCATGACGTGGACGAGCACCGGCCTCGCGGTGGGGGTGGCGCTCGGCTCGTCGGCGGCCGGCTGGGTGGTGGACGCGGCCGGTGCCGCGCGCGGCTACCTGGTGCCACTCGCCGCGGGCGTCCTGGCCGCGCTGGTGGCGCTGGCCGGCTACCGCTGGCTCCGTCCCCGTGGCGTGTTGGCGCCCGCCTCCCCCGCGGCCGGCAGCGTTCCGACCCCGACTCGGTCCGCTGCCGAAGACCACGACGAGTCGCACGCGGGCTGAACCGAGCCTCCTGCGGCAACGGCGCGGACCGGTGTCCCCACGGGCACGCGGTCCGCGCCGTTGCCGTGCTCGCGCATCTCGTCCCACGGGAGCGCGCGTTTCTCCCCTCCGCCGCCTCACCCCGACCGCCGTTCCCGTCCACCGCGCCGGCACGACCGTCACTCCTCTTATGCACCACCCCGCGCGGCGCCCCATCACCCCACCACCGAGGGTGACTTCACGTGCGTGCCGTTGACTCCGCGGTCTGCCGCGCATGACAGACCTCCCCGCGCCCACACCCCTGGGGACGGCCCGTCGCGACGCCTCTGCGGAATTTCCCTGTTACCGCCGGTACGAGATGTCCGGGAGCCTTGTGGTTGCGCCCGTTTTCGCTGTGGTGTGATTCCGCTCACCCCTCCTGGAAGCGCCGTCGGCGGCTGGCATCATGCGCTGACCAACGGCGGCCGAACACGGCCGGCCCGCGCGGAGGGGAGGCATCGTCACCATGGCAGTCACCGACGCCATCGGCGGCTCGGGAGGCCGCGGTTCGGGAGGGCCCTGGCGCAACTGGGCGGGCAACGTGACCGCCCGCCCCACCCGGAGCGTGGCCCCGTCCAACACCGAGGAACTGGCGGCCGCCGTCCGGTCCGCCGCGACGGACGGTCTGACCGTCAAGGCAGCGGGCACCGGGCACTCGTTCACCGCGGCCGCGGCCACCGACGGGCTGCTGATCCGTCCCGACCGGCTGACCGGGATCCGCCGGATCGACCGTGCGGCGGGCACCGTCACCGTGGCCGCCGGCACCCCGCTCAAGCACCTCAACCAGACGCTGTCCGCGCACGGCCTGTCGCTGACCAACATGGGCGACATCATGGAGCAGACCGTGTCGGGCGCCACCAGCACCGGCACCCACGGCACCGGCCGGGACTCCGCATCGCTCGCCGCGCAGATCACCGCCCTGGAACTGGTCACCGCCGACGGCTCGGTGCTGCGCTGTTCCGCCGGGGAGAACCCGGACGTGTTCGCCGGGGCGCGGCTGGGCCTGGGCGCACTGGGCGTGGTCAGCGAGCTGACGTTCGCGGTGGAGCCGGAGTTCCTGCTGACCGCCCGCGAGGAGCCGATGACGTTCGACGAGGTGACCGGACGCTTCGACGAACTGGTCGCCGAGAACGAGCACTTCGAGTTCTACTGGTTCCCGCACACCGGCAACTGCAACACCAAGCGCAACAACCGCAGCCAGGGTCCGGCCGCGCCTCCCGGCCGGCTGAGCGGCTGGATCGAGGACGAGTTGCTGTCCAACGGGGTCTTCCAGGTGGCGTGCACGGTCGGGCGGGCGGCGCCGGCCGCGATACCGGGCATCGCGAAGGTCTCCAGCCGCGCGCTGTCGGCCCGTACGTACACCGACATCCCCTACAAGGTGTTCACCTCACCGCGTCGGGTCCGGTTCGTGGAGATGGAGTACGCGCTCCCCAGGGCGGCGGCGATCGAGGCGCTCGGCGAGCTGAAGGCGAGGGTCGAGCGCTCGGACTTCAAGATCAGTTTCCCGGTGGAGGTGCGCACCGCACCCGCCGACGACCTCGCGCTGTCCACGGCCTCCGGGCGGGACACCGTGTACGTCGCGGTGCACATGTACCGCGGGACGCCCCACCAGGCGTACTTCGGGGCCACCGAGCGGATCATGACGGCCCACGAGGGCCGGCCGCACTGGGGGAAGCTGCACACCCGCGACGCGGCGTACCTCGCCGGGGTCTATCCGCGGTTCGACGAGTTCACGGCGCTGCGCGACCGCCTGGATCCGGAACGCCGGTTCGCCAACGGGTACCTACGACAGGTGCTGGGTGACTGAGCGACGACCGGCCGGTCACTGACGCGCCGCGGCCCGGCGTCCCCGAGGGGGCACCGGGCCGCGGTAGTGGGTGGTCCGCCGGACGGGCGGGCCGCCCAGGGGCGATCCTTCGTCAGGGGGTTCAGGGGGTCAGGGGACGTTGGGGTCGGGCGACTGTCGGCCGCCGGGGTTCTGCTCGCTCTGCTGGTGCCCCGTAGTGGCGCCGCCACCGGTCGAACCGGAGCCGTCACCCTTGCCGCCGTCGGTCCCGGTGGACGGGCTCGGCGACGCGTCGGGGGACGAGGAGGTGCCGGGGCTGGGGGAGCCGGTGGCACCGTCGCTCGGGGTCGGCGTCGGGCTCCCGCCGTGGTGGCCGGTGCCACTGCCGGTGCCGTCGGTGCCACTGCCGTCGGAACGGCTGGGGTCGGGCGACGGAGTGCCGCCGTCCCGGCCGGTGCCGTTGCCGGTCGAGTGGCCCGGGTCCGGGGTCTGCGGCGTGCTGGGCCGGTGCGGGGCGACGTTGCCGGTGGTGAGGTTGCTGATGGTGGTGCCACTGTTGCCGCTGGCCGACTCACCGACGAACAGTTCGGTGGCGGTGACCGCCCCCATGGCGAGCACGAAGACGGCGAGCGCCCCCAGCGCCGGCCGCTTCCAGCCGCGCAGCCGGGTGCCGTAGGTGGCAGTGGCCTCCTCGGTACCGGGCGGCATGCTGCCGGGCACCGGGGCGTCGGGCGCACCGGCCTCGGGGAGTACGGCGGTCGTGTCCGCGTCCCGCTGGGCCGCCCGGCCCAGCGCCATGGTCTGCTCGACCGGCCGCGCCAGCAGCCGGGTCGCTTCCGCGTCCGGGCCGGGTGGCTGCTGGGCCCGCGGGATCAGCTGGGTGCGGGCGGTGACGGGCCCTGAATCACGGGCCCGGACGGAGGTGACCGGATCCTCCGTGCCGTGTTTGTCGAAGGTGGGCAGCACCATGGTGGGCCCGGCGGGTCCCATGGAGTCGGTGGTGGCCTGGGATCGGGTGGTGGAGTCGCGGTGCGGCTTGGGCCTGGTGGTGACCGCCGCTTCCTTGATCTGCTCACCGGTGCGCCGGAACAGGTGCTGGAATATCGTGCCGCCGGTCGTCGCGACGACGCTGACGACACCTGCGCCGATGATGGTTCCGTACACACCGAGCTGACCCGCGAGGAACGCGGCGACAGCCGCGGCGAGCGCGCTGCCGGAGACCTGGGCGAGGCTCAGGTCGATCCGCTTCTCCTTCTGCTTCGTGTCCGCTTGGGTTTTTTCGTCCATCTCCTACCTTTGATCGCCCCTTCGATCCATCTTGCATGGAGAAGTGACCAAATGGCGGAGTCATTAGTTCCGAATCTGTGGAATCTGTGAAGCACGCCACCTTCGCCGCAGGTAGAGAGGTCGACAAGGCGACCTGCCCCCCTGGGGCGCCCAGAAGTTCCGCGGCGCGGCGGTCCACTTCGGTGGCCCGAATGGAGTACTGTGGCGAGCCCTGGCCCCGGTTCCCGTCCGGCTGCCCGGACCCGCGGGAGGGGCACTGAAGGCGGCACCCTCCCTGGGGCACCGCCGCTCGGTACGGGTGATCGGTGACAGGGCAAGCGGCATGGTCACTGAGCGTTGCAAACTGGTAACCGTGTCATAACGGCGTTTCTGGGCCAAGCCCCGACACGCCGGGCAACTCGGCAATGTTGTGGCAGGCTGCACCCGGGCAGGCCACACTCGACTAGCGGAAGCAGCGACGCACGTGACGTCGGCAGGCACCACCCGGGAGGTCCCCATGCCCGAACTGCGTGTCGTGGCCGTCTCCAACGACGGCACACGGCTGGTGCTCAAGGCTGCGGACAGCACCGAGTACACGCTTCCGATCGACGAGCGGCTGCGCGCCGCCGTCCGCAACGACAGAGCGCGGCTCGGCCAGATCGAGATCGAGGTCGAGAGCCATCTGCGCCCCCGGGACATCCAGGCGCGGATACGAGCCGGTGCCTCCGCTGAGGAGGTCGCACAACTCGCCGGCATTCCCGTCGACCGGGTGCGCCGCTTCGAGGGTCCGGTGCTGGCCGAGCGGGCCTTCATGGCCGAGCGGGCCCGCAAGACCCCCGTACGCCGCCCCGGCGAGAACACCGGCCCGCAGTTGGGCGAGGCCGTCGCGGAGCGGCTGCTGCTGCGCGGCGCCGACAAGGACAGTGCGCAGTGGGACTCCTGGCGCCGGGACGACGGCACCTGGGAGGTGCTGCTCGTCTACCGGGTCGCGGGGGAACCGCGGTCGGCGACTTGGACGTACGACCCGCCGCGCCGCCTGGTGCAGGCCGTGGACGACGAGGCCCGCGCGCTGATCGGCGAGAGCGACGACACCCCCGAGCCGAGCTTCCCGTTCGTGCCCCGCATCGCGCGGTTGCCGCGCGATAGGCCGCTGGACCGTGCACTGGACCGGCAGATGCCCGAGCGGTCCGGCGAGGACCGCGAGCGGGAGGGCCGGACCGAGGAGGCCACCGGCGAGCGGGAGCGGGATTCGCTGACCAGCTTGCTGGAGGCGGTACCGAGCTTCCGGGGCGACATGGTCGTCCCGGAGAGCGCCAAGACGGCACAGCCGGCCGAGGTCGAGGAGGCCGAGGTCGAGGAGCCGCCGGCCCCCGCGGCGAGCGCGGGCGCCGGCGCGGGTTCCGCCTACGCCGACGTGCTCATGCCGCGGGCGGTCGCCGGCCACCGTGATCGGCTGACCGGGACGACGGACCGGCAGGCGGAGGCGGACGGCGTGCGTCCCGGGCGCCGGGCCGCGGTGCCCAGCTGGGACGAGATCGTCTTCGGCACCCGGAGGAAGAAGCCGGAATAAGCCGGAACCGCACCGTCCGGCCCTGTTCGTGCAGGCGTTCCGCCCGCTCCCGTGCGTCGGGGGCGGGCGGAACGTCGTTGTGCGGGGTCGTGGCGGGCCTCAGTGCCCGCTCAGCCGGGCTGCGGGCCGGTGGCGATGGGGCGGGAGGGGTCGGCGCACCATTCGCTCCAGGAACCGACGTACAGCGCCGCCGGGATGCCGGCGACGGCGAGCGCGAGGACCTGGTGGGCGGCGGAGACGCCGGAGCCGCAGTAGACGCCGACCTCGGCGTCCGCCGTGGCACCCAGGGCCGCGAACCGTTCGGCCAGTTCCGCGGCGGGCCGGAAGGACGTGGTGCCGTCGGCGACGTTCTCGGTGGTGGGGGCGGACACCGCGCCGGGGATGTGGCCGGCCACCGGGTCGATGGGTTCGGTCTCGCCCCGGTAACGCTCCCCCGCCCGCGCGTCCAGGAGGACGCCACGGCGGGCGAGTGCGGCCGCGTCGTCCGCGGTGAGCAGCGGTGCCGCGCCGGGAGACGGGGTGAAGTCACCCGGCTTCGGAGTCACTTTGTCGACACTCGTGGTGCCGCCGGACGCCTGCCAGGCGGCGAGGCCGCCATCGAGGACCCGCACGTTCGGGTGCCCCGCCCAGCGCAGCAGCCACCACGCGCGGGCGGCGGCCCAGCCCTGGCCACCGTCATAGGTGACCACCGGACGTTCGGCGTTGACGCCGGCGGCCCGCATCGCGGTGGTGAAGGCGGCGAGGTCGGGAAGCGGGTGCCGGCCCGTCGCGCCGGGCGTTCCGGCCAGTTCACCGTCGAGGTCCACGTAGACCGCGCCGGGCAGGTGGCCGGCCTCGTACTCGGGGCGACCGGGCGGGCCGCCGAGCTGGTAGCGCACGTCCAGGAGGAGCGGGGCGTCGGGGCCGGCCAACTCGCTCGCGAGTTCGGTAGCGGTGATGATGGCATTCATGGGACTCATCCTTGCGTAGCAGTGACTACGTACAGAAGGCGGGTGCCCACCCTCCGTATGGCGGAGTTACGGGGCGTCACAACGCCGCCGAAACGGAAGAGCAACGTCAAAACGGGCATTCTCCCTCGTGAACGCGCCGTGGACGGCGCGGCCGGGGCGCACACCCGGTGACAGGGTGCAAGCATCTGCTCGGGACCCGCGCCCGTACCGCACATGGCCAGCACCCCGATGCTCCGAGGAGAGTGACGATGACGACCGAGGCAGCAGCCCGGCGGATGCCCGGTGCGCCCTGCTGGGTAAGCCTCCTGGCGCACAGCCTGCCCGCGACGCAGGAGTTCTACGGCGCGCTCTTCGGCTGGGAGTTCCGTCCGGGACCGCAGCACTTCGGCCCGTACGCCCGCGCCTTCCTCGACGGCCTAGAAGTGGCCGGGGTAGGTGAGCTAGCGGCCGACCGGCATCTGCCGGTCGCCTGGACCACCTACCTGGCCAGCGACGACGCGGACGTGACCGCCGAGCAGATCCGCTCCTGCGGCGGCACGGTGGGCGTCGGCCCGCTCGACGCCGACGACGCCGGCCGGATGGCGATCGCCTCCGACCCGCAGGGGGCGATCTTCGGCGTCTGGCAGGGACGGGCGATGCCGGGCACCGCGGTCAGCGGCGAGCCGGGCACCCCGGTCTGGAACGAACTCGTCACCCAGGAGACGAGTTCCGTCGCACCGTTCTACGAGCACGTCTTCGGCTTCGAGTCGGAGGCCGTGGTCTCGGCCGACTTCGACTACCTGACGCTGCACATCAAGGGGAAGCCGGTCGCCGGCATCCACGGCGTGGGCAACGCGCTGCCGCGCGACCGCGGTCCGCACTGGATGACGTACTTCGCCGTCCCGGACACCGACGCCGCCGCGCGCCGGATCGTCGAGCTGGGCGGCCACGTGCTGCGGTCGGCGCGGGACTCGGCGCACGGCCGGGTGGCAACCGTCGCCGACACCGAGGGTGCGGTCTTCGCCATCATCCAACGGCGCTGAGACGCCTGGCGGCGGCCCGGATCCCCAGGGGCGCCCTAGCGCTGGGCGTCGACCGGCAGGACGTCGGGCGACAGGGCGGCCGCGCGGGCGGTCGCCGCGGTCTGTCGGCGACGGTGGTGGCGCCGGCACAGCACCTCGTAGCCGACCTCGGCCGGCCGCTCCGCGCCGGCACCGTCGCTGCGCACGTCACCGACGACGACCTGGGCGCCCTCGACGACCATCCGCCCGTCGACCGTGCGGGCGTTGTGCGTGGCCCGGGCGCCGCACCAGCACAGGGCCTCCACCTTCAGCACCTCTATGCGGTCGGCGAGTTCGACCAGCCGCTGGGAGCCGGGGAAGAGCTTGCTGCGGAAGTCGGTGGTGATGCCGAAGGCGAAGACGTCGAGTTCGAGGTCGTCGACGACGCGGGCGAGTTGGTCGACCTGGCCGGGGGCGAGGAACTGGGCCTCGTCGATGATGACGTAGTCGACCCGGCCGCCGGAGCTGAGGGATTCGACGATGTGGACGTAGAGGTCCAGGTCGTCGACCACCTCGACGGCCTCCGTGACCAGGCCCAGGCGGGAGGAGAGCTTGCCGTGGCCAGCCCGGTCGTCGCGGCTGAAGATCATGCCCTGGAGGCCGCGGGTCGAGCGGTTGTGCTCGATCTGCAGCGCCAGTGTCGACTTTCCGCAGTCCATCGTTCCGGAGAAGAACACCAGCTCGGGCATGGGGGTTTGCGGGCCTTTCGGGCTCGTACGGCAGGGACGGTGCGGGGCGGACGGTACCGGGGCGTCGCAGTCGGGTGCGGCCACGGGTCAGGTACGGACCTCAAGGAGCGGCACCAACTGCTCCACCGGGGTCATCGAGCCGTGCAGGCCGACCATCTGCGACTCCCCTGGTTCCCGTTCGCTGGCGATGATCGCCATGTCGGCGTGGGCGGCGGCCACCACGTCGCCGATCCGGGCGCGGACCCGGTCGTCGACGTGCGGTCCGAACCAGCCCGCGGCGATGGCCTCCTCCCGGCTGGCGACCCACATCTGGTCACCGACCACCTCGCGCCAGACGGCGAGCACGTCGGCCGCCGCGCCCGGGTGGGCGTACACGTGGCGGGCCCGCCCCTCGCCGCCCAACAGGCGCACGCCGGCGCGGAGTTCCCAGTCCTCGTCGAAGTCGATCCGGGACTCCGGGTCGAAGGGGATGTCGATCATGCCGTGGTCGGCGGTGACGTACAGGACGCTGCGCGGCGGGAGTTGTTCGGCCAGGCGCTGGGCCAGCCGGTCCACGTAGAGGAGTTGGCCGCGCCAGGCGTCGGAGTCGACGCCGTAGCGGTGGCCCTTGCCGTCGACCTCGGAGTAGTACGTGTAGACCAGCGAGCGGTCGGCGGCGGCGAGTTGTTCGGCGGCGAGGTCCATCCGTTCCTCGCCGGAGAGCCGGCCGTGGAAGGTGCCGCCGCTGAGCGCGATCCGGGTGAGCGGGGTCTGCGCGAAGTCGGGTGCGGAGACCTGGCAGGTGTGGATGCCGGCGGCGTCGGCGAGCTGGAAGACGGTGGGGTACGGCTGCCAGGCGTGCGGGTCGCTCCACGGGCGCCAGCGCAGCTGGTTCATCAGTGCGCCGGTCGCCGGGTCCTCGCAGGTGTAGCCGGGCAGGCCGTGGGCGCCCGGTGGCAGGCCGGTG
Organism: Streptomyces lunalinharesii; assembly: GCF_039532155.1. Taxonomy (NCBI): domain Bacteria; kingdom Bacillati; phylum Actinomycetota; class Actinomycetes; order Kitasatosporales; family Streptomycetaceae; genus Streptomyces; species Streptomyces lunalinharesii. Next base: position 13,488 of record NZ_BAAARK010000062.1, read on the forward strand.
CCCACCGAGGCGAGGGAGGTGGCGGTGGTGGCCGGGAAACCGGCGGTGAGCGGCTGGCCGGTGCCGTTGGACGAGGAGTCCAGGAGGGAGGTGAGGAACGGCGCCTCCCCCGGGTGGGCGCGCAGCAGCTCCCAGCCGAGGCCGTCGATCAGGAAGACGCAGGCGCGGTCGGCGGGGGCCAGCGCCATGTCGGTGGTCACGCCGGGCAGGCCCTGGCCCGCGGTGATGGCGGGCAGGAGGTCGGCGAGCGAGCCGGTGCCGTAACGGGGCACGGGGGCGGTCAGCGGGTCGAGCGGTTCCGGTTCCGGCCAGACGGGGGCGGCGTGGACCATCAGCGGGTGCTGGTGGCCGCGGTGGCCTCGGACAGCGCCTGTGCGAAGGCGAGCGTCTCGCGCACCGAGTCCGGGCCGTCGCCGGCCTCGCTGACCCGGAGGGAGAGGTCGTCGGCGGTGGACGAACCGGTGTAGCCGTGGTCCGCGTCGCAGTTGGGGTCGCCGCAGCTGGCCGGCTCCAGGTCGAGGCGGGCGACGGCGCCCCAGCCGATGGTCAGCACGACCTCACGGGGCAGCTGGCCGGGGGTGTAGGACTCGGGGTTGGCGACGACGCGGCTGAGCACCACGGACGAGATCCGACCGAGCTTGACGGACTCCGTGGAGGTGGTGGCGTAGGGGGACGGCGAGGTGGCGTCGGCGGCCTGCTCGTCGGTGTGGCTGACGATGAAGCGGGTGTCGGTCAGGACGAGGACCGTGACGTGCCGGCGGACCTCGTTGGCGTCGAAGGTCGTCTCCTGGTGGACGAGGTACGACACCACCGGCTCGCCGCCGACTGCGGCCTGCACCGCCTCGGCCACGAGCGTCGGGTAATAGCCACTGCGCTCGATCGCCGCGCGCAGCCCCTGGGTCGTCGTACCGGTCTTAGCCATGGGGTCCATCTTACGGGCCCTACCGGGTCCCGAGACCCTCAGTAGACGGGCAGCCGACGGGGCCCGAGGTCAGTGGTGGCGGGCGGTCGGGCGAGCCGGACCGAGGCGCCCAGGACGGCCAGGCCGTGCGGGGCGACGACGACGGGTTCGAGGTCGACGGCGACCACCTCCGGATGGTCGTCGACGAGCCGGGAGACCCGCAGCAGCAGGTCCTCCAGGGCGGCGGTGTCCACCGGCTGGGAGCCCCGCCAGCCGAACAGCAGCGGGGCGCTGCGGATCGACCGGATCTGCTCGTTGACCTCGCGGTCGGTGGCCGGAATGAGCCGGTGAGCTATGTCGCCGAGCAGTTGGGAGGGCGCGCCGGCCAGCCCGAAGGAGAGGACCGCACCGGCAGCGGGGTCAATGGCGGCACGGACGACGGTGTCGACGCCGCGCGGCACCATCGCCTGGACGACCGGTCGCAGCTCTTCGGGGGAACCCAGGAAGTCGGTCAATTCGGCATAGGTGCGGCGGAGTTCCGTCTCGCCGGCGACGTCGAGGCGGACGCCGCCGAGGTCGGCGCGGTGCCGCAGGTGGGGGGCGGTGGTCTTGAGGGCGACGGGGTAGCCCAGGCGGGCTGCGGCCCGGACGGCAGCGTCCGGGGCGGGGGCGGGGAGGGTGGGGCGGGGGTGGATGCCGTAGCGGGCCAGCAGGGCCTCGGCGTCGGCGGGCGGCAGGGCGACGGAGCGGCCGGGGGCGACGTCGGTGGTGAGTCGGTCGAGCAGCCGCTCGACGTCGGCGCCGGCCGCGGCCTCCTGGATGTCGTCGTATTCGGGCACCCGGCCTGGTTCGGCGGCCGCGCGGCGCCACGCGGCGTAGCGGACGGCCTCGGCGAGGGCGCGGACGGCGCGCTCGGCAGCGGGGTAGGCGGGGATCCGGACGGGACGGGGATCGGCCGGGGCCTCGGGGGCCGGCGTCCGGTCCTGGGTCCCAGGGGTGGCACTCCGGGGCTGGGCGGTCGGCTCCGGCGCGTGCGGGTCGTGGGGAGCGGGCGGGGCGGCGAGCGTCGTCGCCAGGTCGTCCATCGCGAGGTGGACGACGGTGACCGGCTTGCCCGGGTGGGTGGTGGCGGCGGCGCGCAGGGCGGCGGCGAGTGCGGGGCCCTCGCCCTCCCCGTGGGCGGCGGCGCCCTCCTCGCCCATCCAGGGGATGGCGGTGACGACGACGGCGTCGCAGGTGTTCCCGGCGAGCGTTTCGGCCAGGGCGGCGCGGAACTCCTCGGGGGTCGCGGCGGACGGCAGCACCCGGGGGCGTTGGGGGCGCAGTCCTTCGGTGAGGCAGGCGTCGTAGGCCAGGAGGGCCAGCGATTCGGAGTTGCCCAGGATGGCGATGCGCGGGCCGGCCGGCAGTGGTTGGGCGGCCAGCACCAGGCCGGCGTCGATGAGTTCGGTGACGGTGTCGACGCGGATCACGCCGGCCTGGCGCATCAGGGCGGCGACGGTGCTGTCGGGGACGCGGACGGTGGGGACGGCGTGGCCCAGGGGGGCGGTGCCGTGGTGCCGGGCCCCCTTGGCGACCACCACGGGTTTCACGGCGGCGGTGCGGCGGGCCAGTCGGGCGAACTTCCGGGGGTTGCCGATGGACTCCAGGTAGAGGATCGCGACGTCGGTGTGCGGGTCGTCGTACCAGAACTGGAGGAGGTCGTTGCCGGAGACGTCGGCGCGGTTGCCGGTCGAAACGAAAGTGGAGATGCCGGCGATGCCGTCGTCGCCGGGGCCGCGCTCGTGGAGTCCGCTGAGCAGCGCGATGCCGATCGCGCCGGACTGGGTGAACAGGCCGATCCGGCCGGAGCCGGGCATCTGGGGGGCGAACGAGGCGTTCAGCCGGACGTCGGGGGCGGTGTTGATCAGGCCGAAGGCGTTGGGGCCGATGAGGCGCATGCCGTAGGAGCGGGCCTGCTGGAGCAGGGCGCGCTGCCGCTCGCGGCCGTCGGGGCCGGCCTCTGCGTAGCCGGAGGAGAGGACCAGCACCCCTTGGACGCCGTGTTCGCCGCAGTCGCGGACGACGTCGGGGACGGCGTCCGCGGGGACGGCGATCACCGCCAGGTCGACCGGCTCGCGGATGGCGCGCAGCGTGCGGGCGGCGGGGACGTCCTCGGGCTGCAGACGGTGCAGGTCCTCGGGGAAGGCGTGGTTGACGGCGTGCACCCGGCCGGTGAAGCCGGCGTCGAGGATGTTGCGCAGGGCGGTGCGGCCGACGCCGCCGGGGGCGCGTCCGGTGCCGACGACGGCGATCGAGCCGGGCGCGAGCAGCCGTTGGACGGAGCGGGCCTCGGCGCGCTGCTCGCGGCCGCGCATCACGGCCAGGGACTGCTCGGTCGGTTCGAGGTCGAATTCGAGGCGGACGACGCCGTCCTCGAAGGTGCGCTTCTGGGTGTAGCCCGCGTCCGTGAACACCTTGATCATCTTGGTGTTGGCGGGCAGCACCTCGGCGGCGAACCTACGGATGCCGCGTTCGCGCGCGACGGCGGCGATGTGCTCCAGGAGGGCGGAGGCGACGCCGCGGCCCTGGTGGGCGTCCTGGACCAGGAAGGCGACCTCGGCCTGGTCGTCCTCCGGGCTCTTGGCGGGCAGCCCGCGGGCGTCGATCCGGTCGTAGCGGACGGTGGCGATGAACTCGCCGCCCACGGTGGCGGCCAGGCCCACCCGGTCGACGTAGTCGTGGTGGGTGAACCGGTGGACGTCCCGGTCCGACAGCCGCGGATACGGCGCGAAGAAGCGGTAGTACTTCGATTCGTCCGAGACCTGCTCGTAGAAGGAGACCAACCGCTCGGCGTCGGCGGGCGTGATGGGCCGGATGCGTGCCGTCCCGCCGTCGCGCAGCACCACGTCGGCTTCCCAGTGGGTCGGGTACGCGTGATCCGGCGGCGTCTGCATGCGGACAGCGTACGGCGGGGCACCGACAACCGGCTCGACGTGCGTACGCTCGATTTCCCGGGCCCACCGCAGCGGGACCGAGGGCCTGGAACGAGGGCCGCAAGGCGCTCGGGAACCGGGACGAAGGGCTGCGGGACCACTCCTGACAGCGTGCGAGAATGGTCTAGACAACAGTCACGACTTTGAAGGGCAACACCATGGCTGAGCGCCGCGTCAATGTCGGTTGGGCCGAGGGCCTGCACGCCCGCCCCGCGTCGATCTTCGTCCGAGCGGCCACCGCCTCCGGTGTCCCGATGACGATCTCCAAGGCCGGCGGCAACCCCGTCAACGCCGCCTCCATGCTCGCGGTCCTGGGCCTGGGCGCCCAGGGTGGCGAGGAGATCGTGCTGGCTTCCGACGCGGAGGGCGCCGAGGCCGCGCTCGACCGCCTGGCGAAGCTGGTCGCGGAGGGTCTCGAGGAGCTCCCCGAGACCGTCTGAGGAGCACCGGGGCCGCCCGCCCTGCCCTTCACTTCTCCTGATGCGGCCCCACCGCGGTAACCGGGACGTCCGGCTGCTGCGGCGGGGCCGTTTCCTGTTGCGCGGACGGCGGCGGAGCCCCGGCCCCTCCTTCCGCTTCTCCGCCCGATTCCCCGCGTGAAGAATCAACCGGCCGTACGGAATATCTCTTCGTGTGCGGAGCATCTCTTCGCGTGCGGAACTCTCGTCGTGTGCGGAAATGGCTCGCCGGGCCGCGGACGTTTCCCGGCGCGTTCCCGTTACCGGGGTGCGGAAATCAGCGCGACTGCGCCCGATCTCGTCCGCCCGATTTCGTGCCGCACCTCTGCCCCTGCATTTCTCGCGCTCGCGGACCAGTCATTCCCCGAGACGTCAGCGCATTCCCGCCACTCCCCTTTTATATACGGGGCGATTGTTAAGCGCGGGCGCGTGCCGTGTTGACGGGCCGTTTCGCCTCCCTCACAGGGGGAGCGGCGTGCCGCAGCCGGTACACGGGCAAGGACCGCTCGATGTGCGCCGCCATGAGGGCGCGCGCCCGCTCCGCGTCGCCACGGACCACGGCGTCCAGCACGGCGCCGTGGTCGTCCCAGGAAGCGGCGGGGCGCGCGGGTGGCTCCACGACGTACATCCACTCGATCTTGCGCCGCAGTTGCATGAGCAGGGCGGTGAGGTGGGGGCTGCCGGTGGCCTGGGCGAGCGTCTCGTGGAACCAGGCGTCCAGTTGGTACAGGTCCGCGGGGTGGCCGTGCCGGACCCGCTCACGACCGAGTCGCACGAGGCCGCGCAGCACCTTGAGGTGGGCGGCGCTGCGGCGGGTGGCCGCACGGGCGGCGCCCAGCGGCTCCAGGGCGGCCCGGATGTCGAGGAGGTCGACGGCTTCCCGTTCGGTGAGTTCGGCGACGCAGGCGCCCGCATGGAGGCGCGTGGTGACGAATCCTTCGGACTGCAGGGTGCGCAGCGCTTCTCGCACCGGGACCCTGGAGACGCCGTACCGCGTGGCGAGAACATCCTCGACCAGTCGGCTCCCGGGCGCGAGCACTCCCGAGACGATGTCGTCGCGAATCGCCGTGCACACCGCATGCGTGGAAATGTGACCTCGCATCGCCTGCGCCTCCACCGTCATCACCGGAAACCGCCGCCGTTCGACGATTTTCCCCGACTGTATTCGACCGGCGCGGATTTCCTCTCCGGAGTTCGAGAATTCATGGGCGCTTTTCGGACGACGGGCGGGGCATCATTCGGTCGGCGAGATGATGGCTGTCCGAAAGCGCCCGCGCAGCCCAGGGAAGCGCCGCCCGTCTTGGGGTAACAGCAGAGCCCCGGCCCACCAGGGTGGTGGGCCGGGGCTCCGGGGGACGGTACTGCGGCGGAGAAGTCGCGGTCGGATCAGACGCTGACGCCGTGCGCGCGGAGGTAGGCGATCGGGTCGATGTCCGAGCCGTAGTCGGGGCCGGTCCGGGCCTCGAAGTGGAGGTGCGGACCCGTGGTGTTGCCGGTGTTGCCGGAGAGGGCGATCTGCTCGCCCCGGGTGACGGACTGGCCGACCGTCACCCCGATCGACGAAAGGTGACCGTATTGGGTGTACGTGCCGTCGTTCATCCGGATCACGATGTTGTTGCCGTACGCGCCGCCCCAGCCGGCTTCGACGACGGTGCCGGACCCCACGGCGTGGACCGACGTGCCGGAGGCGGCGTGGAAGTCGATGCCGGTGTGGCTACCGGAGGACCACAGTCCGCTGGACGCCTTGTACCCGGTGGAGACGTAGGAGCCGGTCACGGGGGCGACGAAGGTGTTGAGGCGCTTGCGCTCGGCCTCGCGAGCGGCGCGCACCTTGGCCGCGCGCTCCTCGTCGGCCTTCTTCTTCACCTCGTCGGCCTTCTTCTTGGCCGCGTCGGCCAGCCGGACGGCCTCGGCCTCGGCCTTCGCGCGCGCCGCGGTGGCCTCGGCGGCCGCCTGCTGCGCGTCAGCCTGTGCCTCGATCCGGACGGCGAGTTCGTCGCCCATCACGACCGCCTGCTGGAGGCCGGTGTCATGGGGGGCCGACTCGTCCGTCGCGGCCAGCGCGGGCGACGCGACGGAGGCGACGACGCCGGAGGCGGCGAGGGTGGCTATGCCGGCGAGGTTGCGGGTGGTGCGAGCGGTGCGGCTCGCACGACGGTGCTTCCCGGTGGCACGGGTGAACGCCATGTACTGGCTGATCCTTTCCTTCCCTCTCGCCTACCGGGTTAGCTGACGGGTTCGGAGCAGGAAGGTCTCCTACGGACTCCTCCGGAGAGGGGCCCGATTCACCCCAAGGGACGGTTGGGTCCCCGGCTCCCCTGGCTCGCGCCGTACGGGGACTCGGCGATGACTGTCCGGTGCCACTGGTGTGGCGGACTTGTGACGAACAGCCGGACCGACGCTAATCGGGACAACTTTCAATCGGCAAACAGAACCGGATTTTTGTGCGCCACGCCACACGCGAATCGGGCAACCGACGCAACAAACCGGTCACCACCGGCCCGTCACAGTGACGACCGACCGGAGCCGCAGGCGCCGGCCCGGTAGCCCCACGGAGCGCACGAACGAAACGGCTCCCGTGGCAAGTGACCGCCACGGGAGCCGCTTTGTCGATGATTGACGAGCCGTCGGATGACGCCCCGTCACAGGGTGGGTCAGCCGCTGACGACCGTCACCTCGCCGATGCCCAGCGCCTTGACCGGCTCGGCGATCTGCGCCGCGTCACCGACCAGGACCGTCACCAACCGGTCCACCGGGAACGCGTTGACGACCGCGGCGGTCGCCTCGACCGTGCCGGTCTCCGCGAGCCGGACGTACAGCTGCGCCTGGTAGTCGTCGGGGAGCTGCTGCTCCACCTGGTCGGCCAGCGTGCCGGCGACGGCGGCGGAGGTCTCGTACTTCAGCGGCGCGACGCCGACGAGGTTCTGCACGGCGACGTCCCGCTCGGCGTCCGTCAGCCCCTCGGCGGCGAGGGTGCGCAGCACCGTCCACAGGTCCTGGAGGGCCGGCCCGGTGGAGGCGGTGTCCACCGACCCGCTGATGGCGAGCATGGCGGCGCCGGTCGCGCCCTCCGGGGAGGACGGCGCCGAGGAGCGCAGGACCTGCCCGAAGGACCGCACGCCGTAGGTATAGCCCTTCTCCTCGCGCAGCACCCGGTCCAGGCGGGAGGTGAGGGTGCCGCCGAGGCAGTACGTGCCGAGCACCTGGGCGGGCCACACCCGGTCGTGCCGGTCCGCGCCGATCCGACCGATGAGCAGCTGCGTCTGGACGGCGCCGGGGCGGTCGACGATCACGACGCGGCCGGTGTCGTCCGCGACGATCGGGGACGGCTTCTGCGGATCGGCGGTGGAACCCGTCCAAGCGCCCAGGGTGTCGGCCAGTGCGGCGTCCAGGTCGAGGCCGGTGAAGTCACCGACGATGACGGCGGTGCCGGTGGCGGGGCGGATGTGCGCGTCGTAGAAGGCGCGGACGGCGGCCGCGTCGATCCGGGCGACGGTCTCCTCGGTGCCCTGACGGGGCCGGGACATCCGGGAGGTGGCCGGGAAGAGCTCCTTGGACAGCGCCATCGCGGCCCGCCGGGCCGGGTTGGCCAGCTCGTGCGGGATCTCGTCGAGGCGGTTGCCGACCAGCCGCTCGACCTCCCCCTCTGGGAAGGCGGGGGCGCGCAGCGCGTCGGCGAGCAGGCCCAGCGCGCGCGGCAGCCGGGACGCCGGGACCTCCAGGGAGACCCGTACACCGGGGTGGTCGGCGTGCGCGTCCAGGGTGGCGCCGCAACGCTCCAGCTCGGCGGCGAACTCCTCCGCGGTGTGCTTGTCGGTGCCCTCGGACAGCGCCCGGGACATGATCGTGGCGACCCCGTCGAGGCCCTCGGGCTCGGCCTCCAGCGGGGCGACGAGGTTGATCTCCACGGCGACGACCTGCTGGCCGGGGCGGTGGCTCGTCAGGAGGGTCAGCCCGTTGGGCAGCTGGCTGCGCTCGGGGGCCGGGAAGGCCCACGGCTTGGCGGCACCGCTGCGGGGCTGCGGGTGGAACTCCATGGTGCTCACGGGGGTGGTGGCGTCGGTCACTTGGCCGCCTCCTCTTCCTCGGTGCCGGCGGCGTCGGTCTGCGCGGTCGGCTCGTAGACGAGCGCGGCGCGATTGTCGGGGCGCAGCCGGGCCTTGGCGACCGCCTGCACCTCCAGCGGGGAGATCTCCAGGACGCGCTGGACGGCGCTCAGCGCGAGCTGCGGGTCGCCGAACAGGACGGCGAAGCGGCACAGTTCGTCGGCGCGGCCGCTGACCGTGGCGAGCCGGTCCAACCACTCGCGCTCCAGTTGGGCCTGGGCGCGCTCCATCTCCTCCGGGGTGGGCCCCTCTTCGGCGAAGCGGGCCAGCTCCTCGTCGACGGCCGCCTCGATGGCGGGCACCTCCACGCCACCGGACGCCTTGACGTCCAGCCATCCGAGCGAGGGCGCGCCGGCCAGCCGGAGCAGGCCGAAGCCGGCGGCGACGGCGCTGCGGTCGCGCCGCACCAGGCGGTTGTAGAGCCGGGAGGACTCGCCGCCGCCCAGGATGGTGAGCGCGAGGTCGGCGGCGTCGGCCTCACGGGTGCCGTCGTGCGGGAGGCGGTAGGCGGCCATCAGGGCGCGGGAGGGGACCTCCTCCGCCACCACGGTGCGCAGCTGTTCGCCGATGGTCTCGGGCAGGCTGCCGTCGCGCGGCGGCTGCTTGCCGTCGTGCGAGGGGATCGAGCCGAAGTACTTCTCCACCCAGGCCAGCGTCTGCTCGGGGTCGATGTCGCCCACGATGGACAGGACCGCGTTGTTGGGCGCGTAGTAGGTGCGGAAGAAGGACCGCGCGTCCTCCAGGGAGGCGGCGTCGAGGTCGGCCATCGACCCGATGGGGGTGTGGTGGTACGGGTGGCCGTCCGGGTAGGCCATCGCCGTCAGCTTCTCGAAGGCCGTGCCGTAGGGGACGTTGTCGTAGCGCTGGCGGCGCTCGTTCTTGACGACGTCGCGCTGGTTTTCCAGGGACTCTTCGTCGAGCGCGGTCAGCAGCGAGCCCATCCGGTCCGCCTCCAGCCAGAGGGCAAGCTCCAGCTCGTGGGCGGGCATGGTCTCGAAGTAGTTGGTGCGCTCGAAGCTGGTGGTGCCGTTGAGCGAACCGCCGGCGCCCTGGACGAGCTCGAAGTGGCCATTGCCCTTCACCTGCGCGGAGCCCTGGAACATCAGGTGCTCGAAGAGGTGAGCCAGGCCGGTGCGGCCCTTGACCTCGTGGCGGGAGCCGACGTCGTACCACAGGCAGACGGCCGCCACCGGCGTCAGGTGGTCTTCGGAGAGCACCACGCGCAGGCCGTTGGCCAGCCTGTGCTCGGTTGCTGTCAGGCCGCCGGAGCCGGCTTCTTCAGTGGCCGTGTGACCCATGGGCATGTACGTCCCTTCGATCCGCTTGCGAGGAAGTTCTGTCACTGTATGCAACCGCGTCGGCATCTGGCGAAGTTCCCGTGCGGAAGGCCCCGAACGTGCGCCGTCCCCCACGGCGGGGCGGGAAGGGGGGAGTCGTGGTGAGCGTTGTCAGTGGGGCGGTCCACAATGGTCGGCGTCAGACTCATCGGACTCGCCGGTCGGTCCGCCGGCCGGCCGGTCAACGTGGATCCCCGAGTTGGTCCGAAGCGTTGACCCAATAGCGTTGATCCCACAGCGTTGATCACACATCGGCAGTAGACGCAGCAGAAGGAGCCGCAGCCGCGATGGCCCGCCGCAGCACGAAGACCCCGCCGCCGGACGACTTCGAGGAGAGGATCCTCGACATCGACGTCGTCGACGAGATGCAGGGATCCTTCCTCGAGTACGCGTACTCGGTCATCTACTCGCGCGCCCTGCCGGACGCCCGCGACGGTCTCAAGCCCGTGCACCGCCGCATCCTCTACCAGATGAACGAGATGGGCCTGCGGCCCGAGCGCGCGTACGTGAAGTGCGCCCGAGTCGTCGGTGAGGTGATGGGCAAGCTCCACCCGCACGGCGACGCGTCGATCTACGACGCCCTGGTCCGCATGGCGCAGCCGTTCTCGATGCGGCTGCCCCTGGTGGACGGGCACGGCAACTTCGGTTCCCTGGGCAACGACGACCCGCCCGCCGCGATGCGGTACACCGAGTGCCGGATGGCGTCGGCGACGTCCCTGATGACGGAGTCCATCGAAGAGGACACCGTCGACTTCACGCCCAACTACGACGGCCAGGAGCAGGAGCCGGTCGCCCTCCCCGCCGCGTACCCGAACCTCCTCGTCAACGGGACGTCCGGCATCGCCGTCGGCATGGCGACGAACATGCCGCCGCACAACCTCGGCGAGGTGATCGCCGCGGCCCGCCACCTGATCAAGCATCCGAACGCCGATCTCGAAACCCTGATGCGGTTCGTGCCCGGTCCGGACCTGCCGACGGGTGGCCGGATCGTGGGCCTGGGCGGGGTGCGGGACGCGTACGAGAAGGGCCGCGGCACGTTCAAGATCCGCGCGACGGTCGCGGTGGAGAACGTCAGCGCCCGCCGCAAGGGCCTGGTCGTCACCGAACTCCCCTTCGCGGTCGGCCCGGAGAAGGTCATCTCCAAGATCAAGGATCTGGTGGGGGCCAAGAAGCTCCAGGGCATCGCGGACGTGAAGGACCTCACCGACCGCGAGCACGGCCTGCGGCTGGTGATCGAGGTCAAGAACGGCTTCCACCCCGAGGCGGTGCTGGAGCAGCTCTACAAGCTCACGCCGATGGAAGAGTCCTTCGGCATCAACAACGTCGCCCTGGTGGACGGCCAGCCGCTGACGCTGGGCCTCAAGGAACTGCTGGAGGTCTACGTCGACCACCGCTTCAACGTGGTGCGCCGACGCAGCGAGTTCCGCCGCACCAAGCGGCGCAACCGGCTCCACCTGGTCGAGGGCCTGCTGACCGCCCTGGTGGACATCGACGAGGTCATCCGCCTGATCCGCTCCAGCGAGAACAGCGCCCAGGCCAAGGAGCGCCTGATCGAGCGCTTCGCGCTCAGCGAGGTGCAGACCCAGTACATCCTCGACACCCCGCTGCGCCGGTTGACCAAGTTCGACCGGATCGAGTTGGAGGCCGAGCGTGAGCGGCTGGAGTCCGAGATCGCGGAACTGACCCGGATCCTGGAGTCGGACGCTGAACTGCGCAAGCTGGTCTCCGGCGAGCTGGCAGCGGTCGCCAAGACGTACGGCACGCCGCGCCGGACGGTCCTGCTGGAGTCGGCGGGCTCTCCGGTCTCCGCCGTGCCGCTGGAGGTCTCCGACGACCCGTGCCGGGTGCTGCTGTCCTCCACGGGCCTGCTGGCGCGCACCACGACGGCGGAGGCGGCGTTCGACGCCGATGCCAGGCGTGCCAGGCACGATGTGATCGTCTCGGCGGTGCCGGCGACCGCACGTGGTGAGGTCGGCGCGGTGACGTCCGACGGGCGGCTGCTGCGGCTGTCGGTGATCGACCTGCCGCAGCTTCCGGACACCACGACGCCCAGCCTCTCCGGTGGCGCCCCCATCGCGGAGTTCCTGAGCCTCCAGGACGGCGAGCAGCTGGTGTGCCTGACGACCCTGGACGAGTCCTCACCGGGTCTGGCCCTCGGCACGGAACAGGGCGTCGTGAAGCGGGTGGTGCCCGACTATCCGTCCAACAAGGACGAGTTGGAGGTCATCACCCTCAAGGACGGTGACCGCATCGTGGGCGCCGCGGAGCTGCACACGGGGGAGGAAGACCTGGTCTTCATCACCGACGAGGCACAGTTGCTGCGCTACCCGGCGTCGCAGGTCCGACCACAGGGCCGGCCGGCGGGCGGCATGGCGGGCATCAAGTTGGGCCAAGGCGCGAAGGTGATCGCCTTCGCTGCGGTCGATCCGGCCGTGGACGGCGTGGTGTTCACGGTCGCCGGGTCGCACGGCACGCTGGACGACTCGGTGGCGACGGCGAAGCTCACACCGTTCGACCAGTACCCGCGCAAGGGCCGGGCCACCGGTGGCGTGCGCTGCCAGCGGTTCCTCAAGGGCGAGGACTGCCTGACGATGGCCTGGGTCGGCGCGGCACCGGTGCGCGCCGCCGACGCCAAGGGCGCGGCCGTCGCACTGCCGGAACCTGATCCCCGCCGGGACGGCTCCGGCTTGCCGCTGACCACGAAGGTGGCAGCACTGGCCGGTCCCGTGTAACCACGACGAACTGCGTACGTGACGCCGCCGGGGTGGTGAAGAGCCACCGCGGCGGCGTCATTCGTAGGCGGGGAATCACCGCGACGGGGATGTAGCCGGAGGCATACCGCCGCTTCTCTCTCCCCCACCACAAGACCGCAGCCGGCAGGGGCCATCGTGGGGCAGCGGACGGAGTAGACAGCCCCATCCGATCCCCTCCCCCTCTTCCTTCATTCCTCCCGCGAAGGCACATACCTCAGCACACCCCACATGCTGTTCTCGTCAGCCTCCTCGGGCACCACCTGGCGGCAGTTATCCAGCTCCTTACCCAACGCCGGGGCATCGATCCCGCTGCCGATCATCACCAGTTGGGTGGTCCGCTCCTCCCCCTTCGCCCAGGGCTCGGGGTAGAAGCGCAGGAAGTTGCCGACCGCGTGCAGTACGAACTTCTGCCGGTTCTCCGGGACGTCGAAGTGGACGAACCCCTTGATGCGGTAGAGACCACTCGGGCGGCTGTCGAGGAACCCCATCAGCCGACGCGGATGCATCGGCTCCCTGGACACGAACTCCACGCTCTCGTAGGCAGCATGGAGATGCCCGGCATGGTCGTGGTCGCATGCGTAACAGTCCACGTGATCACGCTCGTCGCAAGCATCCGCCCCCCGCCCCGGAGCGCTGCTGTCAGCAGCCTCACGCAGCACATCTTCGAAAGACAGCTGGCGTACGGTGGCGTCGCGGTCCTCCCCCGGTCCGCGGTCGAAGAACATCTCCGGGTCGATCCGCCCAAAGGCCGTACAGAGCACCGGCCGTCCAGGAGCAAGATCCGCGAGCCTGCCGATCAGTTCCTGACGCGCCTCATCCTCGACCCGATCGGCCTTGTTGAGCACCACGAGATCGGCGATCGCCACGTGTCGGTCGAGTTCGGGGTGCCGCGCACGGGTGTCCTCGAATTCCGCGGCATCGACGACCTCGATCAGCCCTCCGTAGACGATGCGGTCGTTGTCACTCGCAAGGATCATCCGGATGAGTTCCTGCGGCTCGGCCAACCCGCTGGCTTCAATGACGATCACGTCGATGCGCGCGGCAGGGCGGGCCAGCCGCTCCAGATAATCATCCAACTCACTGGTGTCGACCGCGCAACACAGGCACCCGTTGCCGAGCGAAACCATCGAGTCCACCTGCCCGGCGACCGTCATGGCATCGATCTCGATGCTGCCGAAGTCATTGACGATCGCGCCGATCCGGGTGCCGTCGCCGGCACGCAGCAGATGGTTGAGGAGGGTGGTCTTGCCTGACCCCAGGAAGCCCGCGAGGACGACGACCGGAATCTGTTGCGTGGCCAAGGGAGCGCCTCCATGGAGCGGGCGGCGGGCCGCACGGCCCGGCGGCGGACGACTGTCGATCGTAACGGACCACCGGCGTCGCGGCCCGACCTGCTTCACCCCGTTCGATCCACCCGGGCCGAACGAGCCACGATCGTGACCACCTGCCATGACACACCGGGCGCCCGGGCGACCCCGATCACCCCACAAGGCGCACTCGCGTTTTCGAACCCTGCCGTCTCAGAAGGGCTGCTCGCGGACCACCTGAAGCGGGTCCCTCGCTCCGCCCTCAGGGCTTCCGCTGGTCCACAGGGGGTTTCGCCGACGCCGTCCACCGGCGCCTCGCACCCACCGGCCGGCGCCGCAGCCGTCGGCCTCCACGCCCGACTCCGCTATACCGGAAGCCGCACACTCCTCCGCCGCTGGTCGTCGCCTGCCTTGCCGCTCTTCCGGCATTCCAGACATAGAACTCCGGGTTAGGCTCACCTTCGTGAGCACATGCACCCGCGCTTCCCTTGATGCCGCCGAACCCCTCGCCGGAACAGCAGCCACCGCCCGGACCTGGCTTTTGATCGAACAAAGCGGGCCGTGGGGAGCCAAGGCGCTGACGGACAGCCACCTCGACCCGGACCTCGGCCGGGCCCTGGAAGTCGCGGCAGAAGGCACTGGCGTACGTGTTGCTCTCATCCGCCGTCCCGGACGCCATGCCGACTTTCACGGCGCTCCCCGACGCCGGCTCTTCCTCGCGCACACCGCGCCGGGCCACTCCTGGATCCGCACCACCACCGTCACCGATGTGCAGGCCGCTCTCAGGCTGGATTTCGGCGCCGCGGGAGCCGGAGATCATCGCGGCCTTTGGGAGCCGTACACCGGCGAACCTGTGGTGCTGGTGTGCACCAACGGCAAACGGGATCGCTGTTGCGCCCTTTTCGGCCGACCGCTGGCCGCCCACCTGGCCGCCGAGGGCTGCGTGACCTGGGAGGTGACGCACATCGGTGGCCACCGCTTCTCCCCCACGCTTTTCGTCCTTCCCCACGGCTACGCCTACGGTCGCGCCTCGGCTGAACTCGTCGAGAACGTCGTGGAAGCGGCGCGTGATGGCCTCGTCGCCCTCGATCAGTGCCGCGGCCGCTCGACGTGGGACCGACCGGCCCAGGCCGCTGACCTCGCAGTCCGCGAACTCCTTCGGGAGTGGCGCGCGGACGCACTCGACGTCGTACGGACCGACTCGGTGCGGCCCAAAGCGGGGGATGCCCACAGCCAGCCTCCCGTTGCCGGGGCGGCTGCGGGCTCCAGTCGCAGCTGGGCGGTCACCGTCGCGCACACCGACGGACGTGCCTGGCGGGTGGTAATCGACCAGCGGGCCGATGGCGCTCCGGCGCCCGCCAGCTGTGGTGCGCCGCTCGGTCCACCGACGCGTATGGCGGTCACCTCCATCACCGCTCTTGCGGACAGCCCCGGCGCCGGGGTGCGTCTCGTGCCCGCGCGACCGCCACGCTGACGTCTGGGGCGGTTCTGGACCGGCGGCCTCCCCACTCCGCTTCGTTTGCCTGGTTTCACCGGCTGATTCCCCACCTGTCCCAACGACACGAGCCAACGCGACCCCCAGGACCAGTCCCAACGCAACGGCACATCCGATCCCCAACACCGGCCCCACAGCGCGTAGGCCGATGACCCGATACTCGGTGCCTCGCACCACCGTTCCGAGCGCCCCTGCACCAGCCACCACAGCACACACGCCTGCGCTCCCCTCCGCACGCGACCATCGCGCGCACTTAGAGGTCCTAACAGAAGTGGTTGATCATGTGACTGTTGGCTTGTCCGCTCGTTGGTCTGGTCGTGGGGAAGAGACAGGCACGGCCGTGGATCGTGTCGGATGAACTGTGGTTGCTGATCGAGCC
>NZ_BAAARK010000063.1:0-29034 GCF_039532155.1 Streptomyces lunalinharesii
GGCCGTGGCCGCCGCCCGATCCACGGGCGGCGGCCACGGCCGTTCGTGCGCCGTCCGGTCCGCTCAGGCGGTCCGGACCTGGTGATCGCGGCGGTGCCGCCCGTGCGCGGAGTCCTGCATCTCCTCCGCGTTGGCGGCCGGACCGCGGTGCCTACCGGAGCTTGCGGCCTCGGCGGCCTGGGCGGCTGCCTCCTGGGGGCGCGCCTGGGTCGTGTCGGTTCGGGCTTCGGACATGAGAAGAGTCACTCCGTCAGATCGCTTGCAGCTGTACGCGTCGGGACCTCCCCCGGCTCCCGCCGGGACGCGACCCGTGCGGTGCCGTCGGTGGCCGGGTCAACCGGCTGCACAGCCCCCGGCGGAATACTAACGGGGCCCGAAACGGCGCTCCACCGGGACTCCTGGGTCGCGAGAGGTGCCTGTTGCAGAGGAATTGGTCTGCACATCCGGGGATGAGGAGGGCCGTCGAGAGGTTCCGTGCCGGCGAACTCCGGATGTGGAGATGCCGTGGAGTCGGCGTCTTTTTCACCCGGATCCAGGACAATCCCCTCGCCATCCGCCGGCCCCCGATCGGGCGGAACCGCATCATCCGGAACTTCCGAGCCCGCACCACCGCCCGACGGAACGGCGCCCTCCGCACCCTCCGAGCCCTCCGAGCCCTCCGAGCCCTCCGAGCCCTTCGCGTCCTCCGCACCCTCCGTGCCCGTCCCGGCCGCGACCGACGGCCCGCCCCGGGTGTCCGCCCGCGCGTCCGCCCGCGCGTCGGCCCCGGCGACCGGCCCCAGCGGTATGGCCATCCGCGCCACCCCGCACGGCACCGCCGCCGTGGCGTACGGCAGCAGCAGCTCGCCGCCCGGCGCCCACCGGCCACTGCCCGCCAACCAGCCCTCCGGGGCCGGGAACTGCCGCAACTGCCGCTCCGAGGGCCGCCACACGCCCAGCCGGGGCCCGGCCGGACCGTCGAGCCGGAACGCCACCGCGCACCCCTCCGGCGGCAGCGTCCGACCCGGTTGGACCGCGAACGGCGTCACCGCCGCGTCCGGCACCCGCAGGCACTCCGGGAAGCGCACCGGCCGGTCGCTGCCCAGCACGCCCCAGCCCAACCGGTCGTGGCCGGGGGCGTTCGACCGGACCAGCAGCAGCCCGCTGTCCGGATCGGCGAGCACCAGCCGGTCGTCGCTCTCCGCGGTGATCTGGAGCAGCTCGGAGACCTCGCCGCCGCGCGCCAGGTCGACCACCACCGACTTGGTGCGCCCCGCCAGCTCCCGGTCCACCGCCAGCAGCCGTCCCTCGTGATCCAGCCACACCCCGCCGGTGCACGCGCCCGGCACCGCGGCGACCCGCTCGGGCCCGCCCGCCCCGCCGTGCACCCGCCACACGTCGGTGCCGTCGGCGGCCGGCACCAGCGCGTAGCCGTCCCGCCCGCCGGGCGCGGGCGGCAGCAGCGTCAGCGCCCGGGCCGCCACCGCGCCGACCAGGACCTCCTGGGTCCCCGGCCCGGTCGGCGAGAGCAGGGAGACGGTGAACCGGTCGGCGACCCGGCGGACGATCACCACCCGGCCGTCCGCGAGCGGCAACAGGGCACTGTCCGGCTCCTCCGGCTGACTGCCCGGCAGGGGGACCGCGTACGGTTCCGGGCCGTCGATCGTCCAGCGCTCCGGGTACCAGCTCCCGGCGGCGTCGTCGTGCCGCGTGAGACGGGCGGCGTACGAGCCGTCGGCGGCGAGGGTCAGCGCCGCGCGGGGCGGACCGTCCACCGTCGCGGCGTCCGCACCGGCACAGAACGTCATCGGGCCACCTCCAGTGGAGGGACGTTAGTTTTCGCACTTCCGGCCGATCAACGGCAGTTGCCCGTCTTCACGCATAAGGGTGGCGGTCGTCCGATTCGCCGGCGCCGGGAGGGGTGGGTGTGCTTCGACATTCAAGGATGCTTAAAGTAAGGCGTACCTAAGTTGCCGACGGGTGGCCGGGCGCGCCCGTGCCCGCCCGGCCGTGCCCGCATTCGACCTGGAGTGACCTGATGCCCCTTCGCCGCCGCGGCGCCGCCGCCACCGCCCTCGCCGCCGCCGGCGCCCTCGCGCTCGCCGGCTGCGGTTCGTCCGGCGCGGACGGCGGCAACGACCGCGGCGCCGGCTCGAAGTCCGTGGCCCAGGGTGGCAAGGACTTCGGCAAGGCCGCCGACGAGACCGCGAAGATGGGCACCGACGCCGCGCCGGGCCAGTTCCCGCGCAGCGTCAAGCACGCCATGGGCACCGCCACGATCCCGGCCGCACCCCGGCGCGTGGTCGTCCTCGACGTCGGCGAACTCGACAACGTCGTCTCGCTCGGCATCAAGCCGGTCGGCTACGCGCCCACCGAGGGCGACGCCGCCCTCCCGGACTACCTCGCGAAGAACGCCGGCCACCCCAAGAGCGTCGGCACCATCAACGGCCTCAACCTGGAGGCCATCAACGCCCTCAAGCCCGACCTCATCCTGGGCAGCAAGCTGCGCGCCGAGAAGCAGTACCAGCAGCTCAGCAAGATCGCGCCGACCGTCTTCTCGATCCGTCCGGGCTTCACCTGGAAGCAGAACTACCTGCTCAACGCCGCCGCCCTGGACAAGACCGCGCAGGCCAAGACCGAACTGGCCGCCTACGAGGCGAAGGCCGCGAAACTCGGCGAGGACATCGGCCCGAAGAAGCCGACCGTGACGATGCTGCGCTACATGCCGCAGTTCACCCGCCTCTACGCCCAGCGCTCCTTCATCGGCACCGTCCTGAAGGACGTCGGCCTGCCCCGCCCCAAGAACCAGCAGGTCGACGACCTCGCCACCGAGGTCAGCCCGGAGAACATCAACCAGGCCGACGCCGACTGGATCTTCACCGGCGTCTACGGCGACCCCAAGTCCACCAAGCGCGACACCGCCGAGCAGAACCCCCTGTGGAAGAACCTCGACGCGGTCAAGGACGGCCACGCCAAGAACGTCAACGACGAGACCTGGTACCTCGGCCTCGGCGTCACCGCCGCCAACAGCGTCCTGGACGACCTGCGCGGCTTCCTCGTGAAGTAAGCCGGCCCGCGCCGTGGTCGCCCCGGCAGCCCCGGCAGCCCCGGCCGTCCCGTGCGGATGGCCGGAACCCTGCCGCCGGCACGGGCCCGCGGTGCCCGCACGGACCGCGGCCCGGCGCGCGGGCGCGGGGGAGAGGTAACCTTCCCCCCGTGCCCGCACTGTCTGAAGTCCTCGCCGCGCTCGACGCCCTGTGGCCCCCCGAGCGGGCCGAAGGGTGGGACGCCGTCGGCACCGTCTGCGGAGACCCCGACGCCGAGGTCCGCCGGGTGCTGTTCGCCGTCGACCCGGTCCAGGAGGTCGCCGACGAGGCCGTGCGGCTCGGTGCGGACCTCCTCGTCACCCACCACCCGCTCTACCTGCGCGGCACGACCACGGTCGCGGCCGACACCTTCAAGGGCAGGGTGGTGCACGGCCTCATCAAGCACGACGTCGCCCTGCACGTCGCGCACACCAACGCCGACACCGCCGACCCCGGCGTCTCCGACGCCCTGGCCGGTGCACTGGACCTGCGGATCCTGCGCCCCCTGGTGCCGGACCCGAGCGATCCGGCCGGCCGCCGCGGCCTGGGCCGGATCTGCGAACTCCCGCACCCCATGACGCTGGCCGAACTCACCGCGTACGCCGCCGCCCACCTGCCCGCCACCGCGCAGGGCATCCGGGCGGCCGGCGACCCGGACCGCGAGATCCGCACCCTGGCGGTCTCCGGCGGTTCCGGCGACAGCCTCTTCGACGACGTGCGGGCGGCCGGCGTGGACGCGTTCCTCACCGCCGACCTGCGCCACCACCCGGCCTCCGAGGCCACCCGGACCGCGGGACGAAACCGTCCGCTGGCCCTGCTGGACGCCGCCCACTGGGCCACCGAATGGCCGTGGTGCGAGCAGGCCGCGGCCCAGCTCGACGCGGTCTCCGACCGGCACGGCTGGGGACTGCGCACGCACGTCTCCCGCACGGTCACCGACCCCTGGACCGCCCACGCGGCGTCCACCCAGTCCACCCGTCCCCCGGAAAATTCCCACACCACAGGAGCCCCCCGCTGAACGCCGCGCCCGCCGACCAGATCCGCCTCCTCGACGTCCAGGACCTCGACGTCCGGCTCACCCAGCTCGCGCACCGGCGCAAGAACCTCCCCGAACTCGCCGAGCTGGCGACCCTGGAGGCCGACCTCACCCAGCAGCGCGACCTGCTCGTCGCCGGGCAGACCGAGGAGAGCGACACCAGCCGCGAGCAGACCAAGGCGGAGCAGGACGTCGACCAGGTCCGCCAGCGCGCCGCCCGCGACCAGAAGCGCCTCGACTCCGGCGCCGTGACCTCGCCCAAGGACCTGGAGAGCCTCCAGCGCGAACTGGCCTCGCTGGCCAAGCGCCAGGGCGACCTGGAGGACGTCGTCCTGGAGGTCATGGAGCGCCGCGAGGCCACCCAGGAGCGGGTCCGCGAGCTGACCGAACGGGTCGGCGCCATCCAGACCAAGGTCGATGACGCCACCGCCCGCCGGGACGCCGCCCACGCCGAGATCGACGCCGAGGTCGCCACGATCAACAAGGAGCGCGAACTCACCGTCGCCGACATCCCCGAGGCACTGGTCACGCTCTACGACCGCATCCGCACGAAGCAGGGCGGCGTCGGCGCCGCCCGCCTCTTCCAGCGCCGCTGCGAGGGCTGCCGGCTGGAGCTGGACATCACCGAGCTCAACGACGTCCGGACGGCCGCCGCCGACGCCGTCGTCCGGTGCGAGAACTGCAGCCGCATCCTGGTCCGCACGCCCGACTCGGGGCTGTAGGCGATGGGGCGCGCGCTGCTCGTCGAGGCGGACGGCGGGTCCCGGGGCAACCCGGGGCCGGCCGGCTACGGCGCGGTGGTCCTCGACCCGGTGAGCGGCGAGGCACTGGCCGAGGCCGCGGAGTTCATCGGGACGGCGACCAACAACGTCGCCGAGTACAAGGGGCTGTTGGCCGGGCTGCGCGCCGCGCGGGACCTCGACCCGGAGGCCACCGTCCACGTCCGGATGGACTCCAAGCTCGTCGTCGAGCAGATGTCCGGCCGCTGGAAGATCAAGCACCCGGACATGAAGCCGCTGGCCGCCGAGGCCGCCGCGGTCTTCCCGCCCGGCCGCGTCACCTACGAGTGGATCCCGCGCGCCCGCAACAAGCACGCCGACCGGCTCGCCAACGAGGCGATGGACGCCGGCAAGAACGGCAAGCAGTGGGAGCCGCGCGACTCCCGGGCGGCGCTCGCCGCCCCACACGCCGCGGCTCCCGCCCGCAGCGCCGCGGCCCAGGCCGCCGACACGGCCGCCGAGGCGGCGGACGCCGCGCCCACTGCCCCGCCGGTCGGCTGGGGCGCGCCGGACCTCGGCGCCCCGGCGACCTTCGTCCTGCTGCGGCACGGCGAGACCGCCCTCACGCCCCAGAAGCGCTTCTCCGGCAGCGGCGGCACCGACCCCGAACTCTCCGCTGCCGGCCGCCGGCAGGCCGAGGCGGCCGCCGCCGCGCTGGCCGCCCGCGGCACCATCCAGGCCGTGGTCAGCTCCCCGCTGCGTCGCTGCCAGGAGACCGCCGGCACGATCGCCGCCCGGCTCGGCCTCGACGTCCGCGTCGAGGACGGGCTGCGCGAGACCGACTTCGGCGCCTGGGAGGGGCTGACCTTCGCCGAGGTCCGCGAGCGCCACCCCGAGGACCTGGACGCCTGGCTCCGCTCCGCCAAGGCGGCGCCCACCGGCGGCGGCGAGTCCTTCGCGGCGGTCGCCCGCCGCACCGCGGTCACCCGCGACAAGCTGATCGCCCGGTACGCCGGCAAGACCGTCCTCGTGGTCACCCACGTCACCCCGATCAAGACCCTGGTCCGCCTGGCCCTGGGCGCCCCGCCGGAGTCGCTCTTCCGCATGGAGCTCTCCGCCGCCTCGTTCTCCGCGGTCGCGTACTACTCCGACGGCAACGCCTCCCTGCGCCTGCTGAACGACACCTCGCACCTGCGCTAGCCGACGCGACGGCGCCCCCCCCGGTGCCGTCGCGGCGCCGTCGCGGCGCCGTCGCGCGCGGTCCGCGGGGCGTCAGCCGCCCAGCGCCGCCGCCTGCCGGGCCAGCGCCTCGATCCGCGCCCAGTCCTTGGCGGCCAGCGCGTCGCCCGGCAGCATCCACGTGCCGCCGACGCAGTCGACGTTGGGCAGCGCCAGGTACGAGGGGGCGGACGCCAGGCCGATCCCGCCGGTCGGGCAGAAGCGGGCCCGCGGCAGCGGGGCGGCCAGCGACTTCAGATAGCCGGTGCCGCCCGCCGCCTCCGCCGGGAAGAACTTCATCTCGGTGACGCCCTCGTCCAGCAGCGTCACCACCTCCGACGCCGTCGAGACGCCCGGCAGGAACGGCAGCCCGCAGTCCCGCAGCGCCCCCAGCAGCCGCGGCGACCACCCGGGGCTGACCAGGAAGCGCGCACCGGCCGCCCGGGCCGCCGCGACCTGCCCCGGGTCCAGCACCGTCCCGGCGCCGACCACCGCCTCGGGCACCTCGTCGGCGACGGCCCGGAGCGCGTCCAGGGCGGCGGGCGTGCGCAGGGTCACCTCGATCGCCGGCAGCCCGCCGGCCACCAGTGCGCGGGCGAGCGGTACGGCATCCGCGGCGTCCTGGAGGACCACCACCGGAAGGACCGGGGCCAGGCCGAGGACGGAGGGCGGGGCGGGGCAGGGCACGGAAGCGGGGGCAGCGTCAGTCACGCCGCCCATACTGCGCCGGGCCGTCATTCTCTGCAATGACCGTTGCGCATGCTGCAACGGTGCCGTGCGGTGGGTGCCGAAGGAGGCCCGCCGCCCCCCTCACAGCTCCGTGACGATCACATCCAGCCCCCACGGCTTGCCGCCCTTCGCCGGGGCCTGCGCCTCCACGGCGTACCCCAGCCCGCCGAGCGCCGTCACCAGCTCCGCCGGATCCGCCGGCTCGTGCCCCGCCACCAGCAGGTCCCGCACCAGTCGCCCCTTGGTCGCCTTGTTGAAGTGGCTGACCACCGACCGCTTCTCGACCCCGTTCACGATCTTCGACTGGAGCACCCGCACCGTCGCGGTCCGCCCCGCCACCTCGCCCTTCGGCTTCCACGCCGTGGCGTACGCCGCCGACCGCAGGTCCAGCACCAGCCCGTCCCCCGCGGCCGCCGGCAGCACCTCCGCCATCGGCCCGCGCCAGTAGGCCCCCAACGCGCCCAGCCCCGGCAGCTTCACCCCCATCGAGCAGCGGTACGACGGAATCCGGTCGCCGATCCGCACGGCGCCCCAGAGCCCCGAGAAGACCAGCAGCGACCGCTCGGCCCGCCGGCGCGCCGCCGCGTCCAGGGAGGCCAGCCCCAGGGCGTCGTAGAGCACCCCGGTGTAGATCTCCCCGGCCGGCCGGGCGCCCGCGGTGCGCAGCCCCGCGTTCTTGGCGACCTCGCCCTTCAGGCCCTCGCTCAGGCCCAACACCTCCTGGGCCTTGGCCGCGTCGGCCGCGCACAGCTCGACCAGCTCCGCCAGGACCTCCGTCCGCGCCGCGGTCAGCCCCGGCAGCGACAGCGTCTCCAGATCCAGCGGCTTCCCGCTCCCTCCCGCGGCCTTCCCCTCGGACGGCGGCAACAGCACGAGCACGGTGTATCTCCTTCACGGCGGTACGGGCGGGGGTGCGGCCCCGTCGAAAGCTTAGAAGCCCCGCCGCCCCGGGCCGGCGCCCGCCCGGCTCCCGTACGCCGCGCCGGGAGCGCCCGGCGGACATACGCTCGATTTCATGCCCCGTCGCCATATCCGTGTGACCGACGCAGCGGAGGCCCCCCTCCGGGCCGCCCTGCACGAACTGCGGGTGCGGCTGGACGTCCCCGACCACTTCCCGCCCACCGCACAGGCCGAGGCGGAGTCCGCCGCCCGGGCCCCGCGCATCCCGGCCGGCGACGGCACGGTGGTCACCGAGCACACCCTGGACGACGCCACCGACCTCCCGCTGTTCACCCTCGACCCGCCCGGCGCCCAGGACCTGGACCAGGCGATGTTCCTCGCCCGCGGCCCCCACGGCGGCTACCGCGTCCACTACGCCATCGCCGACGTCGCCTCCTTCGTCACCCCGGGCGGCGCCCTCGACGCCGAGGCGCACCACCGGGTGGCCACCCTCTACTTCCCCGACGAGCGGGTCCCGCTGCACCCCACCGTGCTCAGCGAGGGCGCCGCCAGCCTGCTGCCCGACCAGGACCGCCCGGCCGTCCTGTGGCGCTTCGACCTCGACGCCGACGGCGCCCCGGCCCGCACCACCGTCCGCCGCGCCCTGGTCCGCTCCCGCGCCCGCCTCGACTACGCCGGCGTCCAACGGGTCCTCGACGACGGCACCGCCGAGGAGCCGCTCGCCCTGCTCCGCGAGATCGGGCTGCTCCGCGAGGAACGGGAGACGGCCCGCGGCGCGATCTCCCTCAACGTCCCCGAGCAGGAGATCGTCGAACGCGCCGGCTCCTACACCCTCGCCTACCGCGCCGCGCTCCCGGCCGCCGCCTGGAACGCCCAGATCTCCCTGCTCACCGGCATGGCCGCGGCCGAACTGATGCTGGCCGCCGGCACCGGCATCCTGCGCACCCTGCCCGCCGCCCCGGACGGCTCGGTCGCCCGGCTCCGCCTCACCGCCCAGGCCCTCGGCGTCGACTGGCCCCACCACACCTCGTACGCGGCGCTGATCCGCACCCTGGACCCGCGCCGGGCCGGCCACGCTGCGTTCCTCCAGGAGTGCACCACCCTGCTCCGCGGCGCCGGCTACACCGTGTTCGACGGCACCGCCCCGCCGCCCACCAGCGTCGTGCACGGTGCGGTCGCCGCCCCGTACGCGCACGCCACCGCGCCGCTGCGCCGGCTCGTCGACCGCTACACCTCCGAGCTGTGCCTGGCCGCGGCGGCCGGCCACGACCCGCCCGGCTGGGTCCGCGCCGCCCTCCGAGCCCTCCCGCACGAGATGGAGACCGGCACCCAGCGGGCCAACCAGGTCGAGCGGGCCTGCGTCGACCTCGTCGAGGCGGCCCTGCTGCGCGACCGGGTCGGCGAGACCTTCGACGCGCTGGTCGTCGACCGGCACGCCGACGACCCCACCCGGGGCACCGTCCACCTCTGCGAACCGGCCGTCATCGGCCCCGTCGAAGCCACCTCCGGCGGCCCCGCACTGCCCCTCGGCCACCGCATCCGGGTCCGCCTGGCCGGCGCCGAGCCGGGCCGCGAACCGGTCCTCTTCACCCCGGTGTGACCGGCCCCGCACGCTCCGCCGCGGACCGCGCCGCCCGCACGGCCGCCACCGCGCCCCGTGCGTCATCCACGTGGAAGCGCACCGTTGTGACCGACTCCCGCCGCCCCAACAGCCGCACCGCGACCACCGGTTCGGCCAGCTCCACCGTCACCGAGGTCTGCCCGGCGACGGCCAACTCCAGCAACCCGCCGCCCTCCCGGCCGCCGTCCGCACCGCCCCGCTCGGCTTGCCGGGACCGCAGGTCGTAGCGCACCGACGCGATCGACTCCAGCGGAATCCGCAGCTCGCTCCGCGCCCCGTCCCGCACCAGCAGGCCGTCCGGGTCCAGCACGTGCGGCCGGGTCACCGCCGCGGCCTGGCCCCCCAGCACCATCAGCACGGTGTAGACGTCGGCCACCAGCGCCACCGCGTGCAGGCCCGGACGGTCCCGCAGCAGCAGGCTCACCCCGACGGTCTCCACCACGAACACGAACGCCAGCCCGTACGTCAGCGCCGCCTGCGCCCCCGCGTACGGCAGCGCCCGCGCCCCCTCCGGCACCCCCACCCGGCGCCGCGCCACCCACCACACCAGGCTCGCCAGCCACCGCCCCTCGTGCCGCACCAGCCGCCCCACCCGCTCCCCGAACCGAGGCCCACCCACCGCGTCCACCGCGTCCACCGCGTCCATCGCGTTCACTGCTTGCCCTCCCCGATCATCCGCATCGCCAGCCGCAGCGCCGCCGCCTGCGCCGGCGCCAACTCCGCCAACAGCAGATCCGCCCAGACCGCCGCCCCCCGCCCCGAGTCCGCCACCGGCCCGGCCCCGGCGGCGATGGCCGCCACGACCTCCTCCGGAATGCACTCCACCAGCGCCCGCGCGGCCGCCTCGACCCGCGGATCGTCCACCGCCGCCCCCGCCAGCGCGTCCAACAGCCCGTACGCCGCGTACGCCCGCTCCATCGAGCCCGGCGCCACGAACATCTCCCGCAGCGCCGCCGCCATCGCCCCGCGCGCCCGACCGTCGCCGGACGCGTCCAGCAGGGCCAGCACGCTCCCGCTCCCGCACCGCCATCGCCGGCTCCGGCCCCGGCAACGCCGCCGACGTCCGCGCCATCTCCCCGAACAGCTCGGCCAGTTGCTCCGACACCGGGCCCTCCTCCGGCAGCCCGTCCGGCTCCGCACTGCGCCGCAGCACCTCCGCCAACCGTGCCCGCCGGGCCCGCAGCGCCTCCTCCTGCCGCGCCAGATCCGCGTCCAGCTCCGCCAGCACCTCCCGCAACTCCCGGCCGACGTCGTCGGCCAGCACGTCCCGCACCTCCTCCAGCCCGAGCCCCAGCTCCGTCAGCCGCCGCACCCGCGCCAGCGCCACCGCGTCCCGCAGCCCGTACTCCCGGTACCCGTTGGCCCGGCGTTCCGGCTCCGGCAGCAGCCCCAGGTGGTGGTAGTGCCGAACGGTCCGCGTGCTGACGCCGGCGAGCCCGGCGAGTTCCCCGATGCGCATGGGCCCAGTAGAAACGTTGCCGCAACGGCAAGGTCAAGCCGCCGGAATCCGCCAGGTAGCATGGTCGGCACGGCGGACGAGCCGGCCGGGCGGTCGCGTGGGGATCGCAAGATCCTCCCGAGGAACGTCCGGGCTCCACAGGGCAGGGTGGTGGGTAACGCCCACCCGGGGTGACCCGCGGGACAGTGCCACAGAAAGCAGACCGCCCGGGCCGCACGGCCCGGGTAAGGGTGAAACGGTGGTGTAAGAGACCACCAGTGCCCAGGGTGACCTGGGCAGCTAGGTAAACCCCACCCGGAGCAAGGTCAAGAGGGGCCGTCGGCTGATGGCCCTGCGCGGACGATCGAGGGCTGCCCGCCCGAGTCCGTGGGTAGACCGCACGAGGCTGCCGGCAACGGCAGCCCTAGATGGATGGCCGCCTCCCGGCCGACCGCAAGGTCGCCCGGAGACAGAACCCGGCGTACAGGCCGGACTCGTCCGTCGGCTAGCTGGCACTGGCCCCCTGACCAGGCAAATGACCTGGTCAGGGGGCCTTTTGCTGCACATTGGCGCGGTGATTGCCTGCTTACCGTTTGTAGCTGTTCTCGGGTGTTTCTGGGTGCCCTGTGGCGATCCTGTGGCGGTCGTCGGCGCCTTCGGTGCGCCGGGTCGGGAGCGGTTCCAGCACCCAAGGCGCTCACCGCCCGGCAGCCTGCGGCAGGGTCTGGGGACCTGCTTGCCCAAGGTGCAAGCGAGGGCCCCGCAGGCGCACGGGGATGGTTCATTCTGTGGCCCGCTGCTGCCGCCCGAGTCAGGGCGAAGACGTAAGAGTGAAGCCCTGCTCGTTGCCTCTGGGAGACGAGCAGGGCTTCTACGCGGAGTCAGTACTCGTAGAGGGTGTGTCCGCAGCTGCCACACATGTATTTACCGTTTCCTTGGTATTCCATCCGCTTTCCGCAGCACACGGGTACGCGCTGTTCCTCTCGGGGGAGTGGGAGTCAGGCGGTGAGCGGGGAGTGGGGGTGCTGCCAGCGGAGCGCCGCGTTCTCTCCGCCGAGCCAGTAGGACCGTTGGTCGTTGGTGATCTGTTGGCCGCCGATCCAGTAGGCGTGTGCCTGTGGGGTGACGGCGATGCGGACAGAGGTGATGTCGGGTTCGCCGGCGTCGTGCCAGGCGGTCAGGGTGTTTTCGATGGCGTCCCAGAGGGCGACGGGGCCACCTTGGCGGACTGTCCACTGGTCGCCGTCGGCGATGAGCGCGGCGAACGCCTCCCGGGCGGCGTCGAAGAGGTACACGGTCTCTCGCCCGCCGCTGGTGGCGTGGAGGAGCTGGGCGCCGGGGGCGGCGAGTTGGGCGAGGAAGGCCGGCATCCAGTCCTTCAGCGCGTCCGGGGACACGGGGGTCTTCTGTTCCGTGTCGGCGTAGAAGGAGCGGGCGGTGAGGTCTCCGGCGAGCGGTACGGCGGCTTCTGCTCGTGCGGGCATGAAGGAGCTACGTCCGATGATGCGGCCCTCGGCGGTGCCGTCGTCCTTGACGGTGAGTTTGGCCAGGCCGGTGCCGTAGGACCAGGCGCTGGGGCCGACGGTGGCCAGGATGATGCCGCCGGGCTTGGTCTGGCGTACCCAGGTGTAGGGGATGCGTCGAAGAGCGCAGGTGGCAACGGTGCGGTCGTAGGGGGCGCGGCGGGGGTGGCCCAGGAGGCTGTCCCCGGTGACGGTCCAGGTGGAGTATCCGGCGGCTTCCAGGGCGTTGTCCGCCCGCTGGGCTACTTCGGGGTCTACTTCCACGCTGGTGACGTTGTCTTCGCCCAGGCGGTGGCAGAGCAGGGCGGTGGAGTAGCCGGTGCCGGTTCCGATTTCCAGGACGGTCATGCCGTCCTCCACGTCCAGGGCTTCGCTCATGCCGACGACGGTGGAGGGCATCGTGGAGGAGGTGGGGAAGCCGATGAGGGGGCCGGTTGCGGTGTCGGCGGTCACGCGGCCGTCGATCTGGGTCACCCAGGTTTCGTTCCGGTAGACCAGGGTCAGCCACTCGTCGGCGCCGGTGTTCGCGCTCACGGGGGTGTATTCGTGGCCGCGGGGGCCGGGGGCGTCCTTGAAGAAGGATGGGAGGAACAGCTCTCGCGGGACTTCTTCGACCGCCTTGCGCCAGGCGTCGGTCTTCAGGACACCGCCTTGTGCCAGGTCGTTGGCCAGGTTGCGGCGGAGGGCTTCGGAGAAGGGTGTGGTCATGGGGTCGCTCCTTGCTCCAGGAGGTCGGCGAACGCCTGGGTGAGGGGTAGTCCGGTCTCGGCTTCGAGCCAACCCCATTGACCGTTGGGGTTCAGCTCCAGCCAACGGAGGTCACCGTCAGGGGTGATGCACAGGTCGAAACTGCCGCTGGCCAGGCCGAAATGATCGAGGTGCGCTATCAGGGCTCGTTCCACGTCGGCGGGGAGGGTCATCGGCGTGTAGGTCAGGGCGCTGTAGTCCGCGCGCCAGTCCAGCAGGTCGGAGTCGATCCGGATGGCGAACACCTTGGGCCCGACGATAACCACCCGCACGTCCGCGATCTTGGGGACTTGCGCCTGGAACAGGTGCGGGGTCGCGGTCACGCGTTCGTCCACTTCGCGGGCGTCGAGCTGGAGCCGGACGCCTGCGGCGTTCGTTCACGCGGCCAGCTCCACGTCCAGGTCCACGCCCTCCAGGACCAGCGATTCGACGGCCGCGCGGAGGCGGTCAAGGCATGCGGATCTGCCAGCACACCCACACCCCCGCACCGGCCACCGCTTCGATCCCCAACACCAGCCCCTGGAAAGTGAGTTCGTGCGCCCCGCAGTCGACTTCGGGACGTTTCCCGCGTGCTTCGCCGGGCCCGGCGTGCGGGTCGGTGCGTCCGCCCCTCGGGCGCCGTCCGCGCCGTGTCGGCGCCGGTCGGGCGTGTCCGGTCGGGTAGCTCATCGTTCTCATCACACAAGCACATCTCCATTCATCGAGGAGCCTTGATGCGACGAGTTCTGACGGCAGTGGGCATGGCCGCGGCCGCGATGACGCTGGGGTCGGCCGCCGGCGCCCACGCCGCCGACGGACCGAAGACCCCCGACCTGGGGGGGCTGAGCAACGTGGACCCCGGCAGCCTGGGGGCCACGGTGGGCGGCGCCGCCCAGCAGGCGACGCAGGTCGCCGGCGGAGCCCAGGACAAGGTCGTCAACAAGATGGTGCCCGCGGAGACCCAGGCGCTCGGCCGGGCCGCGGCGAAGGTGACGCCGCCGGCTGCGCAGGCGGCCGGGGCGACCGCCGGTGCGAGCGGGGAGCTGCTGGGCGAGACGGCGCAGGCGGCCACCGCCGACGGCGGGCTGCTCGGTGGCCTGCCGGCCGACGGGCAGGCCGGCAAGGGCCTGACCAGCGCGGCGCCGACCGCGGCGCTGACGGACGCGCTGTCCGGGAAGGCGGTCACCGGGGCGCTGGCGAAGGGGGCGCCGGCCACGGGTCAGCTGCCGGCGCAGGGCCTGCCCGGCCTGGGCTGACGGCGGTCACCCGTCGACGTCCGCGGCGCACGGGCGCCGCAAGGGCCCCGCTCCACCCCCACCTGCTCGGGGGTCGGAGCGGGGCCCTTGCGGTGTCCGGGGGCGCGGGCGGGCGCGCGACGGCCGGGATGCCGGCTCGGCCACCGTCGCAAACTCGTCAGTTCGGGGAATACGGTGGCGGATGCGGCGCGGGCTACCGTGGCGCCGCTCCCGGAGGATCGGGAGGAGTCAGGAATGTCCGGACGCCCGTCGCGCGACCGGACCGGGGCCGCTGTCGTCGTCGGGCAGTACCCTCGGGGCTTTGCCGGGCAGTCACACGAGGGGGCGGCGAGGTGCTGAAGCACTACTACCGGCTGGTGTATTGGAAGAGACGGATCGCGCGGGCGCTGGGGTGGCACCGCCGTCCGACGGCGGACCGCGGGACGGGCGCCGCGGCGGGGGGCCGCGGGGGGCCGCGCACCCGGCGGGTCCGGCGCCTGCTGGTCCGGGCCCGGCCGTTGGTGCTCTTCGCGGTGCTGGTGCTGATCGTGGTCGTGGCGTCGGCGCTGCTCGGGTGGCGGGACGACACCTTCGGCGCGGACCACCGGGAGGGCGGGGCGACCGTCCGGTCGACCGGGGGCGTCGGCCAGGGCGTGGTCACCGTGTCCTGCCGGCCGCACGGTGCCGGCTGCGCGCCGGGCCGCGAGGCGCCGGGCGCCGGCTGACGCGCGCCCAGGGCCCTCCCGCGCCGCCTCAGGCGTCCGTCGCCGCGATCCGGGTGGCGGTCCCGCTGACGTGCGAACGCGGGTCACCGGAGCGCAGGTCGACCGTCAGCAGGCCGGGGCGCCCCAGGTCGTGCCCCTGGTGCAGGGTGAGCGTCGCCGGGGCGGTGACCAGGCCCAGGGCGCGGGTGTACGCGCCGAAGGCGGCGGCCGCGGCGCCGGTCGCCGGGTCCTCCACCACCCCACCGACCGGGAACGGGTCGCGGACGTGGAAGACGGTGTCGCCCTCCCGCCAGACCAACTGCAGCGTCGTCAGGTCCAGCCGGTGCATCAGGGCGGCCAGCCGGTCGAAGTCGTAGTCGAGCTTGGCCAGTCGGGCGCGGGTGGCGGCGCCGAGGACCAGGTGGCGGGCGCCGGCGTAGGCGATCCGCGGCGGCAGCGCCGGGTCGAGGTCGGCGGCCGGCCAGCCCAGTGCGGCCAGCGCCTCGTCGAGATCGGCCGGGGAGACCGGCTCGACGCGCGGCTCGACGCTGGTGAGGGTGGCCCGCAGCGCACCGTCCTGCTGCGCGACGGTGACCGGGACCGGGCCGGCCTGGGTGGCGAAGACCAGGTCGCCGGGGCCCTGCCGCTCGGCCAGGGCGACCGCGGTGGCGACCGTGGCGTGGCCGCAGAAGGCGACCTCGGCGAGCGGGCTGAAGAAGCGGATGGTGAACGCCCGACCCGGCTCGCCCAGACCCTCGGGCGGCGCGGTGAGGAACGCGGTCTCGGAGTAGCCGAGTTCGGCGGCGACGGCGAGCTGCGCGGCGTCGTCCAGGCCGGTGGCGTCCAGGACGACGCCGGCCGGGTTGCCGCCCGCGGGGTCGGCGGAGAACGCGGTGTAGCGGAGGATCTCCGGCGTGCGGGCGCTGTCCCCGGCGGTGGTGTCGAGAGTCATGCACCGGGGAACTTCCGGCGACCGCCCGGCTATTCCCGGGCGGCGCGGCGGTGCGTCACCCCCGCCCGACGTACGGCATGGCGGTCGCCATCACCGTCGCGAACTGCACGTTGGCCTCCAACGGGAGCGCCGCCATGTGCACGACCGTACGGGCGACATCCGCCGCGTCCATCACCGGTTCGACCTCGGTGCGGCCGTTGGCCTGGAGGATCCCGGTCTGCATCCGGCCGGTCATCTCGGTGGCCGCGTTGCCGATGTCGATCTGCCCGCACGCGATGCGGTACGGACGACCGTCCAGGGACAGCGACTTGGTCAGCCCCGTCATGGCGTGCTTGGTGGCCGTGTAGGCGATCGAGTGCGGCCGCGGCACGTGGGCGGAGAGGGAGCCGTTGTTGATGATGCGGCCGCCCTGCGGCTCCTGGGCCCGCATCGTACGGAACGCGGCCTGGGCGCACAGGAAGGCGCCGTTGAGGTTGACGTCGACCACCGCCCGCCAGTCGTCGTAGGACAGCTCCTCCAACGGGACCGGCGGTCCGAAGGCCCCCGCGTTGTTGAAGAGCAGGTCCAGCCGGCCGAACCGGTCGCGGAGCGTGGTGAAGAGGGCGTCGACCTCGTCGGGGCGGGTGACGTCGGTGGGGACGGGCAGCACCGCGGGGCCCTCGATGCCCGCGTACCCCACCTGCCGGGCGGTCTCCTCCAGTCGGTCGGCGCGCCGACCGGCCAGGACCACCGTCCAGTGGTCGGCGACCAGTGCCAGCGCGACCGCCCGGCCGATGCCCGAACCCGCGCCGGTGACCAGGGCCACCTTCCGGCCCGCCGAGCCGTCCTCCCGCGCCTCCTGCGGCGTCGGCGCGGTCCGCGGGGACCGGCCCCGCGAGGAGGGCGCGGGGAGCGTCGGCCGGGCCGCGGTCGCGGTACCGCCCACCTGTCCGGCCCGTGCCACCGGCGTCGCCTGTGCCACCGGTGCCTCCGGTGCCGCCCCTACCCGCTCTGCGTCATATGCCATGCCGGCAGGGTAGCGGCGGACCGGGCGGGAACCGGGCGCGAACCGGGCGCCACCTGGGCCGTGCCGCCAGGAGCCCCGGGCCGGGCGGTAGTTGGCGGCCGGAGTGCCGGGCCGGGCGTGGTCGGCGTAGGCCCGGTCCCGGCACCGGACGTAGGACCAAAGGACTGCGTCCGCGCGCCGCGGTGGGCGATCGCCGCGTGCCACCATGGTGCCGCCATCACCGATCCATGGAGACGCTCATGACAGAGTCCGGGGCCCCCGCCGCCGAGACCCGGGACGACACCCCCGGACCGCCCGTGACGCCCGCGATACCCGGGCGGGACGCGCCCGCCGCAGCGGTGGCGCCGACCGCACCGCCGAAGTCCCGCCGCACCAGCCTGCTCGTCACCCTCGTCCTCGGTGGCCTCACCGCCGTCCCGCCGCTCTCCATGGACATGTACCTGCCGGCCCTGCCGCAGGTCACCACCGCGCTGCACAGCCCGGCCGCCACCGTCCAACTCACCCTCACCACCTGCCTCGCCGGCATGGCCCTGGGCCAGATGATCGTCGGCCCGATGAGCGACAAGTGGGGCCGCCGCCGCCCGCTGCTCGTCGGCATGGTCGTCTACGTGCTGGCCACCGCCCTGTGCGCGCTCGCCACCAACGCCGAGGTCCTCATCGCCTTCCGCCTCCTCCAGGGACTGGCGGGCGCGGCCGGCATCGTCATCGCGCGGGCGGTGGTGCGCGACCTGTACGACGGGGTGGCGATGGCCCGCTTCTTCGCCACGCTGATGCTGATCTCCGGAGCGGCGCCGGTGGTCGCCCCGCTCATCGGCGGCCAGATCCTGCGGGTCACGGACTGGCGCGGGGTCTTCGTGGTGCTCACCGTGGTCGGCGTGCTGGTCACCCTGCTGGTCTGGAAGCGGCTGGACGAGACCCTGGCGCCGGAGCGCCGGCAGCCCGGCGGCCTCGGCCCGGCCCTGCGCACCATGCGCGACCTCGTCGCCGACCGGGTCTTCTCCGGCTACCTCCTGGTCGGCGCGTTCGCCTTCGCCGCGCTCTTCGCCTACATCTCCGCCTCGCCGTTCGTCATCCAGGAGATCTACGGCGCGTCCCCGCAGACCTTCAGCCTGCTCTTCGGCCTCAACTCCGTCGGGCTGGTCGCGGTCGGCCAGATCAACGGCAAGGTGCTGGTCGGCCGGGTCGGCCTGGACAAGGTGCTGGGCGTCGGCCTGGTGCTGATCGCGCTGGCCGGCGCGGCCCTGTTGCTGCTGTCGTCCGGGGTCTTCGGCCACGTCGGGCTGGTGCCGGTGGCCGCCGGGCTGTTCGTGCTGATGTCCGCGATGGGCCTGGTCATGCCGAGCACCAACACCCTGGCGCTGCTGCGCACCCCGCACGCGGCCGGCTCCGCCTCCGCGCTGCTGGGAACCTCCACGTTCCTGCTCGGCGCGGTGGCCTCGCCGCTGGTGGGCATCGCGGGGGAGCGGACGGCCGTACCGATGGCCGTCGTCCAACTGTCGTGCGCCGTTCTCGCGCTCGTGAGCTTCCTGGGAATGTGTCGTCCGTGGCAGCGTAAGGGGGAACGCACCGCAGGCGAGAGGACTGGGCTCTGAACGCATCTGATGCCCCGAGACTGAAGCCCGGCCCGCCGGCCGAGGCGGGACTGCACCCCGCCTGGACGCAACGGCTGGTCAGCGGCGTGCGCGCGCTGACGGAGGGCCGGGCCCCGTGGTGCCCCGGCGCGGTGGTGCTGGCCGGCCGGGGCCCGGTGGTCGCCGTCGAGGCGGCCGCCGGCTGGGCGGTGCGCTACCGCGCCCACGACCCCGAACGCGACCGCGGCCTGGACCTGCCCCGCGACCTGTGGGAGCCGATGCGGGTCGGCACCGTCTTCGACCTCGCCTCGCTCACCAAGCTCTTCACCGCCGTCGTCACCGTCCAGCAGGTCGAGCGCGGGCGGCTCGCCCTGGACGCCGCGGTCGCCGCCCACCTGCCGGCGTTCGCCCCCGGCATCACCGTCCGCGACCTGCTCCGGCACACCTCCGGCCTCGCCCCCGAGCTGCCCTTCCACGCCCATGCCGACCGGGCCGACCAACTGGCGCTGCTGTGGGCCGAGGCCGCCGCCCCCACCGGCGGCCCGCACGGCGCGCACCGCTACTCCGACCTCAACCCCATCGCCCTCCAGCTCCTGGTGGAACGGCTCACCGGCCGCCCCCTGGACGCCCTGGTCCGCGCCGGCATCACCGGCCCGCTGGGGCTGGGCAGCACCTGTTACGGGCCGCTGGCGCCGCAGGGCGTGGCCGCCACCGAGGACCAGCGGCGCCCGTGGGCCAAGGCCGACCGGGGACCGCTGCGCGGCGAGGTGCACGACGAGAACGCCTGGGCGCTGGGGGGCGTCGCCGGCCACGCGGGGCTGTTCTCCACCGCCCAGGACCTGGCCGTGCTGTGCCGCACGCTGCTCAACGGCGGCGCGTACGGCCCGGCCCGGATCCTCGCCCCGGCCTCGGTCGCCGCCCTGCTGGACCCGCCCGGCCTCGGCTTCGCCGTCGACCAGCCGTACTTCATGGGCGAGCTGGCCGGTCGGGGCGCGGCCGGCCACACCGGATTCACCGGCACCAGCCTGGTCCTGGACCGGGCCACCGACACCTTCCTGGTGCTGCTCGCCAACACCGTCCACCCCCGGCGCCGGGCGGGCGGCAGCGCACCGCGGGCGGCGGCCGCCACCCACCTGGCCCGCGCGGTGGCCCACGCCGATCCGCCGGGCCGGCCCTGACCCCGTTCCGGCCCGGCCCGGGCGGGGCCGGGACCCCCGTAAACTCTGTCGAATGCACGACGAACTGCGCACCGCCCTGGCGGGCCTGCTCGACGGCCTGCCGCCCAAGCAGGCCGCGCAGGCCGTCGAGCGACTGATCGCCAACTACCGGGGCCGCACCCCCACCGACGCCCCGGTGCTCCGGGACCGCGGCGACGTCGCCGCGTACGCCGCCTACCGGATGCCGGCCACCTTCGAGGCGGTGCGGGCCGCGCTGGCCGCCTTCGCCGCCCGCGTCCCCGACTGGTCCCCGGTCACCCACGTCGACGTCGGCGGCGGCACCGGCGCCGCCACCTGGGCCACCGCCGCGACCTGGGACGGCCCGCGCAGCACGGTCCTGGACTGGGCGCAGCCGGCGCTCGACCTCGGCCGCGAACTGGCCGCCGGGATCCTGCCGGACGTGACCTGGCGCCGCCAGGCCCTGGGCGAGGGCCTCGTCGTCGACGACGACACCGACCTGGTCACCGTCTCCTACGTGCTGGGCGAGCTGCGCCCGGAGGACCGTCGCGCGGTGGTGTCCGCGGCGGCCGCCGCCCGGGCCGTCGTCCTGATCGAACCGGGCACGCCGGAGGGCTACCTGCGGATCCGCGAGGCCCGCGAGCAACTGGTCGCCGCCGGGCTGCGGATCGTCGCACCCTGCCCGCACGGCGCCGCCTGCCCGATCGTCCCCGGCGAGGACTGGTGCCACTTCTCGGCCCGGGTCAGCCGGTCCTCCCTGCACCGGCAGGTCAAGGGCGGGTCCCTGGCCTACGAGGACGAGAAGTTCAGCTACGTCGCCGCCACCCGCCTGCCGGCCGGGCCGGCAGGCGCCCGGATCGTCCGCAAGCCGCAGATCCGCAAGGGCCAGGTGCTGTTGGACCTGTGCACCGCGGACGAAGCGCTGCGCCGGGAGACCGTCACCAAGCGGCACGGTGCCGCCTACCGCGAGGCCCGCGACGCGGCCTGGGGCGACGCCTGGCCGCACTGAGCCCGGCTCCGGGGCGACCGACCGCCGTCCGCCGCCCCGGTGCGCGCCGCGTCAGGCGCTCCGGCTCCGTTGGCGCATCTTCTCCAGGAGCGTGCGGCGCCGTTCCTGCGGATCCTGTGCGTCCGCCCCGCCCTTGCCGCGTCCGTTGGCGGTGCCGCCGCGCAGCGCACCGCGCGAGAGGTTGCTGCGGGTGCCCCCGACGCCGAGCATTCCGCCGGCACTTCCCTTGCTCATGAGGTGAGTTCCTTCCTGCGTGACCGGTGAGCGGCGCGGGCCCGAGCGCGTCGCGCCCCACCCCTCGGCGAGACGTTTCGTCTCGCTCCACTGACGCCCTCATCCTCAAGCGAGACGATCCGTCTTGTCAAGACGATACGTCTCGCCTCTTGCTCGTTAGAATCCGCCCATGGCCAACAAACCAGCCCCCGACGCCTCCCGCCGCAGCGAACGCTCCCGCCGGGCGATCTTCGACGCGGCCCTCGCCCTCGTCGGCGAGGTCGGCTACGACAAGCTCACCATCGAAGGCATCGCCGCCCGCGCCGGCGTCGGCAAGCAGACCATCTACCGTTGGTGGCCCTCCAAGGCCGCCGTACTCCTCGACGCCTTCGGCTCCGTCGTCGAGGAGTACGACCAGGTGGGGCTCCCCGACACCGGCGACCTCGCCGCCGACCTCAAGACCGTCCTGCGCGCCACCGCCGACGAGTTCAACGACGCCGCCTGGCAGGCCCCCTACCGGGCCCTCGCGGCGGCCGGCGCCAATGACGAGGAGCTCTCCCGCACCTTCGTCGGCCGCCTCATGGAGCCCGGCACCCGCGTCTACGTCGACCGGCTCCGCGCCGCCCAGGAGGCCGGGGAGCTGGATCCGGACATCGACCTGCGCATCGGCGCCGAGATGCTCCTGAGTCCCTTCTCACAGCGCTGGCTCATGCGCACCGGGGAACTCACCCACGCCTTCGTCGACACCCTCGTCGACCAGGTGCTCCGCGGTCTGCGCCCGCGCGACTGACGGTCGGGGGCGGTCGGTCGGCGATGGCGTGAAATGCCCCTGTTCGCCCGTGCCGCGTTCACCCCGGATCCGCACACCGGTCACCTGGGGCCCGGGATGGTGGCAGCATTGACCCCAGACCACCGCTCGAAGTGAGGGGATTGATGGAACGCAAGAGCAGGTTCTCCCAGTGGCTGCGCCGGCCGAGGAACGGATCGGGCAGCGATACGGACTCGGGATCGGCGGCCGCGCGCGGCCGCGAGGACCTGCTGATGGCGGCGGTCGACGCGGGCTTCCCGGTCGCCCCCGCCGCCCACCCGGCCGGCTACGGCTGTTCTTGCGAGCGCATCGGCTGTCCCACCCCCGGGCGGCACCCCATCTCCTTCGGCTGGCAGACCGTCGCCACCACCGACCGCGACAAGGTCGCCGCCTGGGTCCGCACCCTCCCGCAGGCCAACTTCATCACCGCCACCGGCATGGCGCACGACGTCCTCGACGTCCCCGTCGAAGCCGGCCGCAGCGCCCTGGGCCGGCTGGACGCGGCCGGCGTCGACGTCGGCCCGGTCAGCCTCAGCGGCGCCGGCATCGGCGACGGCCGGATGCTCTTCTTCACGGCCACCCGCGGCACCCCCGACGACGAGGACGAGTGGTGGCCGTGCGAGCTGGACTGCCACCCCGAGACCCTCGACGAGCACCCCGGCCTGCGCTGGCACTGCCGCGGCAGCTACGTCCTGCTGCCGCCGTCCGCCCTCCTGGGTGACCAGCCCGCGGTGACCTGGCTGCGCGGCCCCGAACTCCCGCTGCCGGACCCGCTGACGCTGCTGGAGACGCTCACCGACGCCTGCGCCGAGTTCATCGGCCGCGAACCGGACCACGAGACGGCGGCCTGGCCCATCGGGCGCTGACGCCGCCGCCCCGGCCGATCGGCCGGGCCGCCGGCTGTTCGCTCACAATGCCTTGGCGGACGTCTTCGCCTCGATGCGGTCCAGCACCTTGATCTTGCCGCCGGCGCCCTTCGCGGGGACCAGCACCGTCTGGCCCGACACCGTGGTGAACGCCATCCGCGTGGTGTTCTTCGTCGTCGGTCCTTCCATGATCCCGCGCAGCTCCGCCGGCACGGTGATCATCAGGCCCTTGGAGACCGTCTTCTGCTGGTGGTAGACGGTCGAGAAGAAGACCAGCGCGCCGCCGTCCGTCGTGCGCAGCGCGATCGGCGGCAGCTCCGACGCCTGGTCCTGCCACTGGATCCGGGCCCCCGGCTGGTTGGCCTGGCCGGCGCGCCAGGCCCGCAGCCGGTCGGTCTCCTGGCCGGGCGCGAACGCGTCGCCCTTGCCGGTGTTGAGGTAGTCCGCGTACGCCGTGCTCAACTGGCCCGGGGCGAGGGCGAGCCCCGACGAACCGTCCACCGGCACCGCTTCCCCGTAGCCGTCGGTGACCTTCAACTGCGGGGCCTGGCTGCCGGAGAACGTCGCGAGGTAGGACGCCCGCCACTTCTCGTGGACGCCGCTTCGGCTGAACGCCAGGAACCAGCGGGTGTTCTGGCCGCCCTGGCCCCGGCGGTTGCTGAGGGCGTCCGCGACGAAGAACTTCGGCCACCCCTTCTGCTGGGGCACCGTGAAGTGGGCGTCGGTGAAGGCGAGCGGGGTGAAGTTCGGGTTGCCGTCGGGGCGGACGCCGTGCGCCGCCTTCAGCCCCGCCTGGTCGATGGCGAGCAGCGCACCGGACTCGAACGAGGTGTTCTTCGTCGCGTCCAGCGTGCGGTTGGCCTTGTTGAAGCCGTCGGTGAAGTGCGTGAGCGCCTTGGCGGCGTCGGCCTGCGACACCGCGGGCAGCACCTCGCGCTCGCCGTGCACCGTCATGCATCCGCTCAGCACCACCAGCGCCGCCGCGGCCGACGTCAGTGTGGCGGGCACCCGGAACGGCGACCTGCGTGTCATGGGGCTCGGGCTCCTTCGGGGCGACCGGGGCGGACGGGAGGCCGCCGGGGTGGCACGATTCGGCGGCAACCATACCCGGTGGCCGAGGGCCGGCGGTGGGGTCGGGGTGGCGATTGTTTTCCGCCGCGGCCCTGGGGCGGCCCGAGTTGTCACCTGGTGCGGCGTGCGGTGTGGTGTGGGGGGCCGCGGACCGGGCCCTGGGCGCGCGCAGGGGCCGCCCCTCGGTGCGGGCGGCCCCTCGGGAGGCGCGACGGTCAGGCGCTGAGCGGGAAGGCGTTGCCCAACTCCCGGAAGACGGCGCTGTTGAGGGCGAAGGCGCGCTTGCACTCGTCGATGACGCGCTGCTTCTCCAGGTCGTCGACGGGCAGGGCGTCGAGGAGTTCGCGGTACTCGCGCTTGAAGGCGGCGGGGTTGCCGATGGCCTCGAAGACGTAGAAGCGGACGCCGTCGCCCTTGCGCGCGAAGCCCCAGGTCTTCTCGGCGGTGCCGCGGATGATCTGGCCGCCGGAGAGGTCGCCGAGGTAGCGGGTGTAGTGGTGGGCGATGTAGCCGGCCGGCCAGTCGCGGGCGCAGGCGGCTATCCGCTCGGCGTACGCGGCGGTGGCCGGCAGCGGCGCCAGGTCGGTGCGCCAGTCGGGGCCGCCGAGGTGGGCGAGGTCGCGCTCCAGCTCCTCGGTGCGGGCCAGCTCCGGGCGGAGGAAGGGGCCGGTGACCGGGTCGGCGGCGAGGTCCTGGGGGACGTCCTCCAGGGCGCGGTAGACGAACCACAGCTGTTCCGTGTAGCGCCGGTAGGCGGCGACGCCGAGCTTGCCGCCCAGCAGGTGGCTCATGAACGCGGAGTTCTCCGCCTCGGTGTGCTGCTCGTGGGAGGCGGTGCGGATGGCCGTCGAGAAGGACGGGGTCGGGCTGGACGCTTCCAAGGCGGACCTCCGGGGGCCGGCGAGCGCGGACAGGGGCGTGGCGGGAACAGGCCGACGGATGCACGCAACCGTCAGGTTAGGGTTACCTAACTACGCAGGACGCGCCCTGGTCAACCTGTTCCCGACAACCTGTCGGTAAAAACGCTACGCCGGTTCCGATCAGGGCAGCGTAAGGATCTCCGTCCCGGTCTCCGTGACCACCAGCGTGTGCTCGAACTGCGCGGTCCGCCTGCGGTCCTTGGTGACCACGGTCCAGCCGTCCTCCCACAGGTCGTACGCGTACGAGCCCAGCGTCAGCATCGGCTCGATCGTGAACGTCATGCCGGGCTTGATCTCGGTGGTGTGGTGCGGGCTGTCGTAGTGCGGGACGATCAGGCCGGAGTGGAACGACGAGTTGATCCCGTGGCCGGTGAAGTCGCGGACCACGCCGTAGCCGAAGCGCTTGGCGTAGGACTCGATGACCCGGCCGATGATGTTGATCTGGCGGCCCGGCTTGACGGCCTTGATCGCGCGCTGGAGCGCCTCCCGGGTGCGCTCCACCAGCAGTCGCGACTCCTCGTCGACGTCACCGCACAGGTACGTGGCGTTGTTGTCGCCGTGCACGCCGTTGATGTACGCGGTCACGTCGAGGTTCACGATGTCGCCGTCCTTGAGGACGGTCGAGTCGGGGATGCCGTGGCAGATGACCTCGTTGAGCGAGGAGCACAGGGACTTGGGGAAGCCGCGGTAGCCGAGCGTGGAGGGGTAGGCGCCGTGGTCGCACATGAACTCGTGGGCGACCCGGTCGAGTTCGTCGGTGGTCACGCCGGGCGCGATGTGCTTGGCGGCCTCCGCCATCGCCTGGGCGGCGATCCGGCCGGCGATCCGCATCCGCTCGATGGTTTCGGCGTCCTGCACCTCCGGCCCGGTGTACGGGGTCGGGCCGTCCTTGCCGACGTACTCGGGGCGCGGGATCGAGGCGGGAACGGGGCGGGTGGGAGAGATCTCCCCGGGGACAAGAAGCGACTGGCCAGACATGCCAGCGAGTGTATCCGCGGGCCGTCGGGCAGGATGGTGGCAACGGGAGCCAAGCACAGGAGGCGGCAATGGCACTGTTCAAACGGCGGACGGTCGGCAAGCCGGGCGAGTGGTTCTACTGCCTCAGGCACCAGACGGTCGAGGAAGGGCCCGAGTGCCGCGCCGCCGACCGGTTCGGCCCGTACGCCACCCGCGAGGAGGCCGCGCACGCGATGGACACCGCCCGCGAGCGCAACCTGGAGTGGGAGACCGACCCCAAGTGGCACGACATGGGCAAGGGCGGCAAGGGCGGCCCGGGGGACGCGGACGGCGCGTAGCCGGCGGCCCCGGCCGGGTCACCAGCGCGGGGGCGGCGGGGTCGCCAGTCCCTCGGCGAGGCGGGCCAGGCGGTCGCGGAACCGACGGTGCCGGCGCGGCGCGGGCCGGCCGTTCTCGCCGGCGGCCGCGCTGACCAGGTGCTGGACGGTGTCGAGGTCGAGGCCGGAGGTGTGCGGGAGGCCCGGGGGCGACGCGGTGCCCTCCGGGGGCGGGGCGGTGGTCAGCGCGTCGTGGGCCAGGGCGTGCAGATCGCGGTCGCCGGAGTCCAGGGCGAGCACCGTGGCGCCGTTGCGTCGCGCGTCGTGGACCCGCTCCAGCAGCCCGGCGTCCGGTCGCTCCGGCGTCACCACCAGCAGCGTCGCGCCGCGTCCGGCGGCCGCCAGCCGCCCCGGCCCGACCGCGAGGTGCGCCGGGGCCCCGGCGGGGACCCGGTGGCGGACCAGCGTCGGCGACAGCTCCGGCAGACCGGACCAGGCGGCCTCGTCGTCCAGGTGGGCGGCCAGGTGCCAGGGCTCGTAGCCGGCGCTGCCGACCAGCAGCAGACCGCCGCCGTGCGGGGCGACGGCGGTCCGCAGCGAACCGGCGAAGCGACGGGTGGCCTCGATCCACTCGGTTCCGGCGAGGACCTCGCGCAGCAGCGCGACGCGTACGGCATCCATGGCGCGGCATCGTGCCGCACCG
Organism: Streptomyces lunalinharesii; assembly: GCF_039532155.1. Lineage (NCBI taxonomy): Bacteria > Bacillati > Actinomycetota > Actinomycetes > Kitasatosporales > Streptomycetaceae > Streptomyces > Streptomyces lunalinharesii. The sequence goes on from NZ_BAAARK010000063.1 coordinate 26,483, forward strand.
GCCGGCCCGGTGGGGGTGGGGGGCGGGGGCGTCACCCGTACGGGGACGGCCGGCGGCCGGGGTGACGGGGCGGTCCGGCCGGCGGCTCAGCCGGTGGGGCGCAGGCCGGCCTCGGACAGCCGACGTCCCACCTCCGCGAGCGACTTCTCGCCCAACGGGAGCTGGGGGAGGGCGGTGGCCCGGTGGTCGATCACGCCCAGCAGTTCGAGGGCGGCCTTGAAGCCGCCGAGGGCGGAGGAACTGCGGCCCATCTCGCTCTCCGGGCCGGTGTCGGTGAGGTCGAAGAGGGCGACCAGCCGCTCCTGTTCGGCGGCCGCACGGGGCCAGTCGCCGGCGCGGGCGGCGCCGTACAGCCGCACGTAGCCCGCCGGGTCGACGTTGCCCAGGCCCGGGACGACGCCGTCCGCGCCCGCCAACAGCGCGGCGTCGGCGGTGAGTTCGGAGCCGGTCAGGACGGCGAAGTCGGGTGCCGGGCCGGTGCGCCGGGCGGACCGGCCGCCGAGGGCGACCAGTAGGCGCCGTAGCGTGCCGTCGTCGCCGCTGGAGTCCTTGAGCCCGATCAGCGTGCCCTCTTCGGCCAGTTCGCGCACGAGCGCCGGGGAGAGCCTGCTGGGCACCGACACCGGGATGTCGTAGGCGATCAACGGGTGGCCGGTGGCGGTGCGCAGGTGCCGGAAGTGGGCGGCGATCTCGCGGGGGTGGGTGCGGGTGTAGAAGGGGGCGGTGGCGACCAGGGCGTCGGCGCCGAGCGCGATGGCGGTCCGGGCGTGCTCCAGGACCCGGGCGGTGGTGGTGTCGATGACCCCGGCCAGGACCGGCACCCGGCCGCCGGCGGCGGTGACCACGGTCTCCAGGACGGTGGCACGCTGATGATTGGTCAGGTAGGCCGTCTCGCCCGAGGACCCCAGGGCGAACAGGCCGTGGACGCCGGCGTCGAGGAGGTGGCTGACCAGGCGGGTGAGGGACGCGGTGTCGACCTCGCCGTGTGGGTCGAGGGGGGTGCAGACCGGGGGGATGACGCCGTGCAGCGGGACGGTGAGGGCCATGGGGGCTCCAAGGGCGGCGCTGAGCTGGCACATCAGACATGGGATGTCCGATATCGCGGTCACAATAGGCATGCGCGCGGGTACCCGGTCAAGGATTCCGCCCCGGTGGGGTCCGAACGGGCCCCTGGCGTGCGGCGCATGAGGTGCGGGAGAGGGAAGAGGGCGATGAGGATGGCGCGAGGCACGATGTCCGAGGACGTCCAGGCGCGGATCAAGCAGTTGATCCTGGACCGCGGGCTGACGTCGGGTGATCCGTTGCCCACGGAGACCGAGCTGGTCGCCATGCTCGACGTCAGCCGCAATTCGGTGCGGGAGGCGCTCAAGGCGCTCCAGGCCATGCGGATCGTCGAGATCCGGCACGGCTTCGGCACCTACGTCGGCGCGCTCTCCCTGGAACCGTTCGTCGAGGGCGTCGCCTTCCGGGCCGCCGTCCGCCACCACCAGGGGGAGCCCAGCCTGTACGAGCTGATGGAGGTCCGGGAGGCCCTGGAGGCGGGGCTGATCGGCACGGTGGCGCGCGGCCTGCCGGCCGAGGACCTCGCGGTGCTCAGGGCGCTGGTCCAGCGGATGGCGGAGGAGGCGCGCGGCGGGGAGGTGCTCAGCGCCACCGACCGGGCCTTCCACCTCGCGCTGTACCGGTCGCTCGGCAACCACCTGCTCAGCGAGGTGCTGGACGCGTTCTGGGCGGCGCTGCGCCGGGTCCGCGACGACCTCGCCGACGTCCGGCCGGACCCGGAGGTGACCTACCGTCAGCACGCGGAGATCGTCGACGCGTTGGAGGCGGGCGACGGGGAGCGTGCGGTGGCGGCGATGCACCGGCACTTCGACGGGATCCGGCGCCGGCTGACCGCGTAGCCGCCGGGCGCCGGCCGGGGGCTGGGGCCGGGGGCCGGGTGCCGGTCGCCCGGCGGTGGTCGTGTGGCTCGTCGGTGGTCGTGTGGCTCGTCGGTGGTCGTGTGGCTCGGCGGTTTTGTCTCGATCATCCCGTTCACCGGGATTTCATCCCGTGTCGGCGGCGCCGTTGCCGACACGAAAAACCGTCATGTGCCGTGCCTTGACGGCCAGTTGGACCCTTCTTATCGTCCGCAGGACAAGGGACGTCCTACGTCCTGGCTCGGCTGAGGGGTGAACCGTGCCGTACGAGGATTTTGTGCCGCCCACGTTGTTGGCATCCCCGCCGTGCGGGGTGCGGTTGTTCCGCCTTCGGCGGTGGGGGTGGTGTGGGGCGGGGCCCCGGTGAGGGGTGGGTGCCGGGTTCGGGGCCTTTGGGGTGGGTGTGCGGACTGCTGCGCTTTACGTCCGCACACCCACCCCAAAGGCCCCGAACCCTCCCGCCGTGAGTGGGCCCCGCCCCAGCGGGAGGTGGGGGCAAGCAGCAACCCGGTCCTCCCCCGTCTTCTCTTCTCCTTCCCCCGTCACGGGCGGGGCGCCGACACCGGCGGGAGGAAGTCGGATCGTAGCCATGTCGTTCTGTGAGCCAAGGAGTTGGCGTCTGCAATTGTCTTC
>NZ_BAAARK010000064.1:0-27880 GCF_039532155.1 Streptomyces lunalinharesii
CACCCATCTACGGGAGGGGTCGGGTTGGCGGGTGGTGGGGTGCCCGGACGTAAAGCGCAGCAGTCCGGGCACCCCACCACCCGCCAACCCGACACCGCGCCCTACAAGCCCCGCGCAGCGGACCCCGCCCGCCGCAGGCGCAAACACAAAGCCCCACGGCGGGGCAACCGACAACGCGGGACGACCTTCAGGCCGCCAGATCCTTGTCGCGCTCCGCGCGAACCCGAAGCGCCGGCTCCGCCGGCACCACCGGACCAGCCTCCGCACCGCGGCTTCGCTCCGCGCCGCCCCCGGCCCGTACCAGCGGAGCCAGTGGCGAGCGCTCGATCGCCGCCGTCATCGGCACCAGCAGGGCTTGGGCGAGGGGGGCCAGGAGGAGGGCGACGGCCGTGCCGAGGGCGAATCCGCCGATCACGTCGGTCGGGTAGTGGACGCCCATGTAGACCCGGCAGAATCCTTCGAGCAGTGCCAGCCCGATCCCGATCAGGCCGAAGCGGCGGTGCGCGACGAAGAGGCCGACGCCGACGGCCATGGTGAGCGTGGCGTGGTCGCTGACGAACGAGAAGTCGCTCTTGCCGGGGATCAGCACCGTCAGGCCGGCGTGGTCCTTGAACGGTCGCGGGCGCTCGACGAAGCCCCGGATCGGGATGTTGGCGAGCAGTGCCAGCCCGGCGGCGAGCGGCGCCCAGAGCAGTCCGGCGATCGCGGTCGGCCCGTCCGGCCGGCGCCGCGCGGCCCACCAGGCGATCAGACACAGCACTCCGAGGGCGGCGACGATGCCGTACTCGCCGACGAACTCCATCGCGCGGTTCACCCAGTGCGGGGCGTCCTTCGCGAGGCCGTTGATGCCGTCGAGCACGTCGACGTCGGGGTTCGGCCCCTCGAATGCGAGTCCAGCCATCTAACCGTGGCCCCTTATCTTCCGCGCGCCGTGCGAGCGCCGCCTACGTGCTACCAACCCCCGTTGCCGATCTGCGTGGCCGTCGAGCGCGTGCCGCCGCGAGCGTTGCCGTGTCCCCACGCCAGGGGAACGTGCCGCCCGCCCCCGGCGTTCCACCCTCCACGGGATGATCACCAGGACGTTATCGAAGCTTGATGCGTCGCCGCAGTTCAGGACTCATGTTCACCCGCCGATCCCGGTGGGGAGCGCTTTCGCGCCATCCGACGTCACGCGGGTGGCCCCGATGTAGTCCGGCGTGTCGATCTTGTCGAACCGGATCACCGCGCCGGTGTAGGGCGCATTGATCATGTATCCGCCGCCCACGTACATGCCCACGTGGTGGATGGAGCGCGGGTCGTTGAGGTCGTAGGCGAAGAACACCAGGTCACCGGGGAGCAACTCGCTCCGCTTGGGGTGCGGCCCGGCGTTCCACTGGTCGTTGGCCACCCGCGGCAGTTCGATGCCCACCGAGTGGTACGCGGCCTTGGTCAGCCCCGAGCAGTCGAACCGTCCACCCTGGTCGGCCGTGCCGTTGCCGCCCCACAGGTACGGCGTGCCGAGCTTGCCCTGGGCGTAGTAGATGGCGGCCGCGGCCTGCTGGGAGGAGGCCACCGGGCCGACCGGGGCCTCGAAGCTCTTGGCCAGGGTCGTGATCGTCTTCACGTAGTTCTGCGTCTCGCGGTACGGCGGCACGCCGTTGTACTGGATGACCCGGTAGGCGCCGGCGTTGTACGCGGCGAGCATGTTGGCGGTGGCGTTGCCCGCCGCGTCCTTCACGTAGCCCGCCAGTTCGCAGTCGTACGAGGCGGCCGACGGGATCGCGTCCTCCGGGTCCCAGATGTCCTTCTTGCCGTCGCCGTTGCCGTCGATGCCGTGGGTGGCCCACGTTCCCGGGATGAACTGCGCTATCCCGCGGGCGTCCGCGGGGCTCTGGGCGTGCGCGTTCCACCCGCTCTCCTGGTAGAGCTGCGCCGCCAGCAGCGCCGGGTTGATGGCCGGGCAGAGCGTCCCCCACTTCGCCACCAGTGACTGGTACGCGGCCGGCACCGCTCCCTTGGCCAGCCCGACGACCCGGCCCGTGGCCCCCGCCAGCCCGGCCGCCGCCCCATACGTACCGATCACGAGCAGCGCGACCAGGCAGAGCAACAGCCCCACCCCGAGCCCACTGGCCATCCAGAATTTCCGCACCCCACAACCCTCCCCCATTCAGGCCCGGTTCACAGCCCTTTCGCCGGCCACCGCCGCGCGTGGCCTCCGCACCGCGGTGCACGGCCCGGCGCACGGGGCGCTTCGAACGGCGTGCGATTCCCGTCACATCCGTGCGCAGCCGCCCCACAGCCCTCGAAGCGCCGCCTCCGCCGGACCCTTTGAAGCCCCCTCAGTTCCGCGCCCCGGCCCTCGGAGCGCCCCCATCCTCGCGCGCAGCCCACCCGCCACGACAGTCATTGCTCAGCGTTATCGCCCGTGATACACACGGTGAGACAATGGGAGGCGGCGGACGCCGGACGGGGTCGCACGCACGACACCCGCACCAGATCCGTCAAAGAAAGCCGCCAAGTCGACATCTGATGGCGTCTTTGTCAGCGAAGATAGAGACTGGATCCGTGCCGCACCGGGCGGCCCGGCAACTACCCATAAAGGGGCGGTGAGTTCACACATGTTCATTGCAGCCGAAAAGGGCGACATCACCACCATCATCGGCGGAATCGCCCCCGACTGGGGACCGTTCGGCACGCTGGGCAACGAAGCCCGCGTGATGGTCGAAGTCATCATGGCGGTGGCGATTCTGCTCTGCCTCGGCATCGCCATCTGGGGCGCGGCCAAGCAGCGGATCGGCGCGACCGCGCTGCGCGACACCTTCAGCGCCGAGCAGGGCAAGGGCCTGATCGTGGCCGGCCTCACGGGCGTCTTCATCATCGGCTCGCTGGGCACGCTGTTCACCATCGTCTACGGCATGGCCGTCTAGCCGGCCGGCCGCCGCGCACCGGCACCCCGACGGCCCGGCACCCGGCCGCCGGACGGCCCGGGCGCCCCGGCGGGACGGGCACCACCCTCAGCCCTGCCCGCCGCCGCCGGCCAGCACGCCGCGCACGTCGGCACGTACCCGTCCCGTCGCCGCCGCCCGTGCGCCCCCGCCCGGCCCCCCTCCGCCGTCCCGTGCCCTTCCGTACCCCCACATGTCCCACCCCCCGCCCGAGGCCCCATGCTGACGCCCCCTCACCCCGAACCGCGGGGCCCCGGGCCGCGCCGTGCCCACGCCCGTCACCAGCGGGCCGATTGGGGTGCCCGCGTGGCGGGGACAGGTGCTTGCGGAGACAAGCAGGCCGCGGCGGGCGTTCGCCGGACGAGGGGCACAAACCGCCCAGAGTCCCCCATTCGCCTCTGCCGCCCAGCAACTGAGGAACCGTCACGGTGAGATGTACTCGTACCACTTCACCCGAGCCGCCGCCCGCGCAGCTACGGTCATATGAAGGCGGCACACCAACGGCACGGACGGCGAGGGCGGCAACGGCGATGGCGGCAGAGGGGGCACCGGCGCGATGAGTATCGGCGACGACGGAGGCTACGGCGACGGGCGCGGAGCCGGCACGGGCCAGACCAGGACCAGACTCCCCGACGGCGAGACCGATCCGTACGCCGCACCGCGCCGCGCCCGGGCCGGCCTCTCCAGCCGCAACCTCATCACGGTCGTCGGCGTGGTCGTCCTCCTGCTCGCGGCCATCGCCTTCGCGAACCGCGGCGGCAGCGGCAACAGCGAGACGGACACCGGCTCCACCGGCTCCTCCCAGGACCAGGCCGCGGCCCAGCCCACCGCCCCCACCGGCACCAAGCCGGTCGGCGGCAAGACCGGCGGCATCCCCTCCGGCTTCCCGAAGACGGAACAGGGGGCGCAGTCGGCGGCGGCGAACTATGCGGTGGCGCTGGGCAGCGACGGCATGTACAACGCCGCCCGGCGGCAGGAGATCGTCCGGACCGTCTATGCGCCCTCCGTAGCAGCGGCGCGCGAGGGCGAACTCGACAAGACCTACGCGAACCCCTCCTACCTCAAGCAGTTCGGCCTCAAGCCGGACGGCACGGCGCCGGAGGGCATGACGTTCGTCGCGCGCGCCAACCCGGTCGGCACGAAGACCGAAGGATTCAAGGGCGACACGGCCAAGGTCTCGGTCTGGTACTCGGCGCTCTTCGGCCTCGCGGGCGCGAACTCCCAGAAGCCGGTGACGGAGAGTTGGTACACCACCACCTACGACCTGCAGTGGGCCAACGGGAACTGGAAGGTCGTCGACTTCACGCAGAAGAACGGTCCCGCTCCGATCGGGCGCGACCAAGCGGTCGCCTCGGCCGACGACATGACCAAGGCAGTGCAAGGCTACGGAGGTTTCACCTATGCCCGGTAAGCCCAAGCACCGCCGTGTGCCCTCGGTCGTCGCCGCGCTCGCAGCCACGCAAGCCCTCGTCCTCATGCTCGCGACACGTGCCGTGGCCGCGCCACCGAACCCCTGCGCCGGCTTCAGCGGCCCTGCCCTGCAGGACTGCCAGCAGCAGAACCAGGGCGGGGGCGGCTCCCTCCCGGGCAACCCCCTGGACAACAACCCCCTCGACCCCCTCGGTTCGCTTGCGCAGGGGTGTGCCAAGGCTGCCGCGTGGATTGTCGACAAATTGTCGGGGGCGGTGAAGGCCACCTCGCAGGTGGACTTCACCAATGCGGCGTTCCTGCGGCAGTACGCGGTGGTGTTCGCGGCGTCGACCGTGCTGACGCTGGTGCTGTGGCTGCTCGCCGTGGCCAAGCGGGCCGTGCGGGGGGTGCGGCTGACCGAGGCGATCAGCGAGGCGGTCGGGTTCCTCTGGCTGACGGTGCTGGCGTCCGCGTTCACGCCGCTGATCCTGTACACGGTGGTGTCGGCGACCGACGGGGTCACCGAGATCATCGCGAAGGGGACGGGGGCGCAGACCGACACGTTCTTCGGGGCGTTCTCGCAGGCGCTGACCAAGGGGACGGACATCGGCGGCGGCCCGATCATGCTGATCGTGGTGTCGCTGGTGTCGGTGCTGGCCGCCGGTGTGCTGTGGCTGGAGCTGGTGATCCGGGCCGCGCTGCTGTACGTCGGGGCGCTGCTGGGGACCGTGGTGTACGCCGGGCTGGTCGACAAGAACATGTGGGGGCACGTCCGCCGGTGGGCCGGGATCATGATCGCGGTGATCATGGTGAAACCGGTGATCGTGATCGTGTTGGGGATCGCCGGGGCGCTCTCCGGGGACAAGGGGCCGAACGCCTTCTCGGCCGTGGTGTCCGGGCTCGCCATCATCATCCTGGCGATCTTCGCGAGTGCGGTGATCTACCGGTTCGTGCCGGGCTTCGGCGACGAGATGGTGTCGGCGCGGTCCAGCAAGGGCCGGGCCACCGACGGCAGCCAGGCGGCGGCCATGATCTCCTCGCCCGCTGCGCTGGTCTCGCAGGGCATCAAGACGCACAGCGCCCGCCGGTCGGGCGGCGACGGGGGCGGCGCCCAGGGCGGGCAGTCCCGGCCGGCCGACGCGGTGTCCGGCGGCGTCGCCGCGCACGGCTCCCGTTCCGCCTCGACGGCGCCGGCGCCCCGCACGACGCCCGGCACCGGCGGTTCCCGCACCGGCAAGACACCTGGAGGTGAGGGGCGTTGAGCACGCCGTCCCAGCCGATCGCGCCGCGGCGCACGTACCTGATCGGCCGCGCCCGGCCCAACGCCGTCGTCGGCAAGAACCGGGAGACCGGCGAGATCACGCTGATCATCGCCGGCGCGTTCCTCGGGATGATGTGCGGGCTGCTGGTGCCGTCGCTGCCGCTGCGGATCGCCAGCCTGACGGGCTTCCCGATGCTGGGGCTGGCCCTGGTCTACGTGCCCTACAAGGGGCGCACGTACTACAAGTGGTTCGAGATCCGGCGGAGTTTCCGCCGAACCGTACGCAAGGGTGCAGCGGTGTACCGCTCCGGGGCCATGGAGGCCGGCGTACGACTGGACGGGAGAGAAGTGGAGATCGGGCCGCCGCCCGGCATCGGGCGGATCAGTTGGCTGTCGGCGCCGTTCGGGCCGGACGAGATCGCGGTGCTGCTGCACGCCGACCGGCGGACGGTGACCGCGGCGATCGAGATCGAGGGGCCGGGCGTCGGCCTGCGGGACAGCGAGGACCAGGAGGCGCTGGTCGACCGGTTCGGCACGCTGCTCAAGCACGTCGCCAACGGGGACGGGTTCGTGACGCGGCTCCAGATGTTGGCGCGCACCCTGCCCGCCGACCCGGACGCGCACGCCAAGGACGTCGCGCAACGGGGCGACACCGGCTCCCCGCAGTGGTTGCAGGAGTCCTACGACCAGTTGCAGTCGATGGTCTCGACCTCGTCCGAGCAGCACCGGGCCTACCTGGTCGCCTGCATGCACTACACCCGGGAGCTGGCCACCGAGGCGGTCACCATGGCCCGGGCCGCGGACGCCCAGCGCAGCGGCCTGCTGCGCCGGAAGCTGGACCGGGACGCCGGGCTGGCGGTGGTGATGGCCCGTGAGCTGACGGACATCTGCGCGCGGTTGACGGAGGCGGACATCCGGGTGCGCCAGCCCCTCGGGCAGGCCCGCCTGGCGTCGTTGGTGCACTCCATGTACGACCCGGACCACCCGATCGACCACATCCAGGCGATGAGCAAGCGCAACGCCTGGCCGGCCGAGTTGGACGCGACCGAGCCGACCCACCTCCAGGCCAAGACCCGGGAGTCGTCGACCCGGGCGCCCTGGTGCCACGCCACCGCGTGGGTCAAGGAGTGGCCGCTGACCCCGGTGGGCGTCAACTTCCTCGCGCCGCTGCTCGTCCACACCCCGGACGTGATCCGGACCGTCGCGGTCTGCATGGACCTGGAGCCCACCGAGGTGGCCATCGAGCGGATGCTGACGGAGAAGACCAACGACGACGCCGAGGCGAGCCGGGCGGCGAAGATGAACCGGGTGGTGGACCCGCGGGACGTGGCGCACCACGGCCGGGTGGACCAGCGCGGCGAGGACCTGGCGTCCGGTGCGGCCGGGGTCAACCTCGTGGGCTACCTCACCGTCTCGTCGCGCTCCCCCGAGGCGTTGGCCCGCGACAAGCGGACCATCCGCGCCTCGGCGGGGAAGTCCTACCTCAAGCTGGAGTGGTGCGACCGTGAGCACCACCGGGCCTTCGTGAACACCCTGCCGTTCGCGACCGGTATCCGCCGCTAACGCCGCCAACGCCGCTTAAGCCCTGGGAGGCGCGTACGCCATGGCCATGTTCGATCCGCTCGGTGCCCTCACCGAAGCCTTCACCAGCTTCCTGTTCGGGAAGGTGGAGTCGACGCGGCTGCCGGTACGCACCTCCACCGGCCAGGCGCAGGCGGTGTACCTGCCGACGGCGGCGCCCGGGCTCGGCGACTCGGGCGTGATCATCGGGCGGGAGGTGTACTCCGGCAAGGGCTACATCTACGACCCGTTCCAGCTGTACGGGCAGCAGCTGCCGGCGCCGCACTGGCTGGTGCTCGGCGAGTCCGGCAACGGCAAGTCCGCGCTGGAGAAGACCTACGTGCTGCGGCAGCTGCGGTTCCGCGACCGGCAGGTGGTGGTGCTGGACGCGCAGGGCGAGGACGGCGTCGGCGAGTGGAACCTCATCGCCCAGGAGCTGGGGATAACGCCCATCCGGCTGGATCCGACGGCGGCCCTCAACGGCGGCATCCGCCTCAACCCGCTCGACCCCTCGATCACCACCACCGGCCAGCTGGCCCTGCTGCGGACCATCATCGAGGTCGCCATGGGGCACGGCCTGGACGAGCGTTCCGGCTTCGCCCTGAAGGTCGCGCACGCGGCGGTGCTCACCCAGTCCGAGGAGGCCGCGGACGGGACGCGCCCCGGCCGGCAGCCGGTGCTGTCCGACATCGTCGAGCAGTTGCGGCACCCCGAGCCGGCCTCCGCGGAGGCGATGAACGTCGACATAGACGACGTCCGCGCCTGGGGCCTGGACGTGGCGCTGGTGCTGGACCGGCTGGTCGACGGTGACCTGCGCGGGATGTTCGACGGGCCGACCACGGCCGGCATCGACCTGGACGCGCCGCTGATCGTCTTCGACCTCTCGCACATCGACCGGAACTCCATCGCGATGCCGATCCTGATGGCGATCGTGGGGGTGTGGCTGGAGCACACCTGGATCCGGCCCGACCGGAAGAAGCGGATCTTCCTGGTCGAGGAGGCCTGGCACATCATCAACTCGCCGTTCGTGGCGCAGCTCTTCCAGCGGCTGCTGAAGTTCGGCCGCCGCCTCGGCCTGTCGTTCGTGGCCGTCGTGCACCACCTGAGCGACGTGGTCGACGGCGCGGCGGCGCGGGAGGCCGCGGCGATCCTCAAGATGGCGTCCACCCGGACCATCTACGCCCAGAAGGCCGACGAGGCCCGGGCCACCGGTCGGGTGCTCGGGCTGCCGCGCTGGGCGGTGGAGATCATCCCGACCCTGACGCCGGGCATCGCCGTCTGGGACGTCAACGGCAACGTGCAGGTCGTCAAGCACCTGATCACGGAGGCCGAGCGGCCGCTGGTCTACACCGACCGGGCGATGACCGAGTCGTCCCCGCTGCCGACGGACGAGGCCCGGTCGCTGGCGCTGGCGGCGGACGCCGAGGCCGAGGCACGCGCCGAGGCCATCGCACTGGAACGGCAGTTGCGCAACGAGTCGAGCGAGACGGTGGCGTGAGGCACGGATACGACGAGGGCGGCCGCGGCGACGGGCGCGGCGACGACCGGTACGAGGGCCGGTACGAGGGTCGGGGTGCCGAGGGGCGCTACGCCCCGGGCGGCCGGCCCCGCGGGCGGGGCGTGCCCGACGCACTGCTGGTCGGGCTGATCGGGTTCCTGCTCGGGCTGACCCTGGTGGTGTGGACGGCGACCGGCCTGGCCGGGCTGCTCACGCACGGCGGCTGGCCGTCGGGGGTGACGTACACCGGGACGCCGCTCGCGCTGCGGCACCTGATCACCGCGCCGCACGACGTCGCGGCGGCCTGGCCGGGCACCCCGAAGGGCGAGCTGTCGGGCTACGGGCTGTTCTGGGGGCTGTTCGTCGGCGAGCTGATGGTGCTGGTGGTGCTGGCGGTCTTCGCGCTGGGCACCCTCACGCGGTACCGGGCGGTCCGGGCGGCGCGGCGGGCCCAGCGGCGGGCGCCGGTCGACGGGGCGGGCCGCCCCGGGCCGGTCGGGCCCGCGGGGGCGGAGACCGCCGCGCCCGTAGCGGCCCCGGTGCCCGCGGCGGCACCGGCCGTCCCCCAGGTGCCGGTCGCACAACCGCCGGCCGGCGGCCCGCTCCCCGAGCCGCGCAGCACCGCCCCCGCCGCCGTCCCTGTGGTCATGGCCGCCCCGGCCGGCGCGTCGGAACCGACGCTCCCGCGCGTCGAGTTCGCCAGCGAGCGGGCCGTCACCCGGGCCGCGGCACTGGCCGCCGCCACCGCCGCCCCGGGCCCGCTGGTCCTCGCCACCACCGATCCCGCGCTCTGGGCCGAGACCAAGGACGCCCGCGCCAAGCTGGGCCCGGTACTGACCTACGACCCCATGCACCGCCTCGACACCCCGGCCCGGCTGCGCTGGTCGCCCACCGCGGGCTGCGAGGAGATCGGCACCGCCGCCGCCCGGGCGGTCGCGCTGCTGGCCCCGGTCCGGCCGGCCAGCGCCCTGGACTCGGCCGTCGCGGACGCCGCGCAGACCCTGCTGCGCTGTTGGCTGCACGCCGCCGCGCTGGACGGCCGTCCGTTCCGCCAGCTGCACCGCTGGGCGCACGCCGCGGGCGGTGCCCAGGAACCGGTCCGCATCCTGCGCACCGACGCCAAGGCGTCCGCCGGTCAGGCCGGCGAGCTGGAGTCGGTGCTCACCGCGCACGCCGAACGGCGGGAAATGGCCAAGGAGTTGGTGGGCCGGGCGCTGTCCGCGCTCTCCTCGGTCCATCTCCGCGACGCCAGCAATCCGCTGCGATCGGATGCCCTCGTTCTCGAATCTTTCGTCGCCGAGGGGGGAACGCTGTACCTGGTGGGCGAGTCCATCGAGGACCCGCGCACCGATCCGGGTGCGATGCCGCTGCTCACCGCACTCCTCTCGCACGTGGTCGAGCACGGCCGCCGCATGGCCGAACGGTCATCCGCCGGTCGGCTCGACCCACCACTCACCCTCGTCCTGGACGACGTCGCGGCGCTCGCCCCGCTGCCCGCGCTGCCGGTCCTGCTGCAAACGGGCCGGGAGCGCGGCCTGTTGACGTTGGCCACCATGCGCTCCCGGGAGCAGGCCCGGGCCCGCTGGCCGCAGGACTTCGCCCCGGCCTGACGCGGCCCGCCGGGGCGCTACCCGACCGCCACCGCCACCGGGCGCGGCGGCGCCGAGACCAGGTGGTCCGCCAGCTGGGCCCAGTGCCCGGTCAGGTAGAAGTGGTCGCCGGGGAGGACCCGCAGCCGGAAGCCGGCGCTGGTGCGCGTCTGCCAGGCCGCCGCGTCCGCGACGGTGACCAGCGGGTCCCGGTCGCCGGTCAGGGCGGTGACCGGGGTGGCCAGCGGCGGCCCGGGCCGGTGCCGGTAGGTCTCCATGGCCTTGTAGTCGCTGCGGACCACCGGCAGCGCCATGGCCAGCACGTCCCGGTTGTCCAGCAGCCGCTGGTCGGTGCCCCGGGTCCGCCGGATCTCGTCGATCAGCCCGTCGTCGTCCCGCAGGTGCACGGTGCCGCCGGGGACCCGGGACGGCGCCCAGGCGCCGGAGACGATCAGGTGTGCCGGGGCGAGGCCGTCGCGCTCCAGGAGCCGGGCCACCTCGTACGCCACCAGGGCGCCCATGCTGTGCCCCAACAGGACGAGCGGCCGGTCGGTCAGCGCCGTCAGGGCCCGGTGCGCGCCGGCCGCCAGCGTCGCCAGGTCCTCGACGCGGGCCTCCCGGATCCGGTCGTTGCGGCCCGGGTACTGGACCGCCAGCACCTCGTGGGGGCGGCCGCCGACGGTGCGGGCGGCGACGGCGGTGGCGAGCGGCCGGTAGGTGCCGGCGCCGCCGCCCGCGTGCGGGAAGCAGACCACCCGGGCGGTGCCGGCCGTCGACTGCGCCGGCGCCGGGCGCAGCCGCCGCAGCCACGGGTCGGCGGCGGGCGCCGACCGGGGGCGCGGGAGGGTGGCCGTGGGGGCGTCACATGCCACGGGTGTAGCCCCCGTCGACCGTGAGGGACTGGGCCGTGATGGCGGCCGCCCGGTCCGACGCCAGGAAGCCGATCAACTCGGCGGCCTCCCGCGCCTCGACCAGCCGCCGCAGCGGGATGGACTTGCGCGCCTGGCGCAGCATCCGCGCCGGGTCGGCGCCGATCTCCGCCGCGGAGGCGGCGAGTTCGCGGCGCAGCATCGGGGTGTCGATCCAGCCCGGCAGCACGGCGTTGACGGTGATGCCGCGGGCCGCCAGGTCCAGGGCGAGGCCCTTGGTGTAGCCGATCAGGCCGTGCTTGGAGGCGCAGTAGGCGGTGTTCCGCATCTTGCCGGCCTTGCCGAGGATCGACGAGACGTTGACGATCCGGCCCCCGTCGACGAGGTGCTCCAGGCAAGTGGCGGTGACCGCGAAGGTGCCGTGCAGGTTGACGTCCAGCACCCGCAGCCAGGTCTCCTCGTCGTCCGGGCCGTTCTCGTCGGCGACGCCGGCGTTGTTCACCAGGACGTGCAGCGGTCCGGCGGCGCGCAGCGCGGTGCGCAGTGCGCCGCGCACCGCCGCCCGCTCCCGCAGGTCCACGGCGAGCGGGGTGACCTGCGCGCCCAGCTCCTGCACTTCCTTGGCGACGGTGGCCAGTTGGTCGGCGTCGCGGTCGAGCAGGAGCAGTCGGGCGGCGCCGGACTCGGCCAGCAGCAGCGCCACTTCGCGGCCGATGCCTTGGGCGGCGCCGGTGACGACGGCGGTCCGGCCGGCCAGTTCGCCCGCCGCGGGGCCCGTCACGGGGGTGTCGAGTGCGTTCATGTCGGGCCCCTCACGCCATCTTCAGTCCGCCGTCGACGTGCAGTACCTCGCCCGTGGTGTAGGTGTTGCGCGGGCTGGCGAGGTACGTCACGGCGTCGGCGATCGTCTCGGGTTCGGCGTACTTCTTCAGCAGCAGCCGGCTCATGATCTCGTCCTCGCCGTGGGCGCGGATGGTGTCGGTCATGTCGGTGTTGATCACGCCGGGGGCGACCGCGTTGACGAGGATGTGCCGGGAGGCCAGTTCGACCGCCATCGCCTTGGTGAAGGACTCCAGTCCGCCCTTGGCCGCCGCGTAGTTGGCCTGGCCGCGGCCCGGCTTGGAGGCGGCGGACGAGGAGATGTTGACGATCCGCCCGTAGCGCTGGCGCAGCATCGCGGGGGCCACCGCCTGGACGGTGAGCATCGGCGCGACGAGGTTGGTGCGCAGCACGTCCTCGATGTCCGCGAGGCTCTGGTTGACCAGCAGTTCGTCGCGGGTGATGCCGGCGTTGTTCACCAGGACGTCGATCCGTCCGAAGGAGGCGCGGACGCCGGTGACCACCGTGTGCGGCACCTCGGGGTCGGACAGGTCGCCCTGGAACAGCTCGACCTTGCGGCCCAGCTTCGTGATCTGTTCGGCGACCTGCTCCGCCTCCGCGGTGGCGGAGCGGTAGTTGAGGGCGATGTCGCAGCCCGCTTCGGCCAGCTTGACGGCGATGGCGCGGCCGATGCCCCGGCTGCCGCCGGTCACCAGGGCCACCTGGCCTGCGAATTCCATGAGCTGACGGGTCCTTTCGAGGGAGGGAGGTCGGGGCGTGGGCCCCTCGGGCCGGGCGCCGCGCGCGGCGGACGTCCGCGGCGGGTCGGGTGCGGCGCCCGGGGGCGGCCCCAGCGGTGGCCGGGGCGGGCTCACACCGAGTGCGCGCTCTTGTAGTCGGCGAGCCGCAGCCCGTGCGCGTCGGCCAGGGCGGCGATGTCGAGGACCTGCTGGCGGCTGATGTTCCCGTAGGAGTAGTGCCGGTCGATGCCGGCCAGGCCCATCAGCGCGGTCTCGGCCATGCAGGCGAAGAGCTGGCCGGCCTCCAGGAAGGCCCGCGCCGAGGGGTGCAGGCTCTCGCCGTGCGGCGTGGCGACGATGCCGCCGAGCATGTACGCCAGGTCCGGGCGCTGCACGGTCAGGTCCGGCACCGCGTTGTTGGGGACCGCGATGTCGCAGACCACCGCGTCCGGCGCGAAGTGCTCGCCGGTCAGGAACGGTTCGGGGCTGTTGGAGGCGCACAGCACCAGCTGCGCCTCGCGGAGCGCGTCGCCGTCCTGGGTGACGGTCAGGAACGGGTCCTGGCCGTAACGCTCCTCCAGGTGGGCGGCGATGGCCTTGCCGCGGTCGGTGGCGTCCGCGGTCGGGTCGTCGGCCAGCCACTTGACGATCAGCGGTTCCTCGGCCAGCCGGGCCGGGATGCCGGTCAGTTCGCCGCCGGCCGCGATCCGCGCCCAGCACTCCTGGTAGATGCCGTGCACGGCGCTGCGCAGCCGGCGGGCCGAACCGTCCCGGCGGCTGCCGACCAGCACGATCTTGCTGAGCTTCTCGGCGAACAGCTGGCTGTAGACGGAGGCGATGTTGCCGGCCGCGCCGACCACCGCCAGCGTGGCGTCGGCGACCGCGAAGCCGCGGTCGCGCGCGCCGCGTTCCATGGCCCGTACGCCCATCGCGACGGTCAGCGCGTTGCCGGAGGTCAGCGCGATGCCGGGGACGTTGAGCGAGGTGCAGTTGTGGGTGACGATCGAGGTGTACATGCCGAGCCCGGCGACCTCGCAGCCGTCCTCGCGGGCCGCCTGCACCCGCTCCTCGACGTCCGCCCGGATGCCGGCGACGTCCCCGGACGCCAGGTAGCCGCCCATCTGCTCGGAGCCGACCATCAGCGGGTAGAGGGCGAACTCCACGGCGCTGCCCAGCGGCGAGTCGATCCGTACGCCCGGGTAGGGCGCCGCCTTCTTCACCGGGTCCATGCCCAGTACGAAGGCGCGCAGCGCGGCGTCGCTGAAGTCGGCCAGCGCCGGGTCCACCTGCCGCAGGTGGGCCGGGGTGATCAGGTGGTTGACGAACGCCACCTTGCGGACCGGGCCGGTGACCGGGCGCGGTTCGCCCTGGTCGTAGCCCTCGACGGCGCCGCGGAAGTCGCGGATCTCGGCCCGCGGCTTGGGGATCGTCCGGTCGCTGGCCGGGTGGACCAGGTGCAGGGTGTCCTCGTAGCGCAGGATGCGGCAGAGCCGGTCGAGGGCGCCGCGCAGCCGCTCGATCTCCTCGTCGGTGAGGAACACGGACGGCTGGATGCGCAGCACGTTGCCGGCGCTGCCGGTCGGCGCGATCCGGATCCGCTCCTGGCGCAGCAGGTAGCCGGAGAGGAGGTAGCCCAGCGCCCCGGTGTAGGCGCTGCCGCGCAGCACCATGGAGCGGGCCTCGCCCTGGTCGCGCAGTTGGACGCCGAGGAACAGGCCCTTGCCGCGGATGTCCTCGATGACGTCCGGGTAGGCCGACTTGAGGTCGGCCAGCATCTCGACCAGCCGCTCGCCGCGCTCGGTGACCTGCCGGTACGCCTCGCCGTCCGCGTCCTGAAGCATCTCGACGACCTTGCGGGCGATGGACGAGGAGAAGTCGTCCATGGCGAACGTCGAGCTGTGGATCAGGTCGAACTCGCCCTGGTACAGCGAGCGGCGGACCAGCATCGCGGAGACCTTGGCCAGGCCACCGCCGAGCGACTTCGACAGCGTGTAGTAGTCGCCGCGCAGGCCGATCAGCGAGCTGGCCAGGAAGGCGCCGCAGCGGCCCATGCCGCTCTGCACCTCGTCGATGATCAGGGCGGTGCCGACCTTGTTGCAGAACAGCCGGATGGCGCGGCCCTGTTCGGCGGTGAGCGCGTGGATGCCGCCCTCGCCCTGCACCGGCTCGACCATGAAGGCGGTGATGGCCGGGAAGTCCCGTTCGACGATCCGCACCCGGCCGTCGGCCAGTTCGGCGTCGAGCAGCACCACCCGCTCGTCCTCGGCGATCCGGTCCAGCAGCTCCGGCTGGTCCATGGGGACGAAGCGGACCCGCGTGCCCAGGTTCTGGAAGGGGGTGCGGAAGCCGGCGTTGTAGGTGAGCTGGACGCTGCCGACGAGCTTGCCGTGGAAGGACCGCTCCAGGGCCAGGAAGAGCGGCTTGGTGGCCAGTGCCGCCGCGTTGTGCGCGCCGATCGCGGCCAGCAGGCCGTCGATGCCGGCGGCCGGGTCGACCTGCCCCTGGAGGGCGGGTAGTTGATGGGCGCCGGGGTCGACGGTGGCCGCGCCGCGGCGGACCGCTTCCCGGGCCGCCTGAAGGTGCGCGGCGGCCTCCTCGGCCAGCGCCGCCGCCTTGGTCACCCGGACCAGCTCGGCGTGCTTGACGGCCGCCTCGACGGCCTCGGCGCCGCTGTTGCCGAAGGTGGCCAGGTACGGCTCCTTGATGCCGGTCTCCCGGCGGACGACGTCGCTGAGCGCGGCGCCGAGCCGGCCGGCCTCGCCGCGCAGCGAGAACTGGGCGTGCACGGCCCGGTTCTGGTCCAGCAGCTCCTTGGCGTGCGCGACGATCTCCGGATGGTTGTGGCCGAAGATCAGCGAACCGTAGCCGCCCATCAGGTCCAGGACCGGCACCAACTCGCCCTGCTCGTCGCGGTGGTAGAGGGTGTTGCCCTCGGCCCGCTCGTACTCGACGTCCAGTCCCAGGGCGGTGAGCACCCGGCCCATCTGGGGCTGTACGAATGCGGTGAAGGGGGACGTAACTGACGCAGCTGACATGGCTGGTGGTCTCCTAGGCGAGGTGCGGCCGCTTGGCGAGCAGTGCTCCCGCGAACCCGTTGAAACTGCTGTGCAGGCTGAGGACGGAGTCGATGCGCCGCTTGCGGGCCGACCCGGTGACGAAGTCGGTGCCGTCGTCCGGCGGGGTCGAAAGGTGCGCGATCGGCGGCAGCTCCCCAGAAGCGAACAGGCTGGGGGCCAGGGCCAGTTCGGCCAGCGGGCCGGCGGCCCCCAGGGTGCCGGTGACCGGCCGCACGGAGCTGACCGGCACGCCGCTGTCCTTCAGCAGCGCGCGCAGCAGCTCGGCCTCGGCGGCGTCGTGCTGGACGGTGCCCTTGCCGTCGGCCAGGACGGCGCCGAGGGTGTCCGGCGTCACCCCGTGCGCGGCCATCAGGCCGCGGGCGCTCTCGGCCAGCGCGGCCGGGCCGACGCCGCTGTCCACGGCGGGCCGCAGCGCCGCGCCCAGCACCTCCACCAGCGGCCGGGCGCCGCGCGCCGCGGCGTCCCCGGCCCGCTCCAGGACCAGCGCCACCGCGCCCTCGGCGAGCACCGTGCCGTCCCGTTCGGCGTCGAAGCTGCGCAGCGAGGCGGTGCCGCGACCGCCGGCGGTGAGGTGGCCGGCGCGGTACTGCGCGGCCAGCTTCAGCGGCTCGTTGTAGCTGCCGGCGCCGACGACCAGCGCGGTGTCGCAGGCGCCCTGGCGGAGGCTGAACGCGGCCCGCTGGAGGGCGCCCAGCGAGGCCCCGGCGTCCTGCACGAACGCCGCGCAGTCGCCGCGGAACCGCTCGGCGATGCTGACCAGCGCCAGGGTGTTGTTGTTGAGCGCCCGGATGACGGTGAACGGGTTGAAGGTCGCGGCGTTGCCGAACGCCTCCGCCACCACCCGCGTGAGGTCCGCGCCGACCTGCGGCGAGGTGTCGGTGCGGGCCCGGTCGAGGGCCTTGTGGAAGGCGGCCACGCTCAGTTCGGTGGAGTCGTCCTGCGCGACGTAGAGGCCGCGCCGCTCCTCGGGGATGGCCTGCCAGCTCTCGCCGGCCTGCCGCATGGCGTCCTCGGCGGCCAGCACCGCGTTGAAGGTGAACCCGGTGCCGAACTTGCGCAGCTTGTGGGGGACGCTGTCGCGGCTGGCCTGCTGGAGTTCGGCGGGCACGTGCCCGAAGTGGGTGATCTTCGTCGTCCGGACGTAGGGGTCCTGGTAGGGCGTGAGCGCGGGGCGCGCCTCGCGCCAGGCCGTCCACAGGGCCTCGGGCCCGCGCCCGGTGGGCAGCACGGCGCCGATGCCGGTGACGACGATCGCGTCGGGGTCGAAGCCCGGGTCGGGGGCCGGGCCGAAACCGGCGCCGTCGACGCCGGGAAGGAGGTCGTCGCGCACCGCGGTGTCGGTGCTCGAAACGATGTCAGTGCTCATAACCACGCACCACCAGACTGGCGTTGAGTCCGCCGAAGCCGAAGGAATTGCTCACAGCCACCGACACCTCCTGGTAGCGCGCCTTCTCGGGCACGTAGTCCAGGTCGCAGGCCGGATCCGGGTTCTCCAGATTCAGCGTCGGCGGCACGATGCCGTCCCGTACGGACAGCACGGTGGCGATCAGCTCGGGCGCGCCGGCGGCGGCGATCAGGTGCCCGAGCATCGTCTTGTTGGCGGTGACCGCCAGCTTCCGGTAGTGCTCGCCGGCCGCGAACACGTCCTTGATCGCCCGGGTCTCGATCGGGTCGTTGAGGGGGGTGGAGGTGCCGTGCGCGTTGATGGAGTCCACTGCGTCCGGCGCCACCTGGCCGTCCGCCAGCGCCCGGCTCATCGCCAGTGCGGCGCCGCGCCCCTCCGGGTGCGGGGCGGTGACCTGGTGGGCGTCCAACGAGCTGCCAAAACCCGCCAGTTCGGCGTAGACGGTCGCGCCGCGCCGCCGGGCGCTCTCCTCGCTCTCCAGCACCACCATGGCCGCGCCCTCGGCGGCCACCAGCCCGCTGCGGTCCCGGTCGAAGGCCCGGCACAGCCGGTCCCCGAACAGCTCGGACGTGGACGGCGCGCCGAGCAGGTGCAGCCCGGTCATGGTCGGCAGGTTGAGCACCGAGTCGGCACCGCCCACCACCATCGCGTCCACCTCCCCGCGGCGGATCATCCGCAAGCCGTGGCCGATGGCGTGGGTGGCCCCGGCGCAGGCGGTGGAGAAGTTCAGCGCCGGGCCGCGCAGCCGGTGCCGGGCCGCGATCCCGGCGGCCAGCGCGTCGTTGGTGCAGAACAGGCCGCTGGAACGGTCCAGTTGGTCGCGCCGCCCGAAGAGCGTCTGCCAGCTGGGTCGACCGTCCTCGCCGATCGCGTGCAGCAGCTCGTAGGGGTCCCGCTCCGGCACGCCCGAGCCGACCGCGGTGCCGATCCGGCCGACCGCACCCGGCCCGTCGATGCCGGCGTCGGCCAGCGCCTGCGCGGCGGCCGCCAGCCCGAACCGGGTGCGCCGCTCCAGCGGCCGGTCCGGGTCCGCCTCGGCGCCGTGCCGCGCGGCGAACGCGGCGTCGTCGACCGGCGCGGCGTAGCGCACCGGGAAGTCCGCCACGCCGGGCAACTGCCAGGCACGGATCGCCGATCGGCCCGCGGTCAGGCCCTCCCACATGGTCTGCCAGTCGAGCCCCAGTCCGCAGACGGCGCCCAGTCCGGTCACCACGACCCGGCGGCTCATTTCTCGGCTCCTTCCAGTACGACGGCGCACACCTGGCCGCGTGCGCCGCAGGCCAGCACCAGGGCGCGCGGGGCGGGCAGCGCCTCCTCGCGCACCGCGTCGCCGTCGGCGACCAACCGCCGCCCGGACGCCAGGCCGTGCAGCGCCAACAGCGCGTGCGCCAACGGGTGGGCGGGCCCCAGCACGCCGGTGGCCCGCTCGCAGGTGAAGTGCGCCGGCCGCTGCGCGGCGCCCGCGAAGACCCGGTCCAGCGCGGCGCTCTGGGCCCGTGCGCCGTCCACCGTCCAGGCGGCGTCGGGCAGCACCCAGCCGATCCCGTCGGCGTCCGTGCCGGCCGTCTCCAGGGCCGCGTGGACGGCCTCCGCGATCGCCTCGCTCCGGTCCTCGGCACCGGCGCCGAAGGCCCGGCCGTAGCCGGCCAGCCGCGCCCCGGAAGCACCGGAAGCCCCGGAGGCGACCGCGGAACCGGTGGCGGCGCCGGCCGGCTCGGCGAGCAGGAAGGCCGCGCCCTCCCCGGGCACCGCCCCGTTCCACCCCAGCTCCTCGTACTGCGCGAAGAGCAGCGGATGCACCTTGGGGCTCACCGCCCCGACCAGCGCCGCCGCGTTCTCGCCCTCGGCGACCGACAGCGCACCGTCGATCAGCGCCGTCAGGCCGGCGTCGGAGAACGGCGCGTACGCGGCCATCGCCCCGGTCAGCCCGAAGACCGCCGAGACGTGTGCCGCCGCGGTGCTGTTCAGGTGCGACAGCCCGCTGAACGGCGGGACCTCCCGGCCGTAGAGCGCGGCGACGTCGCCGGGCGAGCCGGCCACCGCGTGCAGCCGGTCCAGGGCGCCGAACCGCAGCAACTCCTCGTCCACCGTGGGCAGTCCCAGGTAGAGCCCCCAGCCGGGGCCGCCCACCGGGCCGCGCTCCGCCGCACCGGCCAGGGCCAGCCGCGCCCCGTAGAGCGCCATCCGGGCCTGCTTCTCCGAGGTGCGCAGCACCCTGCGGTGCACCCCGAGGGTGGCCGCGTCGAGGTCGTCCACCAGGAAGGCGGTGTCGAACTCGGGCCACGGGCCGGCCAGCGCCTCGGTCGGCCGGCGGGTGTCCTTGCCGGCGAGGAGGGTCTCCCACAGGTCGCCCGGGTCGGTGCCGGCCGCGGTGTAGAGGCCGGGCGCGGTCAGTCGCACGTCGCGCGTCGTCATGACCGCGGACCCCCGGCCCCGGCCAGGATCAGCGAGCAGTTCTGCCCGCCGAAGCCGAAGGAGTTGGACAGCACCGCGGTGACCCGCGCCGGACGCCGCTCGGTGACCACGTCCAGGCCGCTGGTGACCTCGTCGGGTTCGGTGAAGTTGAGCGTCGGCAGCAGGGTCTGCCGCTGGAGGCTGAGCACCGACAGCACCGCCTCGGCCGCCCCGCTGTTCGCCAGCGAGTGGCCCATGGCGGACTTGTTGCCGGTGATCGGCAGCTGGGCCGCGCGCGCCCCGAAGACGGTGTGCAGGGCCGCCGCCTCGCAGGTGTCGTTGGCCTCGGTCGAGGTGCCGTGCGCGTTGACGTGGTCGATGTCCTCCGGGGCGAGCCCGGCGTCGGTGAGCGCGGCCCGCATGCACTGCGCGTAGTCCGAGCCGTCCCGCGAGCTGGACGTCATCTTGACCGCCTCGGTCACCCCGGCGTACCCGGCGACCGTGGCCAGGATGCGGGCGCCGCGCGCCTCGGCGTGCGCCCGGGTCTCCAGGACGAGGAAGGCCGCGCCGTCCCCGATGACGAAGCCGGAGCGGTCCTTGTCGAAGGGGCGGCTGATCTGCGCCGGGTCCCGCCCGTCGGCCGGGGCGAGCGCGCCCACCCCGTAGAAGGCGGTGACGGAGGTGAGCGTGGTGAGGCTCTCGGCGCCGCCGGCGAGCGCCACGTCGAGGGTGCCGCTGCGGAGGTAGCGGTAGGCGCTGCCGATCGCCATGCCGCCCGCGGCGCAGGCGTCGGCGTGGGTCTCCAGGACGCCGGCGGCACCGAAGTAGTCGGCGAGCGCGGCGGTGGCGGAGTCCGGCTGGATCTTCTGGTAGCGCTGCGGGTCGAGCCCGCCGGCGGCGTCGGGCGCTGCCGTGTCGAGCCGTTCCAGGTAGCCGTCCAGGTCCAGTGCGCCGGCCTCGTGGTCCACGTGGTCGGCGAGCGCGGTCAGTTCGGCCGGCTCCATGACCATGCGGTTGCAGGCGAGGAAGACGCCGCCGCGCTCGGAGTCCAGCCGCCGCGGCAGTCCGCTGCGCTGCCAGGCCTGGGCGGCGGCGTGCCAGGCGAGGACGCCGGCCGACCCCAGCGGCCCGGCCTCCTCGGGCACCGCGTCCGCGAGCTGCTGCCGTACCTCGGGGTCGACGTGCGCCGAGACGGCACAGGGGACGCCCCACTCCTTGTGGAGGGGGTGCTCGGTGATGAGCGTGCGTCCTTCCGCGAGGTGGTCGAACAGCGCCTCCGGGTCCGTCAGTTGCCCGGCGACCAGGCCGATCCCGGTCACCACGACCTCGTGTTCGGCCCCGTTGGGTATGTGGGGTGTCACTTGCTTTCCTTTCGCACGACTCGTACGAGCGACGCCTGCCGCACCGGCCCCTGGGCGGTCAGCCGACGGGCTGGGCGTGCCCGATGGCGACGAGCGCCGCACGGACGCCCTCGGCCATCACCTCGTCGCCGGTGGACGCCTCCAGTGCGGCACCGCAGCCGGCGCAGATCGCCTTGCCGGACGCGGCCAGTTCGGCCTTGTCGGCGCCGCACTCGGTGCAGGTCTCGGGCAGGTGGTCGAAGAGGGCGTGGGTGAAGGAGGCCCAGTGCGCGCTGGTGGCGGCCGCGGCGACCTCGTAGGGCCGCTGGCCGGCGTGGACCTGCTCCGCGGAGTAGCCGAACGCGCTGCGGCGCAGCACCTCGGCGGCCAGTTCGGTGATGCCGCCGCGCTCGTCGTAGAGCTGCTCGGAGCCGCCGAGGACGGTGGCGAGCTGGTCCAGGACGTTCGACTTCGGCAGCGCCACGCCGAGCTTGGTCTCCATTTCGAAGCGGAATTCGACCAGGTCCAGGGATTCCGCGCCGAGGTCGGCGACGAGGGTGGCGTCCGGGGTGACCTCGTCCGCGCCGGTGCCCAGGACCTGGGCCAGGCCGTCCCGCACGATGTCCTGGATCTGCTCGGCCTCGTAGGGGTTCTGCATGTTTCTCTCCTCGTTTTTGAGCACTCTGAACACCGCCGTCGACCAGCCAGGGAAAATTCCGGAAAACGGCAGCGGAAATTACCTGTAGGTACGTTTCCGACCCGCTCGCACCGGCTCCGAAAGGACGCGGGACGGCATGCTTACGCGATGCCGAAAATCCGGTCCGGAAACCTTTTGTGAAGTCGTTCAGAATTCCCGGTGACGACCGCAACAATCGGCTGCCGCTCGGCGAAGGGTGTGATTGGATTGCCCGCCCATGACATGACAAGCCACCGCAGGAGCGGCCCACTCAGTCCGCGAGCACAAGAGAAAGGGAATGCTTCCGGATCTCAGGAAGTCCCAGTTTCAGACGCCTTCGAAGGCGTTACACATGATCTGTCCCCCGTAGCAAATGATCCCCCGACACCTGCTTGCACAAGAACAGGCTCTTCCTGGCGGCGATCACCACGTCGTGACCCACTCGCAAAGCCCGTCCCGCCTCTCCTGGAGGCGCGATAAAAACGTTACCAGAGCCGTCCTGAAGCGTCACTCGTTTGTGCGATAGGTCACGTGACCCAGAGGGCCCAAGAAGGGGTCAACCATAAATGTTCCGTGGTAATGGAAAACTTAACGCGCCATTCACACTGACCGGGTTTGCTGCCGCTGCCCAGGATAACGACGGGTTACCGCGAGTAAACCGACCCGCAAGTCGCCTTTTCTCGCCACGCCATCGCATTCCGGCCAGCGGCCGGCCAGCACCACACCCGGGCCCGCCCGCCCCACGACCCGCTCACCCCACGACCCGCTCACCCCACGGGCCCGCCACCGGCCGCCGGCCCGCCGCTCGACACCTGCTCCTCCTGGAGCCGCCGCGCGTACCCCGCCAGCCGCTTCCCCAGGTTGACGCTCACCGCACCGACCAACCGGCCCCGCCGGTAGTGCGCCTCGACCACCTTCTCCGCACCCGGCTCACCCTCCTCGACCACCACCCGGTCCCCGGTGCCCGGCAACCCCACGGACTTGATCCGCAGCCCGAACGCCGACGTCCAGAACGACGGCACGTGCACGTACGGCTCGGCCTTGGCAGGGCCCGCCAACAGGTTCCGCGCCGCCAACTCCCCCTGCGCCGCCGCATTGCTCCAGTGCTCCAACGGAACCGGACCGTCCGCCGACCGCACCGCATCGCACCGCGCCACGTCCCCGGCCACCACGACCCGCGGATCGACCACCCCGGCCACCCCCGCGCTCCGCGCGAACAGCCGCTCGTCGCAGTGGACCCGCCCCGCCGGCAGCGCCAGCCCGGCCCCCCGCAACCACCCGGTCGCCGGCTCCATCCCGATCGCCACCACCGCCACCTCGGCCGGCAGCACGCTCCCGTCGGCCAGTTCGACCCCGTCGACCCGCCCAGTCCGGGCCGCGAAGCCCGTCACCCCGGTGCCCAGCCGCAGCGCCACCCCGGCCCGCCGGGCCGCCTCGGCCACCACGCCCGGCACCGTCCCGCCCAACACCCGCAGCGGCGACCCGAACGGCTCCACCAGCGTCACCCGCACCCCGAGCCCCAGCCCGACCAGCGACGACGCCAGCTCCACCCCGACGAAACCGGCCCCGACGACGACCACCTCGCGCGCCCCGCCGTCGATCCGCGCCCGCAGCGCCCGGACGTCGTCCAGCCCCCGCACGGTCAGCACCCCGGCCGGCACCTCCCCGGGCCAGGCCCGCGCCTGCGCCCCGGTCGCCACCACCAGCCCGTCGTACGCGAGCTGGGCACCGTCGGCCAACCGCACCCGGCGCCGCTCCCGGTCCAGCCCGACGGCCGCGGTCCCCCGGACCCAGCGGGCGTCGCACTCCGCGACGCCCGCCAGCCGGATGTCGTCCGCGGTGAGCGTCCCCGCCATCACCTGCTTGGTCAACGGCGGCCGGTCATACGGGAGTTCGGCCTCCGCCGACACCACGGTCAGCGCTCCGGAAAACCCCCGCGCCCGCAGCGCCTCGCCGGCCCGGACGCCCGCCAGACCCGCGCCCACCACGACGACCTCGCGCACGGGTCAGGCCCCTTCGACCGAGATCGCCCGCACCGGGCAGGCCCGCGCCGCGGCCGCCACCTTCCCGGCGAGCTCCGGCGCCGGGTCCGGCGCGACCACCAGCTGCTCATCGTCGTCCAGTGCGAAGACCTCGGGCGCCACCAGGGCGCACTGCCCCAGCCCGTCGCACAGCGCGTAATCGACCGTGATCTGCATGGCTGATTCCCCCAACTCCCCTGTGAATGAATCCCGTTGCGCCGCGGGCCACGAGCCCCCGCCACACCCCGCCCACCGCCGGCGGCCACCCCCTCGGGCCCACACCGCCGACCGCCCCGACCGCCGTCACACCGTCACGGCCTCACACCGTCACGCCGTCTCCCGCGCGTACCGCAGCGGCAGTTCCTCCAGCCCCCGGATCGCATCCGAGGCCAGCCACCGCACCTCCGCCCGGGACACCCCCAACTCCAGCGTCGGGAAACGGTCCAGGATCTCGTTCAGGGCGATCGTCGCCTCCTGCCGGGCCAGCCGCTGCCCCAGGCAGAAGTGCGGCCCCATGCCGAACGCGACGTGCTGCGCGGTGGCCCGGCCGATGTCGAAGGCGTGCCCGTCCGCGCGCACCTCCGCGTCCCGGTTGGCCGCGTTCAGCAGGAACCGCACCAGCTCGCCCTTGCGGATGGTGACCCCACCCGCCTCGATGTCCTCCAGCGCCACCCGGTTCACCGTGGTCATCGCCGACCCGCGGAACCGCAGCGCCTCCTCCACCGCCTGGTTCACCAGCGACCGGTCCGCCCGCAGCGCCGCCAGCTGCTCCGGGTGCGTCAGCAGATCGTGCAACGCGTTGGCCAGCAGGTTCGTCACCGTGTCGTGGCCCGCGATCAGCAACACCGCGGCGAACGACGACAGTTCCTCGTCCGACAGCCCGGTCCCGTCCTCGAACCGCGCCGCGATCAACTCGCTGAGCAGGTCCTCCGTCGGCTGCTCCCGCTTGGCCCCGATCAGCCCGATGCAGTACGCGAACAGCTTGCCCGCCGACGTCTGCATCGCCTCCAGCGACGGCGCCGCGGAGATGTCCATCGCCCACTTGCGGAACGGGTCCCGGTCCTCGCCCGGCACCCCGAGCAGCTCGCAGATCACCTCCAGCGGCATCGGATAGGTGAACGCGTCGATGAAGTCCACCGTCCCGCCGTCGCCCAGCTTGTCCAGCAGCTGCCGGGTGATCTCCACGATCCGCGGCTCCAACTGCCGCACCGCCTTCGACGCGAACGCCGCGGTCACCAGCCGCCGGTACCGGGCGTGCCCCGGATCGTCCTGCTCCAGCAGCATCACCTGGAGCCCCGGCACCAGCGCCCCGTGCGGCGCGTGCGCGTGCACGTCGTTGGACAGCCGCGGATCGCTCAGCAACTCCCGGGTCAGCGCGGCACCCAGCACCGTCCAGGTCTCCTGCTGGTTCAGCTGCCGGGTACGAATGATCCCGTGCTCCGCGGCGAGCCGCGCCAGCTCCCGCTCCAGATCCGCGCTGGCCGCCAACTCGGCAAGATCGATTACCTCGGACATGACGCATTCCCCCTACGTGTGCCACGGATGACGGGCCGCCGACCCACGCCGCGGCCCGTAACGCCACGCCATGGGCCGACCGGCCCTCGGAAGAACTCCCACCCCGGACGTCGACGGCCGGCGGCTGGGACGCCCCGGACCTCAGTCCCGGAGCAACTGCACGGCCTGCTCGGCGAGTTGGGCATCCATCTCGCACGACCTGCTCCCGGCGATCCCCGACCGCATCAGGGCCGCCCCCTCGACCAACGCCACGAACGTCTCGGCCCGCGCCCGGCAGAACGCGGCGGACCACTCCGGCCGCCCCTGCTGCACGAACGCCTCCACATGGGCCACGTACTTCCGGTAGAACTCCCGGACCACCGCGGCGATCTCGTCGTCCCGCGCCGCCAGCGCCCACACCTCGACGTACAGCCGGACCAGCTGCGGGTCCTCCTGCTCGGCGAGCACCACCGCCACCACTTCGGCGGGTTCCGCCCGGCCGCCCTCCGGAACCTCGATGACCGACGGGTCCTCGCGGCCCAGCCGCAGCCCCGTCGTCTCCGCCAGCCGGTCCAACGACCGTTCCAACGCCCGCTCCAGCACGGCCTTGATCAGGTCCGCCCGGGTCGGGAAGTAGTGCTGGAGGTGACCGACCCGCACGCCGGCCTCACCGGCGATGGCCCGCAACGACGCGTCCGCGTTGCCCTTGGCGACCAGCACGGACTCGGCGGCGTCCAGCAGACTCGTCCGCCGCAGGTTGCCCTGCCGCGTCAGCTGCGGCTTGCCGCCGTCTTTCTCCTCGCTCATGACACCGTGACCTCGACCCCCGCCTTCTCCAGCGCGGAGACGACGTCCTGCGGCACCGGCGTCATCTCGGGGAACACCACCCCGGTGGGCGCCTCGGCGCCGTCCGCACCCAACACCCGACGCAGTCCCAACAGCCCGCCCAACGCGGTGAGATGGGCCTGCCCGGCCGCATCCTTGATCACCGCGGTACGCCGCTCGCCGCCCCGCCCGCGGACGTCGATCCGCAGCAGCGCGGACCCGCCCTCACCCGGCGAGTACAGCATCGACCGGCGGGTCTTCTCGAACGAGTCGCCCCGCCCCCACCGGAAGAACCCGGTCTTCTTCAACGCCAGCAGCGTCGACGTCGACGAGTTCGCGCTGAACCCGATCCGCGTGATCGCGGTGTCCAGCCCCAGCACCAGCGGCAGCGTGAACTGCTCCGGCGTGTCGATCCGCGCCACCTTCGTCCGGTGCTCACCGATCTCCACGAACCCGGCGTCACTCAACGGCATGATCATCTGCCGCTGACCGTTCTCGGTGACCTCGTAGTCCAGCCCCAGCCGGTCCATGAACTCCACCGAGTCGGTACCGGCCCGGTCCTTCAGGTCGTACCGGATGGCGATCTGCGCCTCGGCCGCACCACCCAACTCCGCCGCCAACGCCGCGGTGACCAGCGCACTCACGCCGCCCATCCAGCTCGACGACAGCAGCACCGGCGCCTTCGGCGGGTTGACCGCCGCGACCGCCGTGGCCCGCTGCAACCGCGCCGTCCACCGCGTGATGTCGACGTACGGCACACCACCACGGATGGCGGCCAGCATCACCCGGTCGTCCGGGTCGTTCACCGTGCTGATCACGGCCCGGACCCGCGCCGAGAACGGCTCCGGGTCACTCAGGTCCCACCGCCGCACCTCCGCCCCGACCTCGTCGGCCAGTGCCTTCCCTTTTTCGGGCGTGCGCCCGGTGAGCAGTAACGGCCACGAGGGCGCGGCGAGCCGGGTCAGATCGCCACCGACGGTCCCGTAACCGCCGACCACGAGCACCGGACCATTCACATCAAGCTGGAGGTCATCGTCCACGGAACCGACACTAGGTCACCCGACCTAGAAACTCAACGCCCGCCCTTGTCGCCCCCGTCACATAGAGTCGTCACCCCACGCACCCTCTACTACCGCCCCCGCCCCAGGAGTTGAGCCACCGCATGCTCATCGAGCACGTCCTCCCCCCGCACGCCGTAGGTGAGGACGCCCTCGGTGACCCGCCCGCCGACGCCCCCACCGGCCTCTTCCCGATCGAGGAACGCGAGATCGCCCGCGCCGGCGAGAAGCGCCGCCGCGAATTCACCACCGCCCGCCAGTGCGCCCACCGCGCCCTGTCCCGCCTGGGCCTCTCCCCGACCCCGCTCCCCCCGGGCCCCACCGGCGCCCCGGCCTGGCCACCCGGCATCACCGGCAGCATCACCCACTGCGACGGCTACCGCGCCGCCGCCGTGGCCCACACCGCCGACCTCCCCCACCTCGGCATCGACGCCGAACCCCACGCCCCACTGCCCCCAACAGTCCGCGACGGCATCACCACCCCCGCCGAGCGCATCCACCTCCAGGACCTCGCCACCGCCCACCCGTGCGTCCGGTGGGACCGCCTCCTCTTCAGCGCCAAGGAGTCCGTCTACAAGACCTGCGCCCCGCTCGCCCCCCGCCCCCTCCAATTCGAGGACGCCGAGATCACGTTCTCCCCCACCGCCCGCACCTTCACCGCCCACCTGCTGCTCCCCTGGCCGGCCGGCATCCCCGCCCCCGTCCTCGCCGGCCGCTGGCACGCCTCCCACGGCATCCTCCTCACCGCGGCCGCGCTACCCCGCCCGGCCTGACGAAAGGCCATTTCTGCACGCAAACGCAAAAAAGCCTCGTTCCCCGAGTCGAAACTCGGGGAACGAGGCTTTATCAAAATTTGTTCGGCGGCGTCCTACTCTCCCACAGGGTCCCCCCTGCAGTACCATCGGCGCTGAAAGGCTTAG
>NZ_BAAARK010000065.1:0-27203 GCF_039532155.1 Streptomyces lunalinharesii
TCGTGGCTGGCCGGCTGCCGCCGGCTCCACCGCCGCTACGAACGCAAAGCCGACCACTTCCTCGCCTTCACCAGCATCGCCTGCACCCTCATCTGCTACCGCAGACTCGCCAAATGAGATGATGTCTAAGTCCCGAGCCAGGGCGTTGGAGCTGTACCCGTGCTCCGTCATCCACTCGTCGAGCACGGTGTTCCGCGTGCTGTCCATGGCCGCACGGTAGGGGAAACGGCGCCGGTGCCCACGTAACGGAACAGTCAAAACCTCCTAGGCGATGAGACCGAAACCCCTGCACATCCCCTAACCCCACGCACTCGTGAAGCAGTTGTCTGGGTAGTAGCCGTCCGCCTCACCGGCGGCGGCTGCTTACGGGCCGGCGGTCCCCACGCTCCTGAGGGGGACCGCCAGCCACCGAGACCACAGAAGGCTGCGATGACTGCGAACGCCATCCACCGCCGCACCGCCGGCAGCCCCTACCCGCCCGGCACGATCGTCTACGACATCGTCGCCCAAGACGTCGGCAGAGTCGCTGACCCCGCCGCCTACCCGGCTGGCTGCGTTGGCTGCGACTGCTTCCTGGTCGTCCCCCTCGCCGGCAGCGATCCGGCCTGGCAGGTCGAAGCGGACGCCCTCCGCACCGCGGCCACCACCGAGATCGACGCCATGCTCTCCAAGGAGACCGGTCAGTGACCTCCACCAGCCGACCCGAAGTCGGCGACCTCCTTCTCGAAGTCGCGACGGACGCCAAGTGGGTCTGCACCGACGTCGCCGGCGCCACATCTGATCAGCCGGTGTGGCTGCTGCGCCCGCTCCATGGGAGCTGGGGGAAGGCGTACAAGCGCGTTGATCACCACGACATCACGGCGTACCGCGTCGCATCACGTCGCGGTGAGTGGCGCCAGCCGTGAACTGCACCCACAGCCACCACCTGACGAAGCCATCCGGCGCATGCCTGCGGCGCCCACCCGCCCGAGGCGGATTCGGCCGGCTTCGGGCGCGTCCCTCGAGCGCCACCCGGCAGCCAGCGCGTGGCCGGGTACGCAGGGCCAGGGCGGGTGGGTCGCGATCTGCACGGAGAGCCAGTCGGAGCTTGCGCCGCAGGACAGTGGTCACCGCGGGGTTCTCCCTCGCGGCGCGCGGCCGGTAGGCCCTCCCAGACACGAGGAACCTCCACCGGACAGCGCCGGCGGGCGCCGGTCGCCGTGAGCATCGCGACGCCTCAGCGGCGAGCGCACGGGCGACCCGACGACTGGACCGCCCCCGCACCCACCCACCCCAGTACGGTACGCGGAGAGATGGAGGGTTGTCGGGGGCTCATCGTGCTCTCCATGGCAGGTCAGTGCGGGAATCAAAGGGTTCGTAAAGCGTCCTGTAGGGAGTCCGGTACCGCGTCCTGTAGGGGGTCCTGCATGGAGTCCTCTATGGAGTGTCGAGGCACCCCCGGGGTCGGTCTTGTAGTCCTTGCAGCGCGGCCCGGAGCAGAACTGGGATGCCCCGAGCCCGGATTGAGGGGGAGCGAGGTAAGTGCACAGGTTCTTCCTGCTCCTTGGTAAGGAGTCTTACCAAGGAGGAGCCCGTGCCCGGATGAGCACGGGCGGGGTCGCTCAGGACAGGGGGCCCAGTCTTGCCCCCATGCACGGACCCGGAGCTGTGGCTGGGGTGTTCTCGCACGTGTCCCCCCGTGCCGAGGGCTGCCGCGTCTTCGCTGGTTACGCCCCTGGGTAAGTCCTACGGAGGGATCGGCACCTCCCTCTGTACGGGTCAGAGAGGTGCCGGACGGTCCGGTGCGGTCAGCCGGCGCGCCTGGGCCGTTTCTTCCGGAGCACCGCACAAGTAGCGAGGTGTCGGTGGTGCGATGGCGTCATGCGACCCGAGCATTGTCTGAGCAGGAACCACCTTGAGGTGCGGCATGACCGCGTGCTGCCGTCGTTTGCCGACAGGCCGCCCGGCCGTCCAATGAACCCGTGCAAACCGGGGGTTCGAGGCGGCGCGAATCCAATCAGATCCGATGTCGATTACTGACAGGGTTTGACGGCAGATGGGGTCCGGTCCTCCGTACGGAAGGGGCCCGCGCGTGGCGGACCTGGTCTACAAGCGGGTCTCGACCGGCCAGCAGTCCACCGCCCGGCAGGACCTCGTCCTTCGCGAGGCCGGCATCGAGGACCCGGTCGTCTTCGAGGAGGACCCTGGGACCTCCAGCCGCCTCCACCCGCACCAGTGCCTGAAGTTCCGCGCGCTCCTCGACTACGCCCGGGCCGGCGACACCGTGCACATCTCCGAGATGTTCCGCCTCGTACGCGGCACCGGCCACGTCCTCGACGTCCTCCACCGCGGCCATTTCGCCCTGCGCATCCACGATGGCGCGTTCTCCGGCATGGACCTCACCGCCCGCCACCCGCGCACCGGCGAGCTGCTGTTCACCGTGAAGTTCATGGTGCAGACCCTCGCCGCCGGCGGGGAACTCCAGCGTGACCTCCAGCGCGAGCTGACCTACGACGGACTGCGCGCCGCCGAGGCCAAGGGCCGCAAGGGCGGGCGCCGCCCTGTCATCCCGGCCGACCAGGTCCCCGCCGTGCGCGCCGCGTTCCTCGAACGCCGGTCCATCGCCGCCCTCGCCCGCGACCACGGCGTCAGCCGCGGCGCCATCCGCACCGCCGTCGCCGACCTCCTGCCCGACCACATCGCCGTCCCGGACAGACCGGCCCCGGAACTGCCGGTCACCCTCGACATGCCCGGCAAGGTCGCCGACTTCCTCCGCACCACCGAACTGGAGCCCCCCAAGTGCGCCGCGCTCGACCAGGGCGTCACCGTACGGCGCGGCCAGGGCTACACCCTGCGCGGCACAGCCGCGCCCGCGGTCCACCGCGAACTCCTCGACCACTGCCAGGCGCTCGACGGCACCACGGCGGTCCCGGCACAACGCAAGGCCCGCCGCGAGTACGAGAACCGCATCACCGCCCTCACGGGCAACACCCCGTAGCGAGCCCTCCAGACTCCAAGATCATCCCGTGGCGGGTTTCTGGCGTATCTGGGTCATGCCCCCTGCCCCTCGCGGGTTCGCGAAAACTGAAGGTTGTTCGGCGGGAACCCGAAGGTCCGGTGCCCGGATTTTTGGGGGGTGGACCCGTGGGTTCGTCGTGAAGTCGCGGGGGTCACCGGGTCCCGGTAGGAACGGAGTGAAGAGTCCGGGTTGCTGTCAAAACTTTTGACGCGACCGGTCGCCGCGAAGGCCCCGTCGGTAATGCTGCTGGGTGGGGGTCGGGTCAGCGGGTGCGTTCGTAGTGGCGGCGTGCTTTTTCGCGGTTGCCGCAGATGGCCATTGAGCACCAGCGGGCGCGGTTGGCGCGGCTGCGGTCGAGCAGGAACAGCTGACACTCGTCGTTGGCGCAGGGGCGCAGTCGGCCGGGTAGTTGCTTCTCGGTGGCGGCCCAGGCGAGGACCATCTCGACGGCCAGCCGGGCGTGTGGGGGAGTCTCGACCGTCCACTCAAGACCGTCCGAAGTGATCTCCGGGATCTGGTGGACCCCTTCGAGCAGGGGGCTCAACGCGGCGGGCGGGCTTTCTCCGCGCACGACGTCCTGCAGGGCGTCCCGGGCCGCGCGCAGCAGTGCCAGTTCCGCGAGGCTGCCTTCGCCGCCGTGCTCCCGTGCCCAGCGCCTGCCTGTGGCCGGGTCGCCGAGCGCGTCCTGTTCCTCGCCGTTGACCAGTGGCCTGCTGTTGAGCAGGTCCAGCAGGGTGTCCATCGGGCGCCACCTTTTCTAACCAGATTGCATCGGTTGACAGGTTAGCTCGCCGCATGCTTGCATGCGAATACCTAACCACATCAATCACTTAAAGAGGTTAGAAATGAGCTCGGTGCACCACCGGACCGCCACCGTCGGCGGCCACGAGATCTTCTACCGCGAGGCCGGCCCCGCCGACGCCCCCGCGATCGTCCTGCTGCACGGCTTCCCGACCAGCTCGTTCATGTTCCGCGACCTCATCCCGCTGCTGGCCGACAAGTATCACGTCATCGCGCCGGACCACCTCGGCTTCGGCCACTCCGCCGCCCCCCTCACCGACGAGTTCACCTACACGTTCGACGCCCTCGCCGACCTCACCTCCGGACTGCTCGACCAACTGGGCCTCGACCGCTACGCCCTCTACGTCCAGGACTACGGCGCCCCCATCGGATGGCGCCTCGCACTCCGGCACCCCGAACGGATCACCGCCGTCGTCACCCAGAACGGCAACGGCTACGAGGAGGGCTTCGTCGAGTCGTTCTGGAAGGACGTCTGGGCCTACGGGGCGGACCCTGGCCCCGCCACCGAGCCCGCCGTCCGCGCCGCGCTGGGCATCGACGCCATCCGCTGGCAGTACCTGCACGGCGTGCCCGACCCGAGCCTGGTCAACCCGGACACGTGGGAGCACGACGTCGCCCTCGTCTCCCGCCCCGGAAACGACGAGGTCCAGCTCGCGCTGTTCCGCGACTACCCGAACAACCTCCCGCTCTACCCGCTGCTGCACGAGTACCTGCGCACCAGCAGGGTGCCGGTGCTCGCGGTGTGGGGGCGCAACGACGGGATCTTCGGCCCGGCCGGCGCGGAGGCATTCGCCCGTGACGCCAAGGATGCGGAGGTGCACCTGATCGACGGCGGTCACTTCCTGCTGGAGAGCCGGCTGGACGTCGTCGCGGGTTACCTGCGCGGCTTCCTCGGGCGGGTGCTGGACTAAAGGCGAGTGGTCGGTTGAGGGGGAAGCGCGTCGAACCTGGGCCTGTGCTCCTGCTGTCTACCGGGAACCTGACAGGTGCCGGCAAGCGCCCGGCAACGAGGCCTGACTGGACGTCATATGAGGGGCGGGCTTGTCCGCATTGAGTCGGGTAGCCAGGTCACGGCGACGTGACGCGGCTATCCGACTCAGAGGGTGGACGGGCGGTGGGTCCGGCCGTTGCGGACGGCGGCGGGCTCACCGCCCTCATGGGCCGGGGCCAGGCTTACGCCGGGGGGCCTCCGGGGTCTCCAGGTGTGCCGGGTCCACCGGGGTCTCCGGGTGTCCCGGGGTCTCCGGGCGGGTTGGCCGCCGCGCTGGCGGGGTCCGGGTGGAGGTAGAAGATCTCGCCGGGGATCGGCGTGGCGCTGGGCTGGTTGTGGCGCTGCACGATGGTGGCGTCGTCCGATTTCGCGTTGTGGTCGATGCTGGCGTACAGGCGCGTGGAGCGGTTCCGCAGCTCGGTCTGGTTCGGCCGGAACGGGTCGGGGTGGACCAGGGTCCAGTTCTGGGTGTCGGCCGTCGAGCCGCCCGGGGTCGGGGAGCCGTCCTTGCCGTGGCAGGTCCAGATGTTGAGGGCGTCGCCGGGCCGGGATTGCTGCCCCCTGTCGACGTCCAGGCACTTCTGGCTGCTGTAGCTGATCAGGCGGTACAACGGGCTGGTGTCGATGCCCCCGTTCCGCAGCAGGCTCCACAACTGGTTGGTGGTGCCGTTGGCGTGGTACTGGACGACGTGCGTCCCGTCGCGCAGGCCGTCCTGGTAGACGTCCAGGTACAGGCCGCTCAGGGCCGAGGTCACGGTGAGGTCCTGCGCCCCGGCCGCGGCCTGCAGTGAGCCGAAGTAGACGGGTCAGTGGTCACTGCCGCGGTTGGCCTGGACGGTGGCCTGCCAGTTCTGCGTCTGGATGTTGGAGACCATGTAGTCCAGTTCACCGCCACTTCGTTGGGTGGCCTGGCCGCTGTTGTAGATACGGGATCCGGTCGGGAATTCGCTGAGGTTCTGCTGGCCGGGATCGCGGTTGAAGTCCCCCAGAGCCACCCAGTTGGTGACGTTGCGTGTGGCTGCCGCGGCGGCGACCCTGCGCACCAGCGACGGTCCGTCTGCGCCCCGCCCCCCGCCGTTCCGCCCGGCGGAGGCGTGGACGCTGGCGAACAGGACGTTGTCGGCCTGGCGGACCAGGCCGAGCCCGTCCCGGTACCTGCCGCCGATCTGCACGACCCGGTCGGCGCGGAACGAGGTGACCATTCCGACGTTCCGTGATGACTGGGGGAGGATGTAGAGGTAGCGGTAGGTGTTGCGGGCGATTCTCCAGGAATAGACCTCGACGTTGCCGATCGAGCGCAGCTGTCGGACCCCCCGGGCCGGAACACTGGGTACTTCCTGGAGTGCCACCACGCTGTTGGTCTGCGCGATCGTGGCCACGCTGGCCCAGCGGTCGCGCCCGTTCTCCATGTTCCAGGTGACCAGCCGGTGACTGTCAGGACTCGCCGCCTGCGCTGTGCCTCCTCCCACCACCAGCAGGCCGCCGAGCATCAGTGCGGTGGCGGCGATGGCTGCGGCACGGCGCGGCCGTCTGTCGTGTGCCCGGATCGTGGGCGCCTCAGGCGGTCGCTTCGCCCGCCATCGGCGCAGTAACGTAAGGAACTGCATGATTTGGGCTCTCCTTTGTGAGGAGTTGTGAACTCCGCGACGATCGCGCGGAGCCGGTAGCCCACCGGCACTGGAAGGTGACGGGGCGTCCCGACTCCGACGCTAAGACCGAAGCCGGAGAATCGCCTGCCCTCGCCGTACTTGGTAAGAGCCCTGTAATAAGGCGGTTGGCTGGCGCTCCTGCGCTGGCACAGGTGAAATCCCTCTGCGTTCGGTGGGGGTGAGGCTGTCTCGCCAGGTTTTGGTCGAGTTCCCCGAGCCGTGATCCGCGCCGTGGAAGTTGAGGTGCCTGCACGGTTGTGACTGAGCACGTGAGTTGGCGGAGGGCGCCAACTCACGTGCTCAGCTGCGATGTCCGTCCCCTCTGCCCCGGATGCCGTGGCCGCCGTCATTACGGATCTGCCGCCCCGCCTTCGAGGAGGCGCTGAAGACCGCCCGGGAGATCAAGGCCCACGCCCCGCACTGCTGCGTCATCTTCACCGTGTACGAGATGAAGCGCCTCGGCCGCGACGCCGCCGAACTGACCGCACTCGCGGACCACCTCACCGCGCACGGCTTGATTTTGGAGATGCTCGCCGGGCCCCTGCCCGGCATTCACGACCCCACCGGCCCGGGGAAGTCGCTTTTCGCGTTCTTCGCCGCGATGGCGGAGACCGAGCGGGAGAACATCCGCGAGTCGACGCTGGAAGGGCTCGACACCGCGGCCCGCAAGGGCAAGCACGGCGGCCGGCCGCCGGTCATCACCGACGACATGCTGCACACCGTGCTCTGCCGGAGGGCGAACGGCGAGTCCGTCGAGCAGATCCAGCCCGACCTGATCATCCCCACCTGCAAACGCAAGGGCCACAACCCCTCGCTCGCGAGCATCCACCGCGCGCTCGCCGAACACACCAAACGCGCGGCGTACCCCGAAGCGGTCGAGCAGGCACACGCCGACTTCGCCACCCTCCAGGCCCGCGAGGTACCCGGTCCGAGGTCTGTAGACGGCACCGAGCCCGCCAGGTGATCGCTCCGGCTGGCCCCGCCGAGCGCCAAGATCAACTACTGGCGGCTTTTGGGCTCACCTCGGCGACCCCCCCCAACGGGGGGAAGGGCGGGCGGGTGTCGGTCATGGCGGAACCGTCCTTCATGGTGCGCAGGGCCGGTTGGTCAGCGGCGGGTTGTCGGGGGCTGCGGTGACGGTGTCGGCGTGCAGCGGCAGGAGGCGGCCGGCTACCAGGTGCCGGGGGAGGAAGTGGACGCGGCGGCCGGTGCGGTCGTCGTCGCCGGGGATGCCGGTGCGGGTCCATTCCAGGGCCGCCCGGCCGGACAGGTGCAGGGTCCGTCCGGTGGCGAAGTCGCAGAAGAGCAGCGCGGCCGTCGGCTCGGCGTGGAGGTTGCCGAGGGTGTTGAACATGTTGTTGCCCTGGTAGTCGGGCCACCACAGGTGCCCGTCCTCGACGCGGACGAATCCCGGTGGTCCCCCGCGGTG
The DNA here is from genome assembly GCF_039532155.1 of Streptomyces lunalinharesii. Lineage (NCBI taxonomy): Bacteria > Bacillati > Actinomycetota > Actinomycetes > Kitasatosporales > Streptomycetaceae > Streptomyces > Streptomyces lunalinharesii. The sequence goes on from NZ_BAAARK010000065.1 coordinate 7,869, forward strand.
TGAGGCGTCGTTACCGCGGGTGGGGTGGGTGGTGCCGATCAGGAAGGTGTCGGACCGGCCGATCAGGTCGATGTCGTCACGCGTGAGGATGCTTCCGTGCCGCACCGGCTCGGCGCCGGGCGGGGCGCCGGGCGTGGCGTGGAGGAGCCGGCTCTGGATGTACTGGGGGCAGTTGCCGTACGCCTGCTCCACGTCGATGCGCAGCCCGTCACGGCTGGCGGCGGACAGGATGCCGTTGAGCCGCACCCGTCGGCGGGTGGCGAATTCGATCACGATCAGCCCGACCGGTTGGTGGGCCGCCAGGTGCTGGAGCGGATCGCCCACGGCGGGCAGGGCTCGCACATCGAGTGCGGTCGGCGAGGCGGCCTGGAGGAACCCGGGCGGGCCGGCGAGCGGGGAGATCCACAGCGCGCCGTCGGCGTCGCGGGCGGTGACCGCCGCGAAACTCCTCTCCGCCAGGAACCGGCTCACGCCGCCGTGTAGCCGGGCGGGGGCCAGCATGCCCGCGAGGCGGGCCGCGTCCCTGGCAACGCCCGCCCGGCGCTGCACGGCCAGCTCCCCCTCGTGGAAGCCCGCGGGAGCGTTGCATGCCGGGTTCATCATGGTGCTCCTTCCACGGCTGCCGAAGACGCGCCGCTGACGGATGGCGGTGGTGTGGCCGCCGGAGCGGGCTCGGCCCGGGTCAGACCGCGGCGCGCAGCGGGACCACGGGCCAGTCGTTGTCGACCTTGGCGAGGGTGTTGAAGTAGTTGGTCAGGACGTTCAGGGCCAGGTGACCGACGACCTCGCCGATCTCCTCGTCGGTGGCCCCCGCGTCCCGGGCGGCCTGCAGGACGGTGTCGTCCACCTGACCCCGGCCGCGGGCGATGGCGTCGGAGAGGGTCAGCAGCGCCTGGATGCGCGGGTCGGACGACTTGGCGTCACGGGCCGCCTCCAGCTCGGGGGCGTCGACCTTGGCGAGGTTGGCGCCGATGTAGGTGTGCGCGGACAGGCAGTACTCGCAGCCGTTGTGCTCGGCGGTGGCCACCGCGAGGCGCTCGCGTACCGGCGCGGGCAGCGCACCGCCCGACAGCGCGCCGCTCAGGGCCAGGTAGCCCTGGAGCAGGGCGGGGCTGTTGGCCATCGCCTTGGTCATGTTCGGTGTCAGCCCGAGGGTCTTCTGCACGTCGGCCAGCAGTTCGGCGGCCTTGCCGGTGGCGGTGGCGGGCTCGACGGGGGCGAATCCGGTCATGAGAGCGGCACTCCTTCGACTCGTCCAGTTCTGACGCTTGGGTGCGGCAGTAACCGTTAGAAGCACCATGACACTCGCCATTCGCCCTGTCAATGGATACATGGGCCTGCAACCGTTAGAAGTGCGGTAGCCTCGGTGGCGTGGACACAAATGCCCCCCTGCTCGGCGAGCCGCTGCCCGTGGAGCTGATGAACACCATCTGGGCCGACCGGGACGGCGTGCACGACGCACTGCGCGACCCCGACGGCACCCGCGCCTGGCTGCGTGCCGTCTCCGCCCGTACCGACCTGATGGCCGAGGGTGATCTCGACGCCCTCAGCACGCCCGACCTCGACCGCCTCCGTGGACGGCTGATCGGCCTGCGCGACGCGTTGCGCAGGCTCGCTGCCGAGGCCACCGGGGACCCCCGCCCGGCAGCCGTGTCCGATGCCCGCGAACTCGACGAGGCTGTGACCGCGCTCAACGAGGCCGCCGGCGACACCCCTCACTGGTTCGTGCTGTCCTGGACGCCCGGCCAGGAGCCCTCGCGTCACGCCCGAAGCGGTGGACAGGCGGCCTCCGCCGCCGCCTCCGCCATCGCCGGGGAAGCCATCGCGCTGTTCAGTCGGGACATCCGCCGCCAACTGCGAGCGTGCCTGGCACCAGGGTGTGTTCTCTACTTCCTCAAGACCCATCCCCGCCGGGAGTGGTGCTCCGCAGACTGCGGCAATCGTGCCCGCTCCGCCCGCCACTACCAGCGGCACCGCCGGAGTGGCGTCTGACGCCCGCCGCTGCCCCGCCGGGACCGGCACCGACTGCAGACCGCGCCGAAAGCTTCCCGCTACGCGAACGCTGCACTCGTTCCGAGACCAGCCGAACCTGGACTACCTCCGGCACCACATAACGCAAGAGGGCTCCGGAACGGCCCGTCCCGCACAAGATCTTCAGCGGACTTCTAGCTAGGCCAGCCCGTTCGGCTCGCCCGGCACCCGAGCGAGCCGGTAGCGGACCGTCTCATGCGACAGTCCTACGTGGTCACCGATCCGCCGCAGCCCCCAGCCCTCCGCCTTCGCCGCGGCCATCCCGCCGTCCAGGGCCGCATCCGTCACCTCGCCCAGCGCCTCCCGCAGCTGGACAACCAGCCTCAGCCGGATCGCCGGAGCCAGATCATCCAGGCCGGCCCAGAACCGCGCCACGTCCGCCTTCAGGAAACCGATCCTCGGATCATCACTCACTAGGGCATCCTGGCGGCCCAGATTACAGGCCGTCAAAAGCTTTGACAGTAACCCGGACTCTTCGTTTCATTCCTACCGTGACCCCTACTCACGGGGCCTCCATACGTGATGAGCAAGGAAAGAGGCTGGCCAACCTAGAGAAACCTGGAACAGCGAGTGGAGGCCCATCAGCCAGCAGAAGCTGCAGCGAGGAGCGTGGGCTATGTCGTCCTCAACCCAGGAGCTCCTCTTATGGGCGAGGCGGAGCACAACACACAACTCAGCGGCGCCCACGGAGGCGGCACAACAAGAGTCCCGGGCGGCGCTCACCAGCACCTGGGCAAGGGCTGCGGCGTCGCCCTGCAGGATGCCGCCGGCGCGCCGCTCCAAGCGGAGTGGAGCCAGACCGCGGGAGGCTGGCGCGTCGTGGGCGAGGCGAGGTCGATCGGCGCCCTCAGGTGTTGCCGTCCGCCGATGGCGGAGTCGTCATCTCGGCCAGCCAGTGAACGCCCAACTGGGTCGGACGGGCGAACGAGAGGCGCCTCAACGATCCGCAGGCCGTTGGCCGGTCATGAACACTCGCAGGACCCTCGCCGCTCTTGGCGCTACCGCAGCCGCACTCAATGCTTCCTGTGAGAGGCGTAGTGGCGGGCCATCGCCGTCACGGCGTCCGCGACGCGGGCCCGCAGCGTGGCGGGGGACAGCACCTCGGCGTCGGGGCCGAGGGGGAGGATGTCCCGTACCGCTTGGCCCTCGCTCTCGACCGGGATGGTGACGCGTATCCAGCCGTCCGGCTCGGCTCGCGCGCTCGCATGGGCCGCGTGGACGACGGCCGGCTCGGCCAGGTACGGCAGTTGCTCCATGGCCGTGGGTGACAGCCGCAGCACGGCGTGACCCCCGTGGCGGCGAGCGTCGAACGCGTCGAGGTGAGCCCTCCAATAGGCGGCCAAGTCGAAGCTGGCCCCGCGGTCGAAGCCCTCGTCGAGGAGCCGGAGGTCCAGGATCCGGGAGACGCGGTAGACACGGAAAGCATCGGCCCGGCGGGCGACCAAGTACCACTGGCCACCCTTCAGAACCAGACCGTGCGGATCGACGGTCCGCGTCACCTCGTGCGGTCTCTCCCAGCGCAGATAGCGCAGCCGCACCCGGTGCTGGCGCCACACCGCCGCGGCGACGGCCATCAAGTGGGGGATCGGGTCGGCCTCCTGGTACCAGCCCAGCGCATCGAGGTGGAACCGGTCCTGCCAACGGACCGCGCGCTCGCTCAGCCCGGCCGGGAGCGCGGCCGTCAGCTTCAGCCGCGCCTCAGCCGCGGCCCGGCCGAGCCCGAGATCGGTGGCGACGCTGGGTAGGCCGGTGAGGAACAGCGACTCGGCCTCGGCCGTGGTCAGCCCGGTCAGCCGGGTGCGGTAACCGTCGACCAGCCGGTATCCGCCCTCGCGGCCCGCCTCCCCGTAGATCGGCACACCGGCCGCGCTCAGCGCCTCGACGTCGCGGTACACCGTGCGCTCGGAGACGCCGAGGTGCGCGGCCAGGTCGTGGGCCGTCATCCGTTCCCGGCTCTGCAACAGCAACAGGATCGACACCAGGCGGCTCGCACGCATGTCGAACACTTTCGCAGACTCCACTGACAGAAGCTGTCAGTGGAGTCTGGCTAGCGTCCCCGCCATGAACATCGACATCGAGGAATTCGTCGGCCGCTACGTGGCCGTGTGGAACGAGACCGACCCCGAGCGGCGTCGCGCCGCGGTCACCACGCTGTGGGCGGCGAACGGCGTGGAGTTCACCGACGCCGCCGAGTACCGAGGGCACCCGGCACTGTGGGCTCGTGTCACCGAGGCGCACGAGCAGCTGGTCCAAGGGCGCGGGTTCGTCTTCCGGTACGCCGGGGACGCCGTGGGGCACCACGACATAATCCGCTTCACCACCTACATGCTTCCGGCCGCCGGCGGCGACATCGTCTGGACCGGGTTCGTCGTCGTCCGGCTGGACGACGAAGGACGCATCCTGAGCGACCACCAGTTCGGCGACCCGCCGGCCGCCGACGCGGCCACGGGGAATCAGCCCAGCACCCGCACCGTGGTGAACGAGTTCCTGCGCCGCAGCGGCGACGGAGATCCCGAGCGCATCGCGCAGCTGTACGCGCCCGAGGTCGACTGGCGAGTGGACTGGCCGGTCGAGCACCACCCGGCCATCCCCTGGATCCGCCCCCGCTCCACCCGCGCCCACGTCGCTGACCACCACCGCACGTTCGGTGAAGTGTGCCCACCCGCCGAGGGCCGGGTATCGCTCGACCACCTGATGATCGACGGGAACGACGCCATACTGATCGGCACCAGCTCGCAACTGGTCAAGCCGACCGGCAAACGCTTCGTCATGACCTTCGCGCTGCGTCTCGTCGTCGAGAACGGGCTCATCACACGGCACCACATGTACGAGGACAGCCTCGCCGTCGCCGAGGCGTTCAACCAGCCGTGACCCGACCCACAGGGGACAGTGGGCACAGACCCGCAGATGCCCCGCGCCAGGAGGGGCGGGGCCATCCGCACCCGGAACTCACACCACGACTGCGTCCTCCCGCGGGAACACGGCTGGGCGCCGCCAGCAAAACCACGACCGCGACCGTTGTCTGGGGTACTCGGGAGCCGTGAGGCATGTGAGGATGAGCTTCGGGGAAGCACGTGCCTCACGGATATCTAGGGGTTCGTCAGGCGCGTTTGGCAGGGGTGAGGGTGAGTGACTGCAGCGGCTCACCGGCGACCGCGGGCATGAGCAGGAGCTGCGCGTCCTCGTCGGCGTCGAGGAGCTGGGGCGCGCTCGGGCAGAGCGCCGGGGCGCAGTGGGAGAGGGCCGTGTGCTCCCGTTGGAAGCCGTCGGTGCTGGTGTTGCCCTTGAGGATCATCTGCCGTCCGCCGGCGGCCCGCAGGCGGAGCACCGTGGTGGACGTGCCGGACCAGTTGAGGTCGGCGACGACCTCGGCCGGCCCTGTCATCCGGGCTATCGCGGCGTCCGTCACGGGAGGCGCAGGAGGGTAAGGGCCTGGGCGGCGACCTGGTCGGGGCTGAGGGCGGTGGTGTCGATCACATCGGCCCGCTCGCCCAGCCAGGTCGCGTACGCCTGCTCGTAGTTGGCCAGTCGGCAGCGCCGGAACGCGCGCACCTTCTCGCTGCGCTCCTCGTCGCCGGGGAATTCCATGCTGGACTCGATGCGGGCCCGGATGGTGTCGGAGTCGCCGTGCACGAGGAGGTGGCGCACTTCGATGCCGTCCTTGTGGAGGGCGTCGAAGATGTCGTCGGCGTACTCGCGGCGCAGCAGAGTCATGGGGGCGATGACGGGGCCGCCGTGGGTGAAGCGGTCCAGTTCGGTGCACACCCGGGCGACGAGCTCGCGCCACATCGGGTAGTCCTGGAAGTCCTTCTGCCGGTCCGGGTGGTCGCCGATGCTCTTGCGCAGCAGGAAGCCGACCTCTTCGGGATCGGTGGTGATGGCCCCGTCGAGGTGCTGGTGGAACTGGGCGGCCAGCGTGGTCTTGCCGCCGCCGAAGGGGCCGTTGATCCAGATGATCATGAGGGTTCTCTCTCGTGTTCGTACGGACATCCGGGCGGGCCGAGGTCCGGCCGGATGGGGCTACTGCGGGGGGACGGTGTCGCTCTGGTGGGGAAGGAGGGGGACACGGCGCTGGTGGTAGGCGAGGTGGAACCGGCCCGCGTGCACGGCCCACAGCCGGTCCACTTCACGGAGCGGCTCCTCGGGCACGGTGAGGGTGACCGTGTGCCGGCCCGGGGTGACAGCCAGGACAGCGTGATCGTAGGAGCCGCGCCGGGTGGAGCTGGGGCGCAGATGGACGGCCAGCAGGCCCCGGGTCCCCTCGGGCACGGTGACGTGGACGCCGGCCGGTTGGCCTGGTGCGCCACTTGCGTAGGCTCTGCGTGGTGGCCTTGAGTACGTCGCAGGGCACGCGTGCCTCCTGGGGGTCTGCGACGCCTGTGGCCTCCATGTGAGGCCACAGAGTGGCTCGCAGGGGCTCGGCTTCCTGGCGGGTGTTCCGGGCGAGCGAGAGGCACAGGACCCCCCGAGTAGGGCGGCGTACGGCACCAGGACAGACAGGACCACCTCTCGTTCGCCGGCGGCGCGAGGAAGGGTGGTTTCGGTGTCCAAGGGGGTCAGCGTGGTCAGACGCTCGGTTGGCCTCAAGCACTGCTGATGGCTCGTTGCGCGCTGAGCCAGCTCGAACGGGGTTGCGCCCACGGTTGTCTCCATCGTTGCGCTCAGCGGGGGGCCCAGGGGTGCTCCGGAGGTACTACCGGGGGTACGCACCCCCGTTTCGCGAAAACGCGCGTTTGCCCAGGTCAGACCCCGTGGGCAAGCCGCTTGCGCGCGCCGACACCTCTCTCTGCGCTAGCCAGAGAGAGGACTGATGCCGTGATCCTGGCGCGGGTTGACAGCGTTGACGAGTACGGCGGGACGATGTCCCGCTGCTGCTGACCGCCCTCGCGGCCGGCTCTTGGCCGCGATGCGCGGGCACTGCCCGGCACCGACCGGCTCCTCGCGCACGCCCTGCTGACCGGCACCGGTGACCTCCTAGGTGGTCCCGTCGCTGCTTGGACGCCCGGCCCCGGTGGGGCGGCCGCAGGCCTGCTCCTGGCCGCGCTCACCGCTCACGCGGCGCCGCCCGAACCCGGGCGATACCCCGCCGGCGCCGGTCGCCCACCGAGCCCTGGACGCGGCAGCATGGTGGTGGACCGCGGCGCTGAAGGGGGCCTGCCGTCCGGCGCGCTCGCGGAGCCGGGTGGTTCGCCGGCTGATCTCCCACCCGGCGGGCAAGGGCAAGCGCCGCAGCAGGGGTGAGCGCGACTTCATCGCGCTGATCGACGGCGCCCACCAGCTCGCCAAGGCGCCCATCGTGCTGGTCTGGGACCGGCTCAACACCCACGTCTCCCACGCCATGCGCGAGTTGATCGACCGGCGCGAAGGGCTGACCGTGTTCCTGCTGTCCGCTTATTCGCCCAACCCCAACCCGGTCGAGTGGGTATGGGTGCACGGCAAGCGCAGCCTGGCCAACCTCGACGTCGTCGCCCTGGACCGCCTCGAGACACTCGTCCGTAACAGGCTCAAACGGCTCCGGTACCGGCCCGGCACCCTCGACGGCTTCATCGCCGGAACCGGCCTTGCCCTAGACATCCCAACGTCACCCTGACAAGCCGGAGCCAGTAACGCGGCATCGCCGTAGGCAAGCGCCGGTGCCCCCACCATTCCCCCAGACCATCAGCAGCCCCGCCAGTCAAACTTCGGTGGCAATAGATCAACCTTCGCTGTCGCAGGTCAGTCGCAGAAGCTACATCAGGGACCATTGTGCGAACCGTGTTTTGCGAGAAGTTATGAGAACGACGAACGGCGGCAAAAGGGGCGCGGTTCTGGCGGTCTTGATCGTTCGCAGAACAACTCATTTCTGCGAACGTGAAGCGTGACGGGCTCCGCCGGGCCGCCGGGTATGGATTTCCATACATCGCCAACAGCCTATTGTCGAATCTTCCGGCGCCGGGCCGATATCGGATCAGCCACTGCGGCGGAGCCCGCCGTCTGGGGTTTTCGTGCAGGTGGTTGAGTGGGTGGATCATCTGGGGCGCAGGGTGGGCGAGAGCGCGGGGCTTGGTCCGGGTGGCCTGTACGGCTCCCATTGTCGGTGAATGTCACCTATCGACGTCGGCTGACTGATCCCAGTCGCCGCGGCGGGTTTCCGGGCGTGTCAGGCTTCCCTCTCTGGTCCGGTGGCCGATGATCAGGTGTTTGTCGCTGCGGGAACGGTATGTCTCGCAGGAGGTGAATCCGGCGTCCGTGAGGAGTGCGGTGTATTCGTCGGCTGTGCGGTGCCGCCCCTGGGTTTCCAGATGCATGGTCAGGTTCATAGCGGACGTTGCGAGGGGGCCTTGGCGGGAGTCGTCGAAGAGCCTGTCCATCACGAGCACCAGTCCGTGGTCTTGGCAGGCCTGGTGTGCCTTGCGTAGGAGCTGGAGGCAGACATGGTCGGGCCAGTCCGACAGGATGTAGCCGAAGGCGATGCAGTCACCTTCGGGGAAGGCGTCGGTGAAGAAGTTGCCGGGGGCGAAGGCGAGCCGGTCACCGAGCCCGTGGGCGGCGCGGGTTTCTTCGAGGTAGGGCTGGACCTGGGGAAGGTCGAACACTGTTGCCCGGAGTGTGGGTGAGGTGTGCAGCGCGGCGACTGCGAACGGGCCGCTGGCTCCGCCGACATCGACGAGGTGGGTGGCGTCGGCCAGTTCGGCGAGCGCGGCGAGTTCCTTGGAGGGGGCGAAGCTGAGGTCCCACATGGCGTTCAGGAAGGTGCGGGTGGCCTGGTCGTCGCGGTAGAGGGAGGCGAACGGCTGGGGATGGGGGCCGTCTACGGAGTCCTTGCCGTACCGGAGGTAGGAGTCGAGCAGCGGCATCCTGCCTGCCGTTTCCTGGACAAGGTGGGTGATGAAGCCTCCGATGTATCGCTCGTCGTCCGGGTCGACGTAGGGCCGTACATTCCCCGGGAGGCTGTACTGCCCGGTGGGTGTGCGCTGGACGACCTCGAATGCGGTCAGGAGCAGCAGCAGTCGTTCCAGTGTGTCCGTGTCGATGTTCAGCTCCGCGGCGATGTCCTCGGCGGAGCTTGGCCCGTGGGCTGCCAGGTGGGAGAACACGTGGTGGTGGTCGGCCAGGTGCAGGACTGGCGTTGCGATCACGCCGAACATGGCCTTCTCCAAGTTGCTCGGCAGCACGGGGTCCTCCTGTGTGTTGCGGTATTGGGCCCGCTGTGGAGTGCGCGGGCCAGGGGCGGTGTCAGCCGCTGTGTGGGGCGATGGCCTGTTGTACGAGCGCGGCGAAGTGCTGGGGGTGGGTCACGTGTGCGAGGTGGCCGGCGCCGTCGATGTGCGCGTGGCGGCCAGCGGGAATCAGATCGGAAAGGTGAAGCGCGGTCTGCTGGTGGTGTGCCAGCGACCGGCTTCCCGAGACGGCGAGGACCGGTGTGGTCATCGTGGCAGGGTCGAAGGCGGGCTGGCTGACCGTAGGATCCGTCATCTCGCGGATCAGGGCGGTGCCGAGCGCTGCGAGTTCCTCGTTGCTCTGCCGTGCGGCGGGGTGGCCGAGGACGGCTTGCTGGAGGGTTCTGGCGGCAGCGGCCGGGCCCTGGTGGGATGCGTCGTCGACGAGTTGTTCCCAGGGGGCGGTGTCGGGCCACCAGGGAAGCCAGGGAAGGGGCGGCTCGAAGGCGACAACCGCTCTGATCAGCTGAGGGTGCTGGGCCGCCGTGGCGAGCGCCACCAGAGCGCCGTAGCTGTGTCCTGCCACGACGGGCCTGGGCAGCGTGGATACCGCCGTGGTCAGGTCGGCGAGGTGGTCGGTCAGCGCGGTCTGCGGGGTTGCGAGCGCGCGGGAGGTGCCCCATCCGCGGCGGTCGTAGCCGACGGCGGTCCAGGCGGGAAGGTGGTGTGCGATCCGGTGGAAGCTCCCGCTGTGGTCCATGGTCCCGTGGACGAACAGGACTGTCTCGGGTCCCGTACCTCTTCGCGTGTGCACGACTGGCCGGATCATGTGGGTGCCCCGGCGGTGAGGAGGCGGGAGGCGATCTGTTCGGGGGTGGGGGTGGTGATCAGCGCGGTGGCGTCGAGGGGAGTGTCGGTCAGGGATTCCAGGCGTACCAGGAAGGCAGCCAGGGTGAGGGAGTCGCCGCCGACGGTGAAGAAGTCGGAGTCCGCCTGGACCTGGCGCAGGGGGATGTCCAGAGCTTGGGCGAAGTGCTGAGCGATCTGCCAGGTCAGGCGGGAGTGCTGCCTGCGGGGTGCGTCGGATTCGACGGCGGGGCTGTGGTGGCGGGGGACGGCTGCGGCAGGCGCAGTAGCGGGGGTGGGGCCGTGGTCGGCTTTGCCGTTGCGGGTGCGGGGGAGTTCGGTGACGGGAGTGAACGTGGTGGGCAGCATGGCGCTGTGCAGGCGCGTGGACAGGTGGGTGCGGATTGGTTCTTCGTCGAGGTGCGGGCCCGTGGGGATGATCAGGGCGTGGAGGCGGCCGTCGCTCTCATGTACGTGGCAGCCGGCGACGCCGGGGGCGGATTCCAGGACACGCTCGACCTCGTCGAGTTCGAGGCGCTGGCCGCGGATCTTCACCTGCCGGTCGCGGCGGCCGATGTAGTCGAGGGCGCCGTCCGGGCGCTGACGGCAGAGGTCGCCGGTGCGGTAGAGGAGTCCGGCCGGGTGGGCGGCGGTGAAGGGATTGCGGATAAAGCGTTCCTCCATGAGGTCGGGCTGGTGGAGGTAGCGGCCGACTCCGGTGCCGCCGATCCACAACTCCCCTTCCTGACCGGGCTCGACGCGCTGCCGGTTCTCATCCAGGAGGTAGGCATCCTTGTGCAGGACGGGTCGGCCGATGGGTGGTGGGTCGTCACTCAGGGCGCATTCGTGCCAGGTGGACATGACCGCTGTCTCGGCCGGGCCGTACAGGTTGAGCAGGCGCCGCCCTGGGGCCGCCCACTGCCGTACCCACGCCGCGGGCAGCCGCTCACCGGCGGCCGCGGCGATGCGCAGGTCGGGCAGCGGCTGGCCGGGCAGGGCCATCCAGACGGAAGGGGTCAGGATCACCGCGGTGATCTTCTCGGACGCGAGCAGCCGCACCAGCGGGGGGCCGACGGTGAGCTGGTCGGCCGGGGCGACGACGAGGGTGGCGCCCGACAGGAGCGCAAGGGTGAGGTCGGCGATGCAGCCGTCGAAGTTCGGGGACAGGAACTGCAGGACCCGCTCGCCGGGGCCGAGACCGAAGATCTGACGCTGGGCGAGGGCAAGGTTGACCGTCGCCTCGTGGGTGATCACGATGGCCTTCGGGGCGCCGGTGGTACCGCTGGTGAAGACGATGTACGCGCTGTCGCCGGGCGAGACGCCAGTCAACGGGGCGTGTGGCCGGGAAGCGGGTTCGCCGGTGCTGATCACCTGGGCGGGGAAGACCGACGCGGGCAGGGAGCCGTCGCTGATGACCAGGCGCGCTTCGGCTTCGACGAGCATGGTCCGCAGCCGCTCGCGGGGGCAGGTCACGTCCGCGAGCAGGAATGCGGCGCCGGATTTGGCGACAGCGAGGACGGCGAGCGGGAACTCGTCCGAGCGTGCCATCACCACGGCGACGACCACGCCTGGCTGGGCACCCAGGTGGCGCAGCCTGTGGGCCAGGGCGTTGGCCCGCTGGTCGAGTTCGCGGTAGGTGGCGGTGCCGTGTGGTCCGTGGACCGCAGTTGCATCGGGCGTCAGCCGGGCTTGTTCCTCGAAGGCTTCATGCCAGCAGTTCGCGGGCGGGGGGTTGTTGGAGACGGGAGGGGGGCTGTCATCGGGGCGGGCATGCTCGCCTGCTGCGCGGAGGGGGACGGCGTGGGCTGGTGGGGTGGAGGTGACGCGGAGGTGTGCGTGCTCGAGGCAGCGGGTGTTGCCGTGCAGGCCCCAGGACTGGGCGCCGGGGCCGGTGTGCGGGGCGTACACCGGGTACGCGGCGAGGAATTCCTCGATGGAGTAGGCGGCCAGCCGCTCGGCGTAGCCCGCTCCCGGGCAGGTGTGGCGTCCGCTGCCGAAGCCGAGGTGGCGCCGACTGGCGAGGCGACTGAGGTCGAAGGTGCGGGGGGCGGTGAAGGTGGTGGGGTCGAGGTTGGCGGCGGCGAGGTGGACCAGCACGCTCTGGCCTGCGGCGATCTGGTGGCCGTGGAGGGTGACGTCGGTGGTGGCCCGCCGCGCGACGTACTGGCTCGACCCGTTGAGCCGCATGATCTCGCTGACCGCCGCGGAGATGAGCTCGGGCTGAGTGCGTACCTGCTGCTGGCTGTCGGGATGGTGGTGCAGGGCCAGCAGGGTCTGGGTGACGAGGTGGGTCAGGGTCTGGTAGCCGCCGCCGACGAGCACGATGCAGTTCGCGGCCACCGCGAACAGCTCCTCATCGCCCGGGGAGGTGCCGGCCAGGGGAGAGACGAGGGAGGTGATGAGGTCGTCACCCGGTTCCTTCAGTCGCAGTCGCGCCTCTTCCTGGAGGCGTTCAAGGGCCTCGGTGAGGGCGCGGTCCACCTCGGGGTCGGGGGTTGCGGGCAAGGCGGAGAGGCTGCCCAGCAGCCGCTCGTAGGCTTCGGCCCACCGCGTCAGTTCCGCCTCCCTGGCTGGCATGCCCAGCAGGAACGCCACCAGGGCAGAGGGCAGTTTCGCGGCGAAGTCGCCGACCAGATCGATGTCCCCGCCCGCGGGCAGCCGCGCAACGGTGCGCCGGGCAATCTCGCGGAGCGCGCTCTCACGGCTCTTCATCGTCCGGCCGGAGAACTGTCCGGCCATCGCCGAGCGGAGCGGCCCGTGGCGCGGGGGGTCCAAGAAGAGCATCTGCTCGTGCACCATCGCGCTCAGGGTGGCGGAGGTGTGCAGACCTCGCTCACTGAAGCGTGCGTGCTGATGCTCGCGCACGGAGGAGAACCGTTGGTGGTCGCGCAGGACCTCCACGGCCTCCGCGTAGCCGGACACCACCCAGACCGAACCGACCTCGTCGAAGAACACCGGGCCGAGCTCGGCGATCGCGTCGATGTACAGGGAAGGGGCGGCGATGACTTGAGGCGACCTGAGCAGGTGCACTCCATGCCGCGCGCGGTCATAGCCGGCGAGGCGCTCACGCAGTTGCATGACGAGTCTCCAGAAGAAAGCTGGCAGGGCGGAGTTCCGCTAGCTGACGTAGCCGATGACGACGCCGTTGGCACCGGCTGCAGCCAGCGGAAGGACCTCGACGCGGGTGAAGCCCGCGTCCAGCAGCCAGGTGCGGTATTCGGCGCCGGAGTAGTTCTTGCCGCCCTCTGTCTCGATGAGCATGTTCATGCCCATCAGGGCGGCGGTGGGCGGCCCGGTGCGCTCGTCATTGAGCAGCAGTTCACAGATCAGCACCACACCACCGGACGGAAGCGCGGCGCGGCACTTGCGCAGCAGCACCCGGTTGGCGTCCTCGTCCCAGTCGTGCAGGATCATGCTCAGCACGATGGCGTCATAGCCCGCCGGCAAAGCCGGATCATGGTGGAAGTCGCCGGGCCGTGCGTCGACGATGCCCTCCAGCTGCGCCTCGGAGATCTTCTGGCGGGCCAGCTCACACACCGGCGGCAGATCCAGCACGGTCGCCGACAGGTTCTTGAACCGGCCGCACAGCTCCAGCGGGAACGCACCGGCCCCGCCGCCGACGTCCAGCAGCCGGGTATGCCGGGTGAAGTCGTACACCTCGGCCAGAGCGCGCGCGGTGAAGACGGAGATGGAGAACATGCAGTCCCAGAACAGCTGCAGAGTCTCCGGATCCTCGGTGTCGAAGAGCGACTCCTGCGCACCCGGCGCCCAGGTGGTGGGCCGGTTCGTGCGCAGCGCCCGCACGAAATGCTGCCAGGCCGGATACTCCCTGCGGTCCAGGTACCGGACGAATCCTCCGAAGTAGTAGGGGCGTTTGGTGACCAGGAACTCCTCGGCCAGCGCCGCATTGCGGTACCGGTCTCCATGCTTGTCCAGCAGGCCCAGGGAGGCGCAGCCCGCCAAGAGCAGGTCGGCCGGCCGCAGTTCGATTCCCAGCTGCTCGGACACCTCCTCCACGGTCAGCCCGCGCCCGTCGGCGAGCAGGTCGAACAGACCGATCTCGATGGCTCCGGCGTAGGTCTTGAAGCTCCAGAACCCCGAAGCGAGTTCCATCAGTGGGGTGGGCAGCAGGGGGGTGGTGGGCGGGGGCTGCTCGGGCATGGTGTGCTCCTTACGAGACGTCGGTGCAGCCAAAGGCGGCGAGGGCGGAGGTACCTCGTGTGCGTGCGATCGCCGCACTGGGCCTACTCGGTGGCGGGGCCGAAGAGCGGGTCGGCGCTGAGCGGCCGGAAGCGGGACTGGAAGAACCGCAGCGTCGACGGCTCGTGAGTGAACTCCACACCCGAGCGCAGCGTTTCCCGCTGCTCGTACAGCCGGATCACGCTGTCGGCCACGACATCCATGTGGCCTTGTGTGTAGGCGCGGCGCGGAATGGTGAGCCGGACCAGCTCCAGGCTCGGATACCGGTTCTCGCCGGTGACCGGGTCACGGCCGGCCGACACCGCGCCCCGCTCACAGGACCGGATCCCGGCGTCGAGGTAGAGCGCGCAGGTCAGCGTCTGGGCGGGAAACTCCTCACGTGGCACGCTCGGGAGGAAGGCGGTCGCGTCCAGGCACACCGCGTGCCCGCCCACCGGGCGCACGATCGGCACACCCGCCCCGGCGATCCGGCCGGCCAGGTAGGCCACTTGCTCCACACGCGTGCGGATGCTGTCCTCCCGCACCGACTCCTCGATGCCCTGCGCCACCGCCTCCAGATCACGGCCCGCCATCCCGCCGTAGGTGTGCAGGCCCTCGTAGACGACGACCAGGTTGCGCGCCTGCTCGGCGAGGCGGGGATCGCGCACGGCGAGCCAGCCGCCGATGTTGGCGAAGCTGTCCTTCTTCGCCGACATGGTGGCGCCGTCGGTCAGCGCGCAGATCTCCCGCAGAATGTCCGCCACCGTCCGCTCGCCCCAACCGGGTTCACGCTGCTTGACGAACCAGGCGTTCTCCACCGCGCGGGCCGCATCGAGGATCACCAAGATCCCGTGCCGCCGGGTCAGTTCGCGGACCTCGGCCAGGTTGGCCATGCTGATGGGCTGGCCCCCGGCCATGTTGACCGTCGCGGCCAGGGAGACGTACGGGATCTGCTCGGCCCCCACCTTGTCGATGAGCTGCTGCAGCTTGGTGAGATCGACGTTCCCCTTGAACGGCAAATCCGCCGTCGGGTCATGGGCCTCGTCGACGATGACGTCGTGGAAGGTCCCCCCGTTGAGCTCCTGATGCTCACGCGTGGTGGTGAAGTACATGTTCCCCGGGACGTGATGGCCCGGACGTATCAGGCAGCGCGAGAGGATGTTCTCCGCCGCCCGCCCCTGATGTGTGGGGATCACATGCTCGTAGCCGTAGTGGTCGCGTACCGCCGCCTCGAAGCGGTAGAAGCTCCGTGACCCCGCATATGACTCGTCGCCGAGCATCACGGCCGCCCACTGCCGGTCCGACATCGCGCTGGTCCCCGAGTCGGTATAGAGGTCGATGTACACCAGCTCGGCCGGCAGCAGACCCACGTTGTAGCCTGCTGCGGACAGGGCGGCCCTGCGCTCGTCGGGACTTGTGAGACGAATCGGCTCAACGCTCTTGATCCGCCACGGTTCCGCGGGGTGCCGCACACCAGCAGAGGAATCCATTGACCCTGCCGAATATGACGTGCTCATGAAAACACCTCTCGATGAGAGCGGTCGGGAGCGTGAAGAGGTCCATGCCGCCGCAAGACTTCTGAGGCTTGCGGCGCATATCCCACACGGCACCACCGAGCCCCTTGACCGGCATGAACCCGGGGGCTGATGACGTGCCGCACCCGGTTGACGGTCACCACCGCACAGCCTTGACCGTCGGCCGGGCGCAGCGAGCTGGCCTCTCCCGACAGCAGGGGCTCGATGATGTCGATCCGGCGGTGGTAGACGAACACCGAGGTTTTGGTGTTGAACACCACGGGGGCATCGGTGACCAGCGGGAGTTCGGCCAGTACGTAGTCCACGGCCTGGTCGATCTGCTGCTCGGTCGGCTCCTGTCCGCCGGCGGCGTGCTGGATGGCGGAGCGGGCGGTGTGGCGTACCGCGCGACGTAGCGCTGAGCCGTCGCGGTAGGCGGTCTCCGCCCGCATGCGGGAGGCGGTGTAGGGCGCGCGGTTGGCGAGCTGGGTCCAGGTGTGCACGTGTTGTTCGGAGTGGCGATACCCGGCCCGGGACAGTGCGCGGCGTGCGGGGACGCGCAGGCGGCTCAGCGCGCGGCGGGTACGGTGGACGGCCTCGGGCACCTTCACGCCCGCGGCGGTCAGGGTGTGGGCGGCTTCGTAGCCGGGGACAACGACGTCCACCGTCTTGAAGTGCGTGCAGGCCCAGTCCACCAGGGTTTCCACGGTGCGGGTCGAGTAGTAGCCGTTGAGGGGGGGAGAGTCCCAAGAGGGCGTGTTCGGCCTTTTCCACCAGCTGTGTGCAGGGCCGAACCAGGAGATCAGACGACATGTTACGTGTCCGTTCCTGTCAGTTGGCCATGCCGGAACCCGGGTAAGGGCCGGCCACGGAGTCGAGGATGAGCGCGTGCGGGTTGGCCAGATAGTTGCGCCACAACGCGCTGCCGTGGAGCTTGGTTCCCTCGTCGGAGACTTCCGGGCGGATCCAGGAGACGCGGTCGAACCCTGCCAGGTGCAAGGCGCGTTCGTGGGCGGCGGCCGACCAGCAGAAGAAGTCCACCTCCAGGACCTCCTGGCCGACCCATGCCGACAGACGCCCTTTGCTGCCCTCGCCGCGGGGCTCGGATGCGGTCAGCTGCACCCCGTAACGCCGCTACCACTGCGGATCCGTGGCGAAGTCGGGGTTGAGCGTGGCGGCAACGAACCGGCCTCCGTCGGGCCGCAGAGCCCGCCGTGCGGTTGCGCACATCCCTTCCAGAACGTCTTTGGTGGGCGCGTGCGGCAGCACGTACACGGCCGTGACCACATCGAACCGCCCGTCCATCCCGGGGATCGGTTCAGCGGCATTGCCCGCCACGTACCGGATGCCGAGTTCTTCCTGCTCCTCGCGCTGGCGGGCGTGATCGATCATGGCTTCGGACTCGTCCACGCCGACCACCTGTGCTGCACCCGCTGTGCGCAATCGCCGTGCGTACAGCCCGCTGCCGCAGCTCAGGTCCAGTACCGACAGGCCGTGCAGATCACCCACGGCCTTCAACAAGCTGTGTGCCTCGATGTGCTCGCGGAACGGCATCTCCGCCATGCTGAGTTCGTAGACGGCCACCGTCGTATCGAACTGGCTGTTCACCATGCGTTTCCTCCATTACGGCAGGTCCGCCTCCTTTCTGCGCGGACACACCAGCCGGATGACCCACTGTTCCCACGCACCTGAAGACCGTCAGATGCGAACCAACGCGCCGGGACTGGCCGATGAGGCGCCGACAGCTGCGGCAGGCTCGTGTCCAGGCCGTGGCCTGGACTCCCAAAGCGGCAGTGCAGTAAGCCGAGATCTCCACCACACACCACAGGGAGATGGCCAACAAGGGGCTTCCGCTCGCGGCATTGTTGAACCTGTTGAACGCTCGTTCGGGAATCGCTTTGGCAAAGCTGTTGGCCCTCTACGCCTTGCGCGCGACGCAGATGCGGCGCCAGGCAATCGACCGCAACCTCCCCCGGAGGTCACTCGCCGCACTCCGGCCACTCGGCCACAGTCCCCGACTCGGCCCGAGCACTGCCGACGGGGCCCGTGTCAGATGCGTGTCAGCTGCGGTTCGGTGGAGGCGCCGTGGTCGCCCGCCGCGACAGGGGCGGCGTTCAGCTTCTCGCCTTCGACGTCGACGTTCGGCAGGATGCGGTCCAGCCACGCCGGCAACCACCACGCCGCCTTGCCCAGCAGCGACAGCACCGCCGGCACGATCGCCATCCGTACCACGAACGCGTCGAAGGAGACCGCGATCGCCAGGCCGAAGCCCATCATCTTGATCATCGGTTCCGACGAGCCGATGAACCCGGCGAAGACGCTGATCATGATGATCGCCGCGGCGGTCACGACCCGTGCGCCGTGGCGGAAGCCGGTCACGATCGCCTGGCCCGGTCGCTCGCCGTGGACGAAGGCTTCCCGCATCCGGGTCACGAGGAAGACCTCGTAGTCCATCGCGAGGCCGAAGACCCCACCCACCATGAAGATCGGCATCATGCTCATGATCGGCCCGGTCTCCTCGACGCCGACCAGCGGCGACAGCCAGCCCCACTGGAAGACCGCAACGACCGCACCCAGGGCGGCGATCACGGAGAGCAGGAAGCCCAGGGTGGCCTTCAACGGCACAAGCACCGACCGGAAGAGACGGCGCCCCGGGCACGCGAACCCGCACGTCCAGCTCTCGTCAGAGAGCACTGACGTGCGGGTTCGCGTGTTCAGCGCTCCGAGATTCCGCGAACCCGCGCCCTTCGCGCAGGCCAGGACGGAACATTCCGGTGCGCAGGTCTGGAACGAAGGATTCCTGGACGACGTCGCGGAAGCGCCGGCGTTGGACGGGGGTGAGGTGCTGGAGGTCGGTGGTGAAGCGGGGGAGTGCCTTGTACGTGGGCACGGTGTACTCCGGGCAGCACGACGAAGCCCCCGGCGGTTGCGGGGGGGCTGAGAGGCGGTCATCCGAGTAGGGCCAGTACTTGTCGGCTGGTGCGTGTTCACTGGTGCTCAGTGGCGTCGTTCGGGTGGCTGTCGAGGTGCTGCCAGAGAGCGATGGCACTGGCTCGCCCGCACGGACGTGGAAGCCCTCATCTCACGGCCGAGCGACTGCGCCTCGTCCAGCAGGCGTTCACCACGGCGGCCGACCACTCCCGCGTTCGCGCGGACCGCCATGTCGAAGGGGACAACGCCGACGGAGTGCACCCGGTACTCCAGGTCGCCCAGCAGGCCGCCCGCCTGCAGGCGCCCGAGCCGCGTACCGTGCCGGCACGGCCTGCTCCACGCGCTCGTCCCGCCTCACCGCCGGCCCTTGGTAAGTGCCCGTGCTGAGAGGGCTTTGAAGAGGCTCACACGGCACGCCCCCTGCCGCGCGTCCTACTGTTTCTCCTACCAATCCCCCTACGCCGGGCGTCCTTGATGAAGGACTTAAAGTCGCAGGTCAGAGGCCATGGGCAAGGGGTATCTGGAACTTCGACAACCCTCCTTCTCTCCTTCATGTCAGTGGTTGGTGTTAGAGGTCCTAACAGAAGTGGTTGATCATGTGACTGTTGGCTTGTCCGCTCGTTGGTCTGGTCGTGGGGAAGAGACAGGCACGGCCGTGGATCGTGTCGGATGAACTGTGGTTGCTGATCGAGCCG
>NZ_BAAARK010000066.1:0-23882 GCF_039532155.1 Streptomyces lunalinharesii
CCCACGGCCACCACAGCTCCACCGCCGTGAAACCCGCCGCCCGCGCGGCAGCCGGCCGCTCCAACAACGGAAGCTCAGTGAACAGGATCGACAAATTGACGTTGAAGCGCGTGTCCGTGAAACCCATGGGCCCCGGCGCTCCTTCCGGATAGCGGAACTTACTTTCTGCGTAATGGAACACTGCCGGGCGGCCGGGGAAACTGTCAAGAGGGGCCGTGGGCAATTTCTGGTCGGCGGCGCGCGGCCCGCGTAGGTTGAGCGGGTGCGATTGAGAGTGGAGTTCACGACGGAGCCGTTCGACCTGGACGAGGCGCCGGCCCATGCCGTGGTGGCGCGGGAGATCGTCACCGGGGCCGAGCTGGACGCGGTCGACGTGGGGCCCTTCGGCAACACCGCCGAGGGGGACGCCGATCGGGTGCTGAACGCGGTCGACGCCCTGCTGCGGCGGTCCCTGGCCGCCGGGGCCACCCGGGTCTCGCTTCAGGTCAACGTGGTGGCGGACGGTGACGGGGGTGGTGCCGCGGGCGACGACCGGGGCGGTGCCGCGGACGGTGAGGGGGACGCGACGTGACCGAGCCTGCCGACCACCCCTTCGTCCGGGCGGTCAAGCCGCTGGTGGACGCCATGGGTGGCCAGATGGTCCCGCCCGACCAGGCCCGGGGCGACGACGTCGTCCTGTCCTGGGAGGACCAGGACCGGGTGGCCGTCCGGCTCCCGCACCTGTCGGAGTCGCTCGATCACATCCTCGCCGAGCTGCAGCGCCGGCACGGCGTGCCGCTCGCCGAGCTGGACCGTAAGACCAAGCAGTCGGTGGTGCGGATATTGGAGAGTCGCGGCGCCTTCTCTGTCCGGCACGGGGTGGAGACGGTCGCCGGGGCTCTCGGCGTCAGCCGCTTCACCGTTTACAACTACCTGAACAGGGAAAGCGCCGCGAAGGACGCCGACTGAGGCGAATGGGGTGCAACTCCCCGTCCAACGGCCCGAGCCGCCGTCCGGAAACCCCGGGCGGCGGCTTTTGTGTTGCCGACTTTTCAACAAAGTGTTGACGTGATGTTGCCGGAGGTCTTAGCTGTTTCCAGCCAACCAGAGCTGTCCAGCACCAGGCCACGGAGGCTTCCCGTGTCTTCGAGTACGCCCCAAGGGCTTACCCGGTTCAACACCGCCGACGCCAGCGAGGCTCAGGCCGCCCTGCACGAGGTGTGTGCCAGCCGGGCTTGGGGGAGCAAGATCCTTGCCCAGCGCCCCTACGCCACCACCGACGCCCTGTTCACCGCCAGTGACGCTGCCATGACGGAGCTGTCCGCGGACGACCTGGCCGAGGCGATGGCGGGGCACCCGCCCATCGGCCGGCCCAAGCCGGGCGACCCCACCTCGAACCGCGAGCAGAGCGGGATGTCCGGCGCCTCCGACGAGCTCAAGTCGGAGATGCTCGAACTGAACCTGGCCTACCAGGAGAAGTTCGGGCACGTCTTCCTGATCTGTGCCTCCGGTCGCACCGGTGAGCAGATGCGCGATGCGGTCCGCGACCGGATCGACCACGCGCCGGAACAGGAACGCGAGATCGTCCGCAGTGAACTCGGCAAGATCAATCGCATCCGCCTGACCCGCATCGCAGAAGGAGATCCCTCATGAGCAGCGAGACGGCTGCACCGACGTCGGTGTCCACGCACATCCTGGACACCAGCGTGGGCCGCCCCGCGGAGGGCGTCGCCCTCACGCTCTCGGTGCGCTCCGACAGCGGCGGTGCATGGACCGCCCACGGCGCCGGCAAGACCGACGTCGACGGGCGCTGCAAGGACCTCCCGGCCCTGCCGGAGGGCACCACCCACGTACGCATCGACTTCGAAACCGAGGCGTACTTCGTTTCCAACCAGCAAGCCGAGGAACAGCAGGACGCCCCCGCGCTACGGGACAGCGGAGCATTCTTCCCGGAGGTGGCAATCACCTTTGCCGTCAAGCCGGGCGAGCACTACCACGTACCGCTGCTGCTCAACCCGTTCGGCTACTCCGTATACCGAGGGAGCTAGCACCGACATGCCCACGATTCTCGGCCAGAACCAGTACGGCAAGGCGGAAAACCGCGTCGTCAAGATCACCCGTGACGGCGCCACGCACCACATCAAGGACCTCAACGTCTCGGTCGCGCTCTCCGGCGACCTGGAAGAGGTCCACCTCTCCGGCTCGAACGCCAACTGCCTGCCCACCGACACGACCAAGAACACCGTGTACGCCTTCGCCAAGGAGTACGGGATCGAGTCGGCCGAGCAGTTCGGCATCCACCTGGCCCGGCACTTCGTGTCCAGCCAGGAGCCGATCAAGCGGGCCCGCATCCGCATCGAGGAATACTCCTGGGAGCGTATCGAGACCGCGGACGGCAACTCCCGCTTCATCGGGGCCGAGGAGGTCAAGCACTCCTTCGTCCGTAAGGGGCAGGAGACCCGCCTGACCGAGATCACCTACGACGGTGAGAACTGGCAGGTCATCTCCGGCCTGAAGGACCTCGTCGTGATGAACTCCACCAACTCGGAGTTCTGGGGGTACATCAAGGACAAGTACACGACCCTGACGGAGGCGTACGACCGCATCCTGGCCACCCAG
The DNA here is from genome assembly GCF_039532155.1 of Streptomyces lunalinharesii. Lineage (NCBI taxonomy): Bacteria > Bacillati > Actinomycetota > Actinomycetes > Kitasatosporales > Streptomycetaceae > Streptomyces > Streptomyces lunalinharesii. The sequence goes on from NZ_BAAARK010000066.1 coordinate 2,599, forward strand.
GTGGCCAGCCGGTGGCGCTTCAACTGGACCTCCGACGAGCAGCGGATGCCCAACTGGGAGCGTTCGTACGAGCAGGTCAAGAAGCACATGCTGCAGGCCTTCGCCGAGACCTACAGCCTGTCGCTGCAGCAGACCCTGTACCAAATGGGGTCGCGCATCATCAACAACAGGTCCGAGGTGGACGAGATCCGCTTCTCGCTCCCGAACAAGCACCACTTCCTCGTGGACCTGGAGCCCTTCGGGCTCAAGAACGACAACGAGGTCTACTACGCGGCGGACCGCCCGTACGGCCTGATCGAAGCCACTGTTCTGCGCGACGGCGTCGAAGCCCAGATCCCGATGGATCTGACGAACCTCTAGCGGCTCGACGCAACGCCGTGCCTCGCGTCCCCTCCCCACCCCGCAGCGGGGAGGGGACGCGATTTCCGAGGGGAACGACCCATGGCACAGCAAGAGCAAGCCCCGCACCACCCTGTCCCACCGGTTCACCCGGTGGATGAGAAGCCGGCCGTCAGGCGGCTGGTCCCCGCCGCGCTCCAACACATCGCAGCGATGTACGCCGGCGTCGTCACCCCTCCGCTCATCATCGGCCAGGCCGTCGGCCTGGACACCGCGGGCCGGACCCGGCTCATCGCCGCCAGCCTGCTCATCGCCGGTCTCGCAACGCTGCTGCAGACGCTCGGCATCCGCAAGTTCGTCGGCAACCGCCTCCCGTTCGTGAACGCCGCCAGCTCCGCCGGCATCACCCCGATGCTCGCCATCGCCGAGACGACCGCCAAGGGACACCAACTCCCCGCCATCTACGGGGCGGTCATGTGTGCCGGCGTCTTCTGCCTGGCGATCGGACCGTTCTTCGGGAAGCTCCTACGGTTCTTCCCGCCGCTGGTCACCGGCATCGTGATCACCCTCATCGGGGTCACCCTGATGCCCGTACCGGTCGGGTGGGCACAGGGTGGCGACAAACAGGCCGCCGACTTCGGCTCCATGCAGAACCTCGCGCTGGCCGGCTTCACGCTCCTGGTGGTGCTGCTCGTCCAGCGCTTCACCAAGGGCTTCGTCAAGCAGATCGCGCTGCTGATCGGCCTGGTCGCCGGCACGCTCGCCGCGATCCCGTTCGGGATGGCGAGCTTCGACGGGCTGCGCTCGGCCCCGATCGCCGCCCTGCCGACGCCGTTCTCCTTCGGTGCGCCCGAGTTCCAGCCCGCCGCGATCCTCTCGTTGTGCATCGTGATGCTGGTGCTGATGACGGAGTCGTCGGCCGGGATGCTCGCCCTCGGTGAGATCTGCGACCGGAAGACCACCGGTGCCACCATCACGCGCGGGCTGCGCACCGATGGCATCGCCACCCTCCTCGGCCCCGTCTTCGGCGGCCTCCCGACCAGCGCCTTCGCGCAGAACGTCGGTGTGGTCTCGCTGACCCGGGTCCGTTCCCGCTACGTCGTCGCGCTGGCCGGCGCGGTGCTGCTGGTCCTCGGTGCCTTCCCCGTCCTGGGCGCCGTGGTCTCGCTCGTACCGATGCCGGTCCTCGGTGGCGCGGGTATCGTCCTGTTCGGATCGATCGCGGTCAGTGGCATCCGCACGCTCTCCGAAGCGGGACTCGACGACAGCTCCAACATCATCCTGGTGGCCGTGTCGCTCGGCGCGGGGATCATCCCGCTCGCCGCGCCGACCTTCTACTCCGGGTTCCCCGCCTGGGCGCAGACCGTGCTCGGTTCCGGGATCAGTGCCGGTGCCCTGGTCGCGGTCACGCTCAACCTGTTCTTCCACCATCTCGGCACCCGGAGCAGCTCACGGGCGGCGGTACTGTCAGCCGTCACGCCCGGCTCCGGCACTCAAATCCCGTAGGGCCATGCCGTGCCCAAACCGCCACGAAAGCACGAGGAAAGCAGCATGGCAGCATCGGCAGCCCCTGACAGCGCGGTGAAGCAGCGCATCGTCATCGAGAACTGCGCCATCGCGACCGTTGACGCCCAGGACACCGAGTACGCCAGTGGATACGTCGTCGTCGCCGACAACGTCATCGAGGCACTGGGTGCGGGCAAGGCTCCGGAGAACCTGGCGAACGTGGTCCGTCGCATCGACGCCACCGGTCACCTGGTCACTCCCGGCCTGATCAACACGCATCACCACTTCTACCAGTGGATCACCCGCGGTCTGGCCACCGACCACAACCTCTTCAACTGGCTGGTGGCGCTGTACCCGACGTGGGCCCGGATCGACGCGGCGATGCTCACCGCGGCCACCCACGGCTCGCTCGGCATGATGGTCAAGGGCGGCGTCACCACCGCCTCCGACCACCACTACGTCTTCCCCCAGGGTTCCGGGGACCTCGTGGGCGCCGAGCTGGCCGCGGTCGCCGACATCGGCGCCCGGATCACCCTGGCCCGCGGTTCGATGGACCGCAGCGAGAAGGACGGCGGCCTGCCCCCGGACTTCGCCGTCGAGACCACCGAGGGCGCCCTCATCGGCACCGAGGAGGCCATCGACAAGCACCACGACGCCTCCTTCGGCTCGATGGTGCACATCGCCGCGGCCCCCTGTTCGCCGTTCTCCATCTCCACCGAACTCCTCCGGGAGGGCGCCGTGCTCGCCCGCCGCAAGGGCGTGCGCATGCACACCCACGGCTCGGAGACCGTGGAGGAGGAGAAGTTCTGCCACGAGCTGTTCGGGATGGGCCCGACCGACTACTTCGAGTCCACCGGCTGGCTCGGCGAGGACGTGTGGATGGCGCACTGCGTCCACATGAACGACTCCGACATCGCCGCCTTCGCCCGCACGAAGACCGGCGTGGCGCACTGCCCGTCCTCCAACGCCCGGCTGGCCGCCGGCATCGCGCGCGTACCGGACATGCTCGCGGCCGGCGTCCCGGTCGGGCTCGGCGTGGACGGCACCGCCTCCAACGAGTCCGGCGAACTCCACACCGAGCTGCGCAACGCGCTGCTCATCAACCGACTCGGCGCCCACCGCGAGGCCGCCCTCAACGCCCGCAAGGCGCTGCGGCTCGGCACTTACGGCGGCGCCCAGGTCCTCGGTCGGACCAGCGAGATCGGCTCCCTGGAGCCGGGCAAGCTCGCCGACCTGGTCCTGTGGAAGCTGGACGGCCTGGGCCACTCCTCGATCGCCGACCCGGTCACCGCGCTGGTCTTCGGGCCGGCCGCCCCGGTCACGCTGTCGCTCGTCGACGGCAAGCCGGTGGTCGAGGACAACCACCTCACGAACATCGACGAGGACGCCATCGCCCGCTCCACGCGGGCCGAGGCCCAGCGTCTGGCCCGCATCGCCTCCGAGGGCTGATCCCCCCGGACGCGATGCGCCCCGAGACTCGGCCGGGAGGGACGGCTCCCGGCTGAGCTTGCGGACCCGAGCGGGGCCCGCAAGCGCCGTCACCCGGGGGTGCGGACAGATCCGCACCCCCGGGGCCGGTCGCCCCACACACACCTGCCGTCCATGCGCCACAAGCGCGGCCAACTGCACGCTCACCAGCGCGACTTCCGGCACACCAGCACCACATGGCACGCCCTCCGTGACAGGCTCGCTCCGCCGGCTTCCGGCGCAGCAGAAATCGACAGGAGGCCCGCAGTGGCCGCACCTACCGGGCAGAAGTCGGAGGCGGACCGGAAGCATCCGGTCGACGAAATCCTCCCGCCCTTCAAAATGTTCACCAGTGGTCTCCAGCACGTGGCCGCTATGTACGCGGGCGTGGTGGCCCCGCCGATGATCGTGGGACCCGCCTGTGGGCTGAGTCCCACCGAGACCGCGTTCCTGGTGGGGGCCAGCCTCTTCACCGCCGGACTCGCCACCCTGCTCCAGACCCTGGGGTTCTGGAAGGTCGGAGCCAAGCTCCCCTTCGTCAACGGCGTCTCCTTCGCCGGTGTCACCCCCATCATCGCCATCGCCAAGGAACACAGTCCGCACGACGCCCTGCCGGTCATCTTCGGCGCGGTCATCGTCGCCGGTGTCCTGGGCTTCCTCCTCGCGCCCTACTTCTCCAAACTGGTGCGGTTCTTCCCGCCGGTGGTCACCGGCACGGTGATCACCCTGATCGGCGTCTCGCTGCTCCCGGTCGCCTTCAACTGGTCCCAGGGCGGCAACGAACAGGCCGCGAACTACGGCTCGTTGAAGAACATCGGGATGGCCGCGGTCACCTTCCTGATCGTGCTGGTGCTGCGCCGGGTGCTGCGCGGCTTCCTCCAGCAGATCGCCATCCTGCTCGGTCTGATCGTCGGCACGCTGATCGCGATACCCGTCGGGATCACGGACTTCTCGGTGATCACCAAGGCGAACCTCATCGGTTTCCCGACGCCGTTCCACTTCGGTGCGCCGCAGTTCGACGTCGCCGCGATCGTCTCGATGTGCATCGTGATGCTGGTCTGCATGACCGAGTCCACCGCGGACATGCTCGCCCTCGGCAAGATCGTCGACCGTCCGGCGAACGAGCGCACCATCGAGGGCGGCCTGCGGGCCGACACCCTCGGCAGCGCCATCAGCCCGCTGTTCAACGGCTTCGCCAACAGCGCCTTCGCGCAGAACATCGGTCTGGTCGCGATGACCAAGGTCCGCAGCCGGTTCGTGGTGGCCACCAGCGGCGGGATCCTGGTCGTGCTCGGCCTGTGCCCGGTCGCGGCGTCGGTCATCTCCCTGGTCCCGCTGCCCGTCCTGGGCGGTGCCGGCATCGTCCTGTTCGGCTCGGTCGCGGCCAGCGGCGTGCAGACGCTGTCCACCGCCGCCATGGAGAAGGGGGAGAACTCGCTGATCGTCGCCGCCGCCCTCGGTGTCGGGCTGATCCCGATCGCGGCGCCGGAGTTCTACCACAACTTCCCCAAGGACATGCTGGTCGTCCTGGACTCCGGGATCAGCACCGGTTGCCTGGTCGCCATCGTCCTCAACGTCGCCTTCAACCACTTCGGGCGGAAGAACGGCGACGCCGAAGCGGCCGCTCCGGCTCCCGACCCGCACGCCCTGGAGGACGTCCCGGACATCCCGCAGCAGCCCGCCCGCGGTCGCCTGGACGACGGTGAGACCGCCAGCTCGTCGGCGCACTGAGGTCCGCCCGGCTGCGCTGAGCACGAACCGAGCACTAACTGAGCACCACTGAGTACCACTGAGGCCCGCTGAGGGCCTGCCCCACCGCCAACGGCCCGTACGGAACCGGCAACTGCCGTCTCCTTACGGGCCGTTGGGGTGTCTGCGGGGCTCAGCCGATGTGGTAGGGGTCCCCGTAGACCTTCCAGTTCAGCGGGGTGTGCAGGTCGAGGTTCCCCTGCTTCAGGAACACCCGCTGCTCGGTGTCCACCCGGCTGGTGTCGCTGTGCGCCTCCTCCTGCTTCATCGCCCAGACCCGGGCGTCGAGGAAGGCGTTCAGGTAGGTCTTCTCGTCACCGCCCTGGGCCGGCGGCTTGGCCTTCGCCAGCGCCCGCTTGCGGATGCTGGAGAAGCTGGTCTTCTCGTCGCCGTCCCCGTGCATCACGATCGCGTCGTAGTACGCGAACTGCCCCAGGACGCCGATCCCGTCGGCCTTGCCCTGCTTGACCGCGGGGTTGAAGTACACCCGGTCCCGCTCGTCGTCCTGCGCCTTGCGGAAGTCCGGGTCCTTGGCGGCCTTGCGCCAGTCCTTGGGGTAGTTCGGGTCCAGGCCGGCGTGGGAGTCGCCGCCGTCCACCTTGCGCAGCGCCGGCAGGTACGGGGCCAGGACGTTGTCCGGCTTGCGCTGGGTGTAGAGCTCGACCAGCTCCAGCATGTCGTGCGTGCCGGAGGTGAAGCCGACGATGCCGCCGGTGTAGCCGCGGCCGTCACCGATGTCCTCGATGTACTGGTACTGGGCCTTCCAGTCCAGCGAGGAGTTCTCCGCGCTGGACACCAGCTGCATGGCGATCTCCTTCTTCGCCGGGTCGTCCAGTCCGACGGCGGCCCGCGCGGCGGGCGCGGCGGCGTGTGCCGGGGCCGCCGCCCGGTGGGCCGGTGCGGCCGTGGCGGCGACCGCGGTCGCGGGGACGGCGAGCAGGGCGAGGCCGAGCGTGACGTGGGTGGCGGTCCTGGCTATCGATCGGGAGCGCATGGAGTCCTCCTGTTCGGAGTGGGCCGTGGGGGGTTCCCCAATCGTTAGGAAGCTTTCCTATCAGACTCCGGAGGCGCCGTATAGCCGTCCTGCGGTCCAACGTGCCGTGATGCGGCGGGAGTTGGGCGGCCGGGTTCGACCGGGACGGGGGGCGGTCAGTGCGCGGGATGCGCCGTCGGCGCGCCCAGGAGCCCGCCCGCCAGGGTGCGCATCTCCTCCAACGGGTCGAACGCCCCGTCCGGAAGCGAGAGTTGGCGCAACACCACGCCGTCCAGGTGGTCGACCAGGATCCGGCCGTGCCGCTCCGGCGTCGCGGACCCCAGGTGGCGCACCCACTCCGTGCTGCGCTCCAGCAGTGCCTGCCGCCCCCGCCCGAGCGGACCGCGCAGCTCCGGGCGCGCGGCGGACTCCAGGGCCAGGGCGAGCCGTGCGGCCGTGCGGGATCGTCCCGGGCCGGCGGCGTGCCGGGCGAACGCCGCCATCGCCGCGGCCACTTCGCCGGGGCCGGACGGTGCGGACTCCCCGAGGAGCGCCGCCCAGTGCTGCCGCTCCAGGGTCAGCAGGTGCTCGGCGATGCCCTCGACGAGGGCGGTGCGGGTGCGGAAGTGGTTGGAGGTGGTGCCGACCGGGACCCGGGCGGCCCGGTCCACCGCCTGGTGCGTCAGCCGTCGTGCCCCTTCGGTGCCCAGGACCTCGACCGCCGCGTCCAGCACCTGCTCCCGTCGCCGCGCCACCGTGCCACCCACCCGCCCTTACCGCTCTGTTACTACGCCCATAGTAGAGCGAATCCCCTGGCGGACGTGCGCGCCGGAGCGGTGCCCACGTCGCGCCGCGGGCACCCGCGAGGTGCCCGATATGCTGCGCTTCGACACGGAAACTGACAGTTATTCAACGTGCGTGCCCGTGCAGCCGGGTGCCACAGAGAGGGGGCCCGCGGTGCCCCACGAAGCCAACGCGTCCGCGCTGGAGACCACCGTCGACGGGCTGATGGACGACCTCCGCGCCGACCTCAAGCGGTTGGCCGCCATCCCCTCCATCGCCTTCCCCGGGTTCTCGCCCGAACCCGTCCTGCGGGCCCGGGACCTCGTCGTCGAACTGCTGCGGGCCGCCGGGGTGCGCGACGTCGGCGAGCTGAACCTGCCCGACACCGCCCCGGTCGTCACCGCCACCGTCCCCCCGCCCACCCCGGACGCCCCGACCGTCCTGCTCTACGCGCACTACGACGTCCAGCCGCCGGGCGACGAACGCCCGTGGGACTCCCCGCCGTTCGAGCCCACCGAGATCGAGGGCGGCCTCCGCGCCCGGGGCGTCGCCGACTGCAAGGCGAACCTGATGGTCCACATCGGCGCCCTGCGGGCCTTCGGCGGGCGGCCGCCCGTCGGCATCAAGATCGTCTTCGAGGGGCAGGAGGAGTACGGCAGCGCCTTCGACGCCTATCCGCCCACCGACCCGGCCGCGTTCGCCTGCGACGCGATGATCATCGCGGACACCGGCAACATCCGCCCCGGCACCCCCACCCTCACCACCGCGCTCCGCGGCAGCGTCGACGTGCTCGTCGAGGTCCGCACGCTCGACGCCGGCCTCCACAGCGGCGAGTACGGCGGCGCCGCCCCCGATGCGCTGCTCGTCCTGCTCAAGGCGCTGGCCACCCTGCACGACGTCCACGGGGACGTCGCGGTGGAGGGGCTGCGGCGCGAACCGTGGGGCGGCCCGGCGCTCACCGAGGACGAGTTCCGGGACCTGGTCGGGGTGTCCCGGGGCATGCCGCTCCTCGGGTCCGGCGGGCTCGGCGAACGCCTGTGGAGCGGCCCGGCGCTCACCGTCGTCGGCCTGGACGCGCCCTCCGTCGACCACGGTGCCGCCGCCGTCGTCCCGCACGCCCGCGCCAAGCTCAACCTCCGCGTGCACCCCCGGCAGGACCCCCAGGAGGCCCAGGACGCCCTCGTCCGCCACCTGCGCCGCCTGCGCCCCTTCGGCATCCCGCTCACCGTCACCCCCGGTGACACCGGCCCGGGTTACCAGGCCGCCACCGACGGGCCGGCCTACCGGGCGGCCCGTTCCGCGCTGCACCGCGCCTGGGGCGCCGAACCCGTCCACGCGGCGTCCGGCGGCTCCGTCCCGCTGGTCAACGGGCTGGCCGCGGCGGCGCCGTGGGCCGAGGTCCTGCTGTTCGGCGCCGAGGACAACCTGTGCCGGCTGCACGGCCCCAACGAGCGGGTGCTGTACTCCGAACTCCGCGGGGCGCTGCTCGCCGAGGCCCTGTTCTTCGCGGAGTACGCCGCCGCGCACCGCCGGCCCGGGGGCGCCGGATGACGCCGGGCGCCGGGAACGACGCACCACCACCCGCACCCCCGTCCGACGCCCCGGAGCCGGGCGGGGGACGCCGCTTCACCTTCCCCAGCGCCCTCACCGTCCTCGTCCTCGTCACCCTCGTCGTCTGGGCGCTGGCCTTCGTGCTGCCCGCCGGCACCTACGTCCGCACCGCCGCCGGCCGGCCGGTCCAGGGCTCCTACCACCGCACGCCGTCCGGCCGGACCTTCCCGGAGCGGCTCGGGGACCTCTTCCTCTCGCCGGTCAACGGCCTCTACGGGATCAAGGACGCCACGACCGGCCTGGTGGGACCGGACCTCACCGGTGCGCTGTACGGCAGCGCCGGCGTCTTCCTCTTCGTCCTCGCCATCGGGGCGTTCATCACCGTGGTCTTCGCCACCGGCGCCCTGGACCGAGGGATCGGCCGGCTCGCCCACCGCCTGCGCGACCGCGGCGCGCTCCTCATCGCCGGGGTGATGGCGGTCTTCTCGCTGCTCGGCACCGTCGAGGGGTTCGCCGAGGAGACGCTGGGCTTCTACTCACTGATCGTCCCGCTGATGCTGGCCCTCGGCTTCGACCGGTTGGTGGCCACCGGCACGATCATCCTCGGCGCCGGTATCGGGGTGCTGTGCTCCACCGTCAACCCGTTCGCCACCGGGGTCGCCTCGTCGGCCGCCGAGGTCTCGCTCGGCGACGGCATCGCGCTGCGGGTGGCGATGTGGCTGGTGCTGACCGCCGTCACCACCGCGTACGTCATCCGCTACGCGCGCCGGGTCCGCGCCGACCCCGACCGTTCGCTGTGCGGCTTCCTGGCCGGCGACCGCGCGCACGCCCAGACCGCCCCGGACGCCGCCGAGCCGCCGCCGCTGACCCGGCTCCACACGACGGTCCTGGTCACCGTCGCGCTGCTCTTCACGTTCATGATCTTCTCGGTGATCCCGTGGTCCGGTGCCCTCACCGGTCGGGCCGACGCCCCGCCCTACGCCTGGGAACTCGACTGGTCCTTCCCGCAGTTGGCGGCGATGTTCCTGGTAGGTGCGGTGCTGGTGGGGCTGTTGGCGCGGATGGGCGAGCCGCGGCTCAGCGCGACCTTCGTCCAGGGCGCCGCCGACTTCCTCTCACCCGCGCTGGTCATCGTCCTCGCCCGCGGCGTCACCGTCATCATGAACAACGCCAGGGTCACCGACACCGTGCTGCACTCCATCGAGGGCGTCGTCTCGGGCACCCCCTCGGCGCTCTTCGGCGTCATCGTCTTCCTGGTCAACCTGCCGCTGGCGTTCCTGATCCCCTCCACCTCGGGGCACGCCACGCTCGCCATGCCGATCCTGGCCCCGCTCGCCGACTTCGCCGGCGTGACCCGCCCGGTCGTCGTCACCGCCTGGCAGGCCGCCAGCGGCTGGATGAACCTCTGGGTGCCCACCACCGCCGTCATCATGGGCGGCGTCTCGCTCGCCAAGGTCGGCTACGACACCTACCTGCGCTTCGTCGCCCCGCTGCTCGCGCTGCTCTTCGTCCTGATCTGCGCGTTCGTGGCGCTGGGGGCGGTGGTCAGCTAGGGAGCGTGCGGGTGGCCGTCCGGCGCCTCGCCGCGGCGGCGGGTCGCGCCGGCGGCCCACTGCCGTTAACCCGTTGCCGCGCGACCGACGGGCCGGCTAGATTCTGCCGGCCGTCCGTGCCCGTGCGGCGCGACCCCGTCGACGAGGAGGTGTGGAGCACATGCGCACGCGTGCCCCTCAGCCGAGCCCGCACACCGACCTTCGCCACCTCCTCACGACGGAGACACCTTGTCGCTTCGCCTCACCGCACTGACCGATCCCGCGCCCGGACCGCACGGCCGGCGTCTCGCATGGCTGGCGTCCGATGCGGAATCCCACCCGGTCGGGACGGCCTTCCTGCGCCTGTTCACCGATCCCGGACGGCAGCACCTGGCCGAACTCGCCCTCCACGTTCACCCCGTGGAGCGCCGCAGGCACGTCGGTTCCCGGCTGCTCGACGCCGCCGTCGCCACCGCCCGGGACGACGACCGACGCTGCGTCATCGCGCAGGCCGAGGCCGGATCGCCCGGCGACCGCTTCCTGGCGGCGCGCGGTTTCCGCAAGGTCCTCACCCTGCGGTACACCCGCTTGCCGCTGGCCGAGGTGGACGCCGCCGCCCTCGCCGGGATCGTCGAGCGCCCGCATCCCGGCTACCGACTGCTCTCGTGGCGCGGAACGGTCCCCGACCACCTCGTCCGGACGTTCGTCGCCGCCCGGCACGCCATGGACGACATGCCCATGGACGAGGCCGACTACGGCACCGTGACCTGGGACGAGGACCGGGTCCGGGCCGCGGCGCGGGCCGTCGAACGGCGCGGCGACCTCCTGCACACCGTCGTCGCCGTCGACGCCCGCGACGGCTCGATCGCCGGCTTCACCGAACTCGTCGTCCCCGGCAGCGGCACCGGCGACGGCCAGCACTACGGCACCGGCGTGCTGCCCGAGCACCGCGGACACGGCCTCGGGCGATGGATGAAGGCCGAGTCGATCCGACGGGCCCGCACGGACCATCCGGCCCTCGCCGGCCTCCTGACCGACACCGCCGACGGCAACGCGCCCATGAGACGGATCAACGACGCCCTCGGCTACGCGCCCACGCACACCGCGCACCAGCACCAACGGCAGCTCTAGCGGCGGACGAACGGGCCGGTCCCGGACCGCGGCCGACCCGTCGACGCGCTCCCCGCGCACACCGGCCGCCGACAGCGCGAAGGGCCCGCGCGCACCACGGGGCGGTGGTGTTGCGCGGGCCCTCGGGGCCGTGCCGGGCGGGTGGACCGGGCCGGATCGGACGGGATCAGACCAGCAGTTCGTACGCCGGCAGGGTGAGGAAGTCGGCGTAGTCGGCGTCCAAGGCGACCTTCAGCAGGAGGTCGTGGGCCTGCTGCCACTTGCCGCCGGTGAAGGCGTCCTCGCCCACCTCGGTGCGGATGGCGGCCAGTTCCTCGGCGGCGATCCGGCGGACCAGATCGGCGGTGACCTTGGTGCCGGCGTGGCCCTCCTCCGCGAAGACGACACCGGCGTCGACCCACTGCCAGATCTGGGAGCGGGAGATCTCCGCGGTGGCGGCGTCCTCCATCAGGCCGAAGATGGCGACCGCACCGAGGCCGCGCAGCCACGCCTCGATGTAGCGGGTGCCGACCTGGACCGCGTCGACCAGGCCCTGGTAGGTGGGCTTGGCCTTCAGCGAGTCGATGGCGATGAGGTCGGCGGCGGCGACCGAGACGTCCTCGCGCAGGCGGTCCTTCTGGTTCGGCTTGTCGCCGAGGACCGCGTCGAAGGAGGCGCGGGCGATCGGCACCAGGTCTGGGTGGGCGACCCAGGAGCCGTCGAAGCCGTCGCCGGCCTCCCGGTCCTTGTCGTTCTTGACCTTGGCCAGGGCCTTCTCGTTGGCCTCGGGGTCCCGGCGGTTGGGGATGAAGGCCGCCATGCCGCCGATGGCGTGCGCCCCGCGCTTGTGGCAGGTGCGGACCAGGAGTTCGGTGTAGGCGCGCATGAACGGGGCGGTCATGGTGACCGCGTTGCGGTCCGGGAGGACGAACTTGGCGCCGCCGTCACGGAAGTTCTTGACGATCGAGAAGAGGTAGTCCCAGCGGCCGGCGTTCAGCCCCGAGGCGTGGTCGCGCAGCTCGTAGAGGATCTCCTCCATCTCGTACGCGGCGGTGATCGTCTCGATGAGGACCGTGGCGCGGACGGTGCCCTGCGGGATGCCGACGTAGTCCTGGGCGAAGACGAAGATCTCGTTCCAGAGGCGGGCTTCCAGGTGGGACTCGGTCTTGGGCAGGTAGAAGTACGGGCCCTTGCCGAGGTCCAGCAGACGCTGGGCGTTGTGGAAGAAGTACAGGCCGAAGTCGACCAGGGCGCCGGGGACCGGGCGGCCCTCGAACTGCAGGTGGCGCTCCTCCAGGTGCCAGCCGCGCGGGCGCATCACCACGGTGGCGAGCTCCTCGGCCGGCTTGAGGGCGTAGGACTTGCCGCTGCGGGCATCGGTGAAGTCGATCCGGCGCTCGTAGGCGTCGATCAGGTTGAGCTGGCCGTTGACGACGTTCTCCCAGGTGGGAGCGGAGGCGTCCTCGAAGTCGGCGAGCCACACCTTGGCGCCGGAGTTGAGCGCGTTGATCGTCATCTTCCGGTCGGTGGGACCGGTGATTTCCACCCGGCGGTCGTTCAGCGCGGCGGGCGCTGCGGCCACCTTCCAGCTGTCGTCCGCGCGGATCTGCGCGGTTTCGGGGCGGAAGTCCAACGTGCTGGTCCGGGCGATCTCGGCACGACGCTCGGCGCGGCGGGCGAGCAGCTCGTCGCGGCGGGGGGTGAACCGCCGGTGCAGCTCGGCAACGAAGGCGAGCGCAGCGTCGGTGAGGACCTCGCCCTGCCGTTCCGGGGTGTGTGCGGGGTCGACTTCGACGATGGCCAGCGGGGACGGCGCTGGTGCGGACATGAGCTGTCACTCCATTCAGCGGCGGTGCCTGGCGGCCGCCGGGGCACCTGAGCGGCACGGGGTGCCGAGGGTTCCGAGACACGGTCGCGGGCGCCGTACGGATAGCAGGGCGCTTCTGACCAGTGGAGACTAGTTTCCTTATCGCGGAACTTCAATGGTTTGTTGACATCGAGATTCTCTGAGTCGACAGAAACCTTGATCAAATGGCGCTCGGTGCCACAGTGGTCACTCTCCATTACTCCCGCCCCGGAGCGACGGTTTCCCGTCAACCCGCGGTCGGGGCCGCCGTTCTGGTCGCCGAGCGCGCCGCCCGCCGCAGAATGTGCGGCCCTTCGTACGGTCGCACGAGGCCCGCGCGACGGCACCCCGGTCACTGGAGCCGTCGCAGATCTTCCGGTGTGTCGATGTCGTACGCCTCGGCCACGTCGCCGCACTCGACGAGCGTCAGCGCCCCGGCGTGCTGCCGCAGGTAGTCCCGCGCACCGCGGTCGCCCGTCGCGCTCGCCGCGACGTCCGCCCACCGCGCGGCGCCGAACCCCACCGGATGCCCCCGCTCGCCCCCGTACGCGGCGGCCACCAGTGCGTCCCGCCCGGTGCACGCGGCCACCACCCGGGACACCGCGGCGGCGCCGATGCCGGGCTGGTCCACCAGGGACACCACCACCGCGTCCGCCCCCGAGTCGGCCAGCGCCGTCAGTCCCACCCGGAGCGACGAGCCCATGCCCTGGGCCCAGTCCGGATTGACCGAGACGCCGTAGCCGGTCAACTCGGCCCGGGCGCGTACCGTTTCGGCGGCCGCCCCCAGTACGAGGTGCACCGGTCCGCAGCCGGCGTCCCGCAGGACCCGTGCGGCGTGCTCGACCAACGGGCGTCCCCGGTGGTCGAGCAGCGCCTTCGGCCGTCCCCCCAGCCGCCGCCCGCCGCCCGCGGCGAGCAGCAGCCCGGCCACCTTCCCCTCGGGCCGTCCGGCCCCCGCCGTCCCCCCGACGCCTGCGCTTTCCCCTGAATGTGCCATGGGGACTGCTTACCTCATGGCCGCGCGCGGCGCTCCGCGCCCCCCGGACCGGGCGGTGCCCGGTCGCCCCGTCAGGCCGCGTCCCCCGACGTCCGCTGCCGTGGGATCCACGGCCGCAGCCGGTCCCGGGCGCGTGCGGTCCGCTCGTCCGCGTCGCGGCGCTCGCTGACGTAGCGGTGTATGTGCTCCTCGGTGATCTCGGAGGCGTCGGCCAGGCCGTACGCCCGGCAGATGAGCTGGACGACGCTGAGGTGCCGGGAGTCGGGATGGGGGCCGGGGTCGGGGCCTGGGTTGGGCTCCATGGCGTTCTCCGATCCAGTGGTCCAGTGGTGTGCGATTCGGTGATATGCCGGACATTTCCCGGAAGGGAGAATGCTCCACCGCGCGGCGCCGTATCCCTTGTACGGGAAACGCCCACGCCAACGGGTGCCCGGGGGAACGCACGTACTGACGCATGGTCAGCTGGCGGACGGGTAGCGCGCGCGGTCGGCGTGACGGGGGCGCGCGGTGCGGGGGTCCGTGGGTGCGAGGAGTCGGTCGGACGGCCGGGGGAGCGCCCGGTGAGCGGCGAGATCCGGCCAGTGGCGCGAGGCGGCGGGAGGGCCGGCCGCGCACCCTCGGCGTGCGGGTCCGGCGCGCCCCGGTGGCGCCCGCGCCGCCGTCGCGACGGCGGGACGTTGATCGAGTTTTTTCCACCGCCCGTATGGCGTCGGCCGCGCAGCGTGGCGTTAACTGTCCCGCATCGTGGAACGGACAACGTCCTGGAAGGGCACGGTCGTTGGGCAACAGGCGCAGGGGGACGGCCGCATGACCGGGGACCACAACGATCCGAAGGTCCGTGCGCTCCGCGTGGCGGTGGGCCGGCTCCGCCGCCAACTGGCCGTGCTGCCCGCCGAGTTACCGGACCGTGCGGCCGCCGACGACGAACTGGCCGCACTGGACGCGATGGTGAGCCACGGCGCCCCCGAGGTGACCCGGCTGCGCCGTTCGCTGTTGTTGATAGCCGGGGCGGTGGGCTCGGTGAGCGCACTGTCGCCGGCGCTGTCCGAGGTCCGCGAGCGGATCGACGGCTTCGGCGGGCTGCCGGGCGGGTGAGGCGACCCGGGCGGGGCGCCTCACCCGGACCTCACGCCGGCGTCTGGTTGGCCAGCGCCACCGACAGTTCGGCCGCCACTTCCTGGAGCACCGGGATGATCTTGTCCGTCGCGGCCTCGGTCACCCGGCCGGTCGGCCCGGAGATGGAGATCGCCGCGGACGTGGGGGAGTTGGGGACCGGAACCGCCAGGCAGCGGACGCCGATCTCCTGCTCGTTGTCGTCGACCGCGTAGCCGAGGCGACGCACGTCGGCCAGGGCGTCGAGGAAGTGCTCCGGGTCGGTGATGGTCTTCTCGGTCGCGGCGGGCATGCCCGTACGGCCGAGGAGCGCGCGGACCTCCTCCGGCGGGTGGTTGGCCAGCAGGGCCTTGCCGACGCCGGTGGAGTGCGGCAGCACGCGGCGGCCGACCTCGGTGAACATCCGCACCGCGTGCCGGGACGGGACCTGTGCGACGTAGACGATCTCGTCCCCGTCGAGGAGGGCCATGTTGGCGGTCTCGCCGGTCTCCTCCACGAGGCGGGCCAGGAACGGCCGGGCCCAGGTGCCCAGCAGGCGCGAGGCGCTCTCGCCGAGCCGGATCAGGCGCGGGCCGAGGGCGTACCGGCGGTTGGGCTGCTGACGGACGTAGCCGCAGGCGACCAGCGTGCGCATCAGGCGGTGGATGGTGGGCAGCGGCAGGCCGCTGCTGGCCGAGAGCTCGCTCAGGCCCACCTCGCCGCCGGCGTCGGCCATCCGCTCCAGGAGGTCGAAGGCGCGCTCGAGGGACTGGACCCCGCCGCTGGCGCCTGCAGGCTTGGCTTGGGCGGCGGAGGTGCTGGCGCTGGACGGCGGCACGTCGCGTTCCTTTCGGGGCGGGTCGGATCGGTCTCGGCTCTTCATCCTTGCGGGCGCCGGGCCCGACCGGAGCAGCCTACCGGTCACACCGCGCAGGTACACCGCCTATCGCACAGTCGTTCCCGCCGGTCAGCGCCCGTATGTCCCGAGGTGCCACCTCCTTGCCCGAGATCTCTTGACGGTGCCAGTGGCCGTAGCTACGTTCTGCTCCGCGAAACCTACTGTCCATTCTGTGGAATCCTCCAAATCGTTGGAGCGTCATGCGCATTCTCGTCATGAACCCGAACACCACGGCTTCCATGACCGCTTCGATCCGCGCCACCGCCACCGCGGTCGCCGCACCGGGCACCGAGATCCTCGCCACCGAACCCCTCTGGGGGCCGGAGTCCATCGAAGGCCACTTCGAGGGGTACCTCAGCGCCGCCGCCGTCCTGGACCGGCTCGCCACCCTGGACACCCCGTTCGACGCACTGGTCATGGCCGGCTTCGGCGAACCCGGCCGGGAGGGCGCCCAGGAGCTGCTGGACGTCCCCGTCCTGGACATCACCGAGTGCGCCGTGCAGATGGCGCTGATGCTCGGCCACTCCTACGGCATCGTCACCACCCTCGACCGCGCCGTGCCGCAGATCCGGGACCGGCTGCTGACCGCCGGGCTGCTCCAGCGCTGCGCCGGGGTCCGCGGCACCGGGCTTGGGGTCCTGGAGCTGGAGGAGGATCCCGAGCGCACCGTCGAGGTGATCCTGCAGACCGCCCGGGCGGTGGTCCGTGACGGTGCGGAGGTCATCTGCCTGGGGTGCGGCGGGATGGCCGGGCTCCAGGAGCGGGTCGCCGCCGAGCTCGGGGTGCCCGTCGTGGACGGCGTCGCCGCCGCGGTGAAGTTCGCGGAGGCGGTGGTCGGCCTCGGTCTGACCACCAGTGCGCAGCGCAGCTTCGCGCCGCCCCGCCCCAAGGCCATCGGCTCGTGGCCGCTGAGCCGCCACCTCGTGCGCACCGCGTCGGGGGAGCGGCACCGCATGCAGGATTCCGCACGGCACACCGACTTTTCCAGTGAAACATCAGGCATCTGACGACTGATACCCAAGCTCCACCCGACCTGCCTGGGAGGACTCATGAGCACATCCCCGCAGCACCGTCCGGGACCGCCGGACCCGAGGCTCTTCAACGAAGACCTCGCACCGGCGGCGAAGCGCACCTGGGGCACGTACAGCGTCTTCGCGCTGTGGATGTCCGACACCCACGCGATCAGCAACTACGCCTTCGCCGCCAGCCTCTTCGTGCTGGGGCTGCCGGCCTGGGAGGTGTTCCTCGCCCTGCTGGTCGGCATCACGCTCGTCTACGGGCTGATGAACCGGATGGGGCACGCCGGGCACCGCACCGGCGTCCCCTACCCGGTGCTCGCCCGCGCGAGCTGGGGCGTCTACGGCGCCAACATCCCGGCGCTGCTGCGCGCGGTGATGGCGGTGGCCTGGTACGGCATCCAGACCTGGCTGGCCTCCACCGCCGTGGTGCTGCTGACCTTGCAGATCGCGCCCGGCCTGGACGCGTACAACCACAACTCGGTGCTGGGGCTGTCCACCCTGGGGTGGATCGCCTTCATGGTGATGTGGGGGCTGCAGGCCGCGCTGCTGACCCGCGGCATGGAGTTCATCCGCAAGGTCCAGGACTTCGCGACCGGGCCGGTGGTCTGGCTGGTGGTGCTGGCGCTGGCGGTGTACCTCGTCGTCGCGGCGCACGGCGACATCTCGCTGACCCGCAGCCTGACCGGGCTCAGCGGCACCGCGCAGGTCCGGCAGAGCCTGATCGCGGTCAGCCTGACCGTGGCCACCTTCTTGACCCTGGTCCTCAACTACGCCGACTTCGCCCGCTTCACCCCCGACCACCGCTCCTACCGGCGGGGCAACCTCATCGGGCTGCCGGTGAACTTCACCGCCTTCGCGGTGGTCGCCGTCCTCGTCACCGCCGGCACCATCGCGGTCTTCGGCGAGGCGATCTACGACCCGGTGAAGGTGATCCAGAAGATCGACAACCCGGTGGTCACCGTCATCGGCGCGCTCGCCTTCATCATCGCCACCATCGGCATCAACGTCGTGGCCAACTTCGTCTCGCCCGCCTACGACTTCGCCAACCTGCTGCCGAAGTACCTGGACTTCAAGCGCGGCGGCATGATCACCGCGGTGCTCGCGGTGCTGGTCATGCCCTGGAAGCTCTACTCCTCGGCGCTGGTGATCCAGTACTTCCTGGGCGCGCTGGGGGCCTTCCTCGGTCCGCTGGTGGCGATCCTGCTCGTCGACTACTTCCTGGTGCGACGGGGGCGGATCGACGTCGATGCGCTGTTTTCGGCCGATGCCGCCGGGGCCTACTACTACCGGCGGGGCTACAACCCGAAGGCCGTGATCGCCTTCCTGCCGGCCGCCGCGGTCGCCGCCTCGCTGGCGCTGATACCGGCCTTCGACGCGGTGGCGCCGTTCTCCTGGATCTTCGGGATGGGGATCTCGGGGCTGCTCTACGCCTTCGTCTCGCGGCGTGAACGGGCCGCGGCCGGTGCCGGCCCGATTCCCCAGGACATCATCACGTCGCAGGTCAGGGGCGAGATGGTGGCGTCGGTCGAGGAACCGGAGCCCTCCGGTGCGATCGCCGGGCCGGCCGCCGCCTCGGGGTCTTGACGGGCCGCGGTCCTGAGTGAAGACTCATTCAACAGACTGTTGAATTCCGTATACCAGCGGTCCACACCGACATTCCGGGGTGCTGGAGAATCCGCGCCGGCGGCGGCACGGCCCGCGTCAGCCGTGCCCCGCGGGCGCCGGACCGCGACCATGAAACAACGATATGGGAGGTACTGGGTGTCCGAAATAGAGCTGGTGCTGCGTTCCACGCGCGTCGTCACCCCGGAGGGGACGCGGGCCGCGTCCGTCACCGTCCAGGACGGGAAGATCGTCGCGGTCCTGCCGCACGACGCCGAGGCCCCGGCCGGCGCCCGGGTGGAGGACTTCGGCGACGACGTCCTGCTGCCCGGCCTGGTGGACACCCACGTGCACGTCAACGACCCCGGCCGCACCGAGTGGGAGGGCTTCTGGACGGCCACCCGCGCGGCCGCCGCCGGCGGCATCACCACCCTCGTGGACATGCCGCTCAACAGCCTCCCGCCGACCACCACCGTCGACAACCTCGACGCCAAGCGCGCGGTCGCCCGCAGCAAGGCCCACATCGACGTCGGCTTCTGGGGCGGTGCCATCCCCGGCAACGTCAAGGACCTGCGCCCGCTCCACGAGGCCGGCGTCTTCGGCTTCAAGTGCTTCCTGTCGCCCTCCGGCGTCGACGAGTTCCCGCAGGTCGACCAGGAGCAGCTGGCGGCGGCGCTCGGCGAGATCGCCGCCTTCGACGGCCTGCTGATCGTGCACGCCGAGGACCCCGGCCACCTGGACGCCGCCCCCGAGCCGCACGGCCCCAAGTACGCCGACTTCCTCGCCTCCCGCCCCCGGGTCTCCGAGAACGACGCCATCGCCGGCCTGATCGAACTCGCCCGGAAGCTGGACGCGCGGGTGCACGTGCTGCACCTGTCCTCCAGCGACGCCCTGCCGACGATCGCCGCCGCCCGCGCCGACGGCGTCAAGATCACCGTCGAGACCTGCCCGCACTTCCTGACGCTGACCGCCGAGGAGATCCCGGACGGCGCCACGGAGTTCAAGTGCTGCCCGCCGATCCGCGAGGCCGGCAACCAGGACGCGCTGTGGCAGGGCCTGGCCGACGGCACCATCGACTGCATCGTCTCCGACCACTCGCCGTCCACCACCGACCTGAAGACCCCCGACTTCGGGACGGCCTGGGGCGGCATCTCCTCCCTCCAGCTCGGCCTGCCGGCCATCTGGACCGCCGCCCGGGAGCGCGGTCACAGCCTGGAGGACGTGGTCCGTTGGATGTCCGCCGCCCCGGCGGAGCTGGTCGGCCTCGGCGACAAGGGCGCCATCGCCGCCGGCCGGGACGCCGACTTCGCGGTGCTGGCACCCGACGCGACCTTCACCGTCGACCCCGCCGAACTCCAGCACCGCAACAAGATCACCGCGTACGCCGGGAAGACCCTGTACGGCGTCGTCCGCTCCACCTGGCTGCGCGGCCGGAAGATCAACGACGGCGCCACCCTCGCCGAGCCCACCGGCGAACTCCTCGAAAGGCCGCGCGCATGACCACCGGCGACCTCCCGCGCTACACCGGGGACGCCAGCCCCTACGGCGGCGGTGACCCCTACGCCGACTACCGGACCCCGGGCCCGGCCGGCTTCCCCTTCTCCCACCTGCCCGACCTCGCCGACCGGCGGCTCGGCGCCGGCGTGCTCGCCGCCAACGACGAGTTCTTCGCCGAGCGGGAGAACCTCCTGACGCCCGAGGCCGCCCACTTCGACCCCGAGGCGTTCGGCCACAAGGGCAAGGTCATGGACGGTTGGGAGACCCGCCGGCGGCGCGGCGCCGACGGCGCGCACCCCTTCCCGACCGAGGGCGACCACGACTGGGCGCTGATCCGGCTCGGCGCCCCGGGCGTGATCCGCGGCGTCGTCGTCGACACCGCGCACTTCCGCGGCAACTACCCGCAGTCGGTCAGCGTCGAGGGCACCTGCGTCGAGGGCTCGCCGTCGCCGGCCGAACTCCTCGGCGCCGGCGTCACCTGGACCCCGCTGGTCCAACGCACCGCCATCGGCGGGCACGCCGCCAACGGTTTCGCCGTCCACGTCGAGCAGCGCTTCACCCACCTGCGGCTCAACCAGCACCCCGACGGCGGCGTCGCCCGCCTGCGGGTCCACGGCGAGGTCGTCCCGGCGCCCCGCTGGCTGGCCGCGCTCGGCACCTTCGACCTCGCCGCGCTGGAGAACGGCGGCCAGGTCGAGGACGCCTCGGACCGCTTCTACTCCTCGCCCACGAACACCATCCAGCCGGGCCGGTCCCGCAAGATGGACGACGGCTGGGAGACCCGCCGGCGCCGCGGCACCGGCAACGACTGGGTGCGCTACCGCCTCACCGAGCAGTCCGCGATCCGCGCGGTGGAGATCGACACCGGCTACCTCAAGGGCAATGCGGCCGGTTGGGCGGCGCTGTCCGGACGCGACGGCGAACAGGGCGACTGGGTCGAACTGCTGCCCCGCACCCGGCTCCAGCCCGACACCGTCCACCGCTTCCTGCTGGACGACGCACCCGCGGTGACCCACGTCCGGTTGGACATCTTCCCCGACGGCGGAATCGCCCGCCTCCGGCTGCACGGCTCACTCACCGAACAGGGCACGGCCCGGCTCGCCGCGCGCCATGGGGGGCTGGGGGGCTGACGGGTCGCGGCGCTTGGCTTTGCTTCCCACGTTGTTGTCTTTCCCGCCGTGGTGGTTGCTGTTTGCGCCTGCGGCGCGTTGCCGCTGCGCGGGGCTTGTAGGTAGGCGCGGTGTCGGGTTGGCGGGTGGTGGGGTGCCCGGACTGCTGCGCTTTACGTCCGGGCACCCCACCACCCGCCAACCCGACACCTCC
>NZ_BAAARK010000067.1:0-23714 GCF_039532155.1 Streptomyces lunalinharesii
ACCGAGCGGACCGGCAGCGACAAGGGCGTCGGACTGGGCCTGTCCATCGTCCGCTCCGTGGCCCGCGCCCACGACGGCACCATCACCGCCGAACCCCGCGAGGGCGGCGGCCTGGACATGCGCGTGGTGCTCCCCCTCTGACAGCGCCGCCGCGGCCCCTGTGCGGCTGCTGGAGGCGTCGCCGGGGTGGCCGGAGGGTTCCGGGCTAACGACGCGTACGGTCGCCCGCGCCGCGGCCGTACACCCCGATTCCGTCCGTTCCCGTCCGGCCTCGCGGTTTGACGGGACGGGGGGTCTCCGGGGATCCTTCGCCGAGTTCGCTTTGCGCTGAATTCGGCGGGTCCGCCCGCCGCCTTGATCGTGTGTGATCCCTCACAGAGGCCCCTTTCCGGCCATCTACCCTCCGTGATCGAAATGCCTGGTGGAAAGCCGGGAAAATCCGGGTTTCCCAGGGCCCTGATCACGGGAAGTACACGTGATGGGCTGCGCGAGGTGCGACATTCGGACCGTGTACGGTCCTGATCGCCATCCAAACCGATCACCTCTTCAGGGGTGCGGTTGGGTGTCGATTGAGTAACAGACCTTGATGTGAGGCAAAATCTCCGCCTCAGGTCGGGCACAAGTCCGGCCTCTCACGCGTTACGAGCGCTGAGACACCGCAGACACCCAGAGGGGGAGAGCGACACATGGCTACGGATTACGACACTCCACGCAAGACCGATGACGACCTCAACGAGGACAGCATCGAAGAACTGAAGTCGCGGCGGAACGACAAGTCCGCCTCGGCCGTCGACGTCGACGAGTTCGAGCAGGCCGAGGGCCTGGAACTCCCCGGCGCCGACCTGTCCAACGAGGAACTCGCGGTCCGCGTCCTGCCCAAGCAGCAGGACGAGTTCACCTGCATGAGCTGCTTCCTGGTCCACCACCGCAGCCAGCTGGCTGCCGAGGACAAGAACGGCAACCCGATCTGCCGCGACTGCGCGGCCTGACCGGTTACGCCGTGCCAGGCGTGAACCCGTTCCGTAAGGGCCGCAAGGGCGGCAACGGTCCGGCGGCCGGCGCACGATCACGCGAAGAAACCGCGCCCGTGCCCGCCGATCCGACCGCCCTGCCCGAGGAACGGTCGACCGGTGCACCCCAGCGGCGTGGCCGCCCGGCCGCGCTCGCGGAAGCGGCCGTACGCGGCGCCAGGAAGGGCCGCGACGGCGTACGGTCCGCGCTCGGCGCGATCGCCGACCGGATCATCGCCACCGCCCCCAGGATCCCGGTGCGCGACCTCGCCACCTTGCGTGCGCACTTCCCCGGACTGACCCCCGAGGAACTCGCCGACAAGTTGGTGGCGGGCGCCTGCACGGGGACCGCCACGGTGGGCGCCGGCGTCGGGGCGGCCGCCATGCTGCCCGCCCCGCCGGCCATGCCCGCCGAACTCGCGGCCGAGGTGGCGGGCGTCGCCTCGGTGGAGATCAAACTGATCGCCGAACTCCACGAGGTCTATGGCCTGCGGCCCCCCGGGAGCCGCACCCAGCGCGCCACCGCCTACCTGACGTCCTGGACCCAGGAGCGCGGCATCGACGTCGCCAAACCCGCCTCGCTGAACGTCGCGCTAGGCGGTCAGATGAGGCGCGAGCTGCGCCAGCAGATCATGAAGCGCACGCTGCGCAACCTGCCCAACCTCACGCCGTTCCTGGTAGGCGCCGCGGTCGGCGCGTTTCTCAACCGCCGCGACACCAGGAAACTCGCCGAGAAGATCCGCGTGGACCTCCGGCGCCGCCAGATCCCCTGGGACACCCTTCCCGACGCCCCGGCCGGTCAGTCGCGCGCCGACGACGCCGACGACGCCGACGACAGGGCCGCCACCAGCCGTTCCGGCTCGCGCGTCGACAAGTAGGCGTACGGCGTCGGGTCCTCGGGATCGCTGATCTCCACCCGCACCGCCGTCGGCACGTAGCTCCGCAGCAGCATGAACGCCCGCGCATCGGCCTTGTGTGTCCGCCAGGCCATGGCCTCCGTCGCGTCCAGAGCCTGTGCCTCGCCCAGTGCCGTCACCGGGATCTTCGCCTCCCCCGCGATCAGCGCACCGCCCACCACCCGGATCCGCACCGAGCCGTACGAGCTCACCGCCACCGCGGACAGTGCCGTGCCGCCGATCAGCCCGCCGAGCATCGGGAGCGTCCCCAGGGGGAGCAGCATCAGGGCACAGGCGATGCCGAGGAGCGCGGCGATCACCCACCAGGAGCGGGGCGCGGTGAGACGTTCTTCGTACGACTGCATGCCCCCAGCTTGGCACGGCGGCACTCGGCCCTTATTCGCGCGGGTAGGGTCTGCACTCGTGAGTGGAACTGACCAACCCCGGACGCGGCTGACGCCACCCGCGGACGCCACGGCCCCGGTGAGGCACCCGGACGCGCCGGCCCCCGGAGAACTGCTCGGCGCGCACTACGAACGGTGCTTCGGCTGCGGCACGGGCCAGCCCCACGGGCTGCACCTCGAAGCGCGGGCCGGCGACGGCGTGAGCGTGACCGCCGAGTTCACCGTCAAGGAGGCCCACCAGGGGGCCCCCGGCCTGGCGCACGGCGGCGTGCTGGCCACTGCGCTCGACGAGACGCTCGGCTCGCTGAACTGGCTGCTGCGGGTGATCGCGGTGACCGGACGGCTGGAGACCGAGTTCGTCAGGCCGGTGCCGCTGGGCACGGTGCTGCACCTGGAGGCGCAGGTCACCGCCGTGCACGGCCGGAAGATCTACTCGAGCGCGGTCGGCCGGATAGGCGGGCCCGACGGCCCGGAGGCGGTCCGCGCCCAGGCCGTCTTCATCGAGGTCAAGGTCGACCACTTCATCGACAACGGAAGGACCTCGGAGATCGAGTCGGCGTTGGCCGACCCGGACCAGGTCAAGCGCGTGCGTGCCTTCGAGGTGAACCCGTGAGTCAGCTACGGAATCCGGTCGACGTGCTGCTGCGCCGGCTCGACCCCGACGTTCCCGTCCCGTCCTACGCGCACCCGGGCGACGCCGGCGTCGACCTGGTGACCACCGAGGCCGCCGAACTGGCACCCGGTGAGCGCACCGTCTTGGCCACAGGGGTCTCGATCGCCCTCCCCGACGGCTACGCGGCGTTCGTGCACCCCCGCTCGGGGCTGGCGGCCCGGTGCGGACTGGCGTTGGTGAATGCCCCCGGGACGGTCGATGCCGGGTACCGTGGAGAGATCAAGGTGATCGTGGTCAATCTGGACCCGCGCGAGAGCGTGCGGTTCGAGAAGTACGACCGGATCGCCCAATTGGTCGTCCAGCAGGTCGAGAAGGTGCGCTTCCACGAGGTGGCGGAACTTCCCGGCTCGGCGCGGGCCGAGGGGGGATTCGGATCCACCGGCGGTCACGCGGCGGTGGACGGCTCCACGGGCGGGAATGAATACGCATCGGTCGGTCGCGACCGGGAAGGACAGTGACGTGTTCGGACGTCGCAAGAAGAACGAGGCTCCTGTAGAGCCGGCCGAGGACGCGGCGCTCGCCGACGAGGCGGAGACCGGCGAGGACGGCGCGACGCAGCAGCGGCTCAACCTCCCGCCCGCGCCGCGCCCCGACGGTCCCTGGGACGAGTCGGAGGTCAAGGAGCCCGGCCAGGGCCGGGTCGACCTCGGTGGTCTCTACGTGCCCGGTGTCGAGGGCATGGAACTGCGCGTCGAGGTCGCCGGTGACGCGATCGTCGCCGCGACCGTCGTCCTCCAGGACAGCGCGGTGCAGCTCCAGGCGTTCGCCGCCCCCAAGAACGAGGGCATCTGGGGCGAGGTCCGTGAGGAGATCGCCGCGGGCATCACCCAGCAGGGCGGCGTCATCGACGAGGTCGACGGCCCGCTGGGCTGGGAACTGCGCGCCCAGGTCCCCGTACAGCTCCCGGACGGCGCCAACGGCGTCCAGGTCGTGCGCTTCGTCGGCATCGACGGCCCGCGTTGGTTCCTGCGCGGTGTGATCTCCGGGCAGGGCGCCGTGCAGCCGCAGGCCGCGGGCGTGCTGGAGCACATCTTCCGGGACACCGTCATCGTCCGCGGCGAGGGCCCGATGGCGCCCCGCGACCCGATCGTCCTCAAGCTGCCCGACGACGCCCAGATGGTGCCCGACGGGGTGCAGCAGGACCCGGCCGGCGGGTCGCGCTTCGGCGGCGGCGTGGAGCGGCTGGAGCGCGGACCGGAGATCACCGAGATCCGCTGACCCATCGTGCAAGGTCGCAGGGTGCAGAAACACCGCTGCGGCGGCTCAATCGTGACGGTCACGAGGGGCCGTACTCCCGGACAGGGGGTACGGCCCCTCGTCGTTTATGCAGGTCAGGTCGGGAAGCGTAAGAAAACCGTCAACGGAACGCTAATGGCCGTAAGGGAGGCGTCAACAGCGGTCAAGCGACGGAAGAACGACGGTTTGCTCTAGGGGTCCCATTCCGTCTGCCCATCTAGGAGCAACGATGGCCGACGTGGCCTTCGTCGTCGTCACCCTCGCGGTCTTCGCAGCGGTGGCTCTCGTCGCCAAGGGGGTGACGAAGCTGTGACCATCGAGAACATCGTCGGTCTCATCGTGGCCGTCGCCCTCCTCGGCTACCTGGTCCTCGCCCTCGTCTTCCCGGAGAGGTTCTGAGGTGTCGACAGCTGCCACCGCAGCGGGCCACATGAGCCCCGCTCTCGCGGGCGTCCTCCAGCTCACAGCGCTCATCGCAGCGCTCGCCCTGGTCTACCGCCCCCTCGGCGACTACATGGCCGCCGTCTACAGCTCCCCACGCCACCTGCGCGTGGAGAAGGTCATCTACCGCTGCATAGGCGCCAACGCAGACACCCAGATGCGCTGGCCCGCCTACCTCCGCGGCGTCCTGGCCTTCTCGCTTGCCGGGTTGCTCTTCCTCTACCTCCTCCAGCGCCTCCAGGGACACCTACCGCTCTCCCTCGGATTCGCCTCCATCAGCCCCGACCAGGCCTTCAACACCGCCGCCTCGTTCGTCGCCAACACCAACTGGCAGTCGTACAGCGGCGAACAGGCCATGGGCCACGTCGTCCAGACCGGCGGCCTCGCGGTGCAGAACTTCGTCTCCGCCGCCACCGGCATGGCCGTCGCCGTCGCCCTCGTCCGCGGCTTCGCCCGCTCCCGCACCGGCGAACTCGGCAACTTCTGGGCCGACCTCGTACGCGGCACCATCCGCGTCCTGATCCCCATCGCCATCGTCGGCGCCCTGATCCTCGTCGCCTGCGGCGCCATCCAGAACTTCGCCGGCATCCACGAAGTCGGCCAGTTCATGGGCGGAGCGCAGCAGACCAACGGCGGCGCCGTCGCCTCCCAAGAAGTCATCAAGGAACTCGGAACCAACGGCGGCGGCTACTTCAACGCCAACTCCGCCCACCCCTTCGAGAACCCCACCGCCTTCACCAACCTCTTCGAGATCTTCCTGATCCTCGTCATCCCCTTCGCGCTCACCCGCACCTTCGGCAAGCTCGTCGGGAACGTGAAGCAGGGCTACGCCATCCTCGCCACCATGGGCATCATCTGGCTCGGCTTCACCGCACTCATGCTGTGGACCGAATTCGCCCACGGCGGCCCCGCGCTCCAAGCCGCCGGCGCCGCCATGGAAGGCAAGGAAGACCGGTTCGGCATCGGCGGATCCGCCATCTTCTCCGTCGCCACCACCCTCACCTCAACCGGAGCCGTGGACTCCTTCCACGCCTCCTACACGGCATTCGGCGGCGGCATCCAACTCCTCGGCATGATGCTCGGCGAAATCGCCCCCGGCGGCGTCGGATCCGGCCTCTACGGCATGCTCGTCATGGCCGTCATCGCCGTCTTCATCGCCGGCCTCATGGTCGGCCGCACGCCCGAATACCTCGGCAAGAAGATCGGCACCCGCGAGATCAAACTCGCCGCCTGCTACATCCTCATCACGCCGACCCTGGTACTCGGCTTCACCGCCGTCTCCATGGTGCTCCCCGACGCCCTGGGCTCCATGCTCAACACCAAGGCACTCGGCGCCGGACCGCACGGCTTCTCCGAAGTCCTC
The DNA here is from genome assembly GCF_039532155.1 of Streptomyces lunalinharesii. Lineage (NCBI taxonomy): Bacteria > Bacillati > Actinomycetota > Actinomycetes > Kitasatosporales > Streptomycetaceae > Streptomyces > Streptomyces lunalinharesii. The sequence continues at coordinate 6,024 of NZ_BAAARK010000067.1, forward strand.
TACGCCTACACCTCCGGCGCCAACAACAACGGCTCCGCCTTCGCCGGGCTCAACGCCAACACCCCCTGGTACAACACCACGATCGGTCTGGCCATGCTGCTCGGCCGCTTCCTCCCCATGGTGTTCGTGCTCGCCCTCGCCGGCTCGCTCGCCGAACAGCAGCCCGTCCCCGAGACCGCGGGCACCCTCCGCACCGAAAAGCCGCTCTTCGCGGGGCTGCTCGTCGGCACCATCCTGATCATCACCGGTCTGACCTACTTCCCGGCGCTCGCCCTCGGGCCGCTGGCGGAGGGCCTGTCATGACCGCCCCCGTGAAACCGGAGGAGCACGGCTCCATGTCCACCGCCACACCGACCCGCGCTCCAGAACAGGACGCCCACGGCGGCCAGCAGCCCGGCGACGGCCGCGTGGGCGGCGGCCTCTTCGACCCCAAGCAACTGCTCACGTCGCTGCCCGACGCCCTGCGCAAACTCGACCCGCGGGTGATGATCAAAGCGCCCGTCATGTTCGTCGTCGAGGTCGGCTCCGTCCTCACCACGATATTCGCCTGCGCCTCACCCACCGACTGGTTCGGCTGGGCCATCGCCGTCTGGCTCTGGCTCACCGTCATCTTCGCCAACCTCGCCGAAGCCGTCGCCGAAGGCCGCGGCAAGGCACAGGCCGACACCCTCCGCAAGGCCAAGACCGACACCGTCGCCCGCCGCCTCAACGGCACCGACGAAGAACAGGTGCCCGGCACCGAACTCCGCGTCGGCGACCTCGTCGTCTGCGAAGCCGGCGACGTCATCCCCGGCGACGGCGACGTCGTCGAAGGTGTCGCCTCGGTCGACGAATCCGCGATCACCGGCGAATCCGCCCCCGTCATCCGGGAGTCCGGCGGCGACCGCTGCGCCGTGACCGGCGGCACCAAGGTGCTCTCCGACCGCATCGTCATCAAGATCACGACGAAGCCCGGCGAGACCTTCATCGACCGGATGATCAACCTCGTCGAAGGCGCCGCACGCCAGAAGACGCCCAACGAGATCGCGCTGAACATCCTCCTCGCGTCCCTCACCATCATCTTCCTGCTCGCCGTCGTCACCCTCCAGCCGTTCGCCATCTACGCCGGCGCCGAACAGCCCATGATCGTGCTGCTCGCCCTGCTGGTCTGCCTCATCCCCACCACCATCGGCGCACTCCTCTCCGCCATCGGCATCGCCGGCATGGACCGCCTCGTCCAACGCAACGTCCTCGCCATGTCCGGACGCGCCGTCGAAGCAGCAGGCGACGTATCGACATTGCTGCTCGACAAGACCGGCACCATCACCTACGGCAACCGCCGCGCCGCCGAGTTCGTCCCCGTGCACGACGCCACCGAAGAGGAACTCGCCGACGCCGCGCAACTCTCCTCACTCGCCGACGAGACCCCCGAAGGGCGCTCCGTCGTCGAACTCGCCAAGGAGAAGTACGCACTGCGCGAGGGTGAGTTCAACGTCGACACGTTGACGGGCGCCGAATGGATCCCGTTCACCGCACAGACCCGCATGTCCGGCGTCGACGTCGACGGCCGCAAGATCCGCAAGGGCGCCACCGGATCCGTCCTCGCCTGGGTCCAAGAACGCGGCGGCAACGTCACCGACGACGCCCGGGAACTCGCCGACACCATCTCCCAGGCCGGCGGCACCCCGCTGCTCGTCGCCCTCGAAGACGAGCGCGGCCCCCGCGTCCTCGGCGTCATCCACCTCAAGGACGTCGTCAAGGACGGCATGCGCGAACGCTTCGTCGAGCTCCGCAAGATGGGCATCAAGACGGTCATGATCACGGGTGACAACCCGCTGACCGCCAAGGCCATCGCCGACGAGGCCGGCGTCGACGACTTCCTCGCCGAAGCCACCCCCGAAGACAAGATGGCCCTCATCAAGCGCGAACAGGCCGGCGGCAAACTCGTCGCCATGACCGGCGACGGCACCAACGACGCCCCCGCCCTCGCGCAGGCCGACGTCGGCGTCGCCATGAACACCGGCACCTCGGCCGCCAAGGAGGCCGGGAACATGGTGGACCTGGACTCCAACCCGACGAAGCTCATCGAGATCGTCGAGATCGGCAAGCAACTCCTCATCACCCGAGGTGCGCTGACCACCTTCTCCATCGCCAACGACGTCGCGAAGTACTTCGCGATCATCCCCGCGATGTTCGCCGTGGCCTACCCCGGCCTCGACACCCTCAACATCATGCGGCTGCACAGCTCCCAGACCGCGATCCTCTCCGCGATCATCTTCAACGCGCTGATCATCGTCGCCCTGGTGCCGCTGGCCCTCAAGGGCGTCCAGTACCGGCCCGTCAGCGCCGACAAGATGCTCCGCCGCAACCTCGCCGTCTACGGCCTCGGCGGCCTCATCGCACCCTTCATCGGCATCAAGATCATCGACCTGCTCATCTCCCTCATCCCCGGAATCGGGTGACCGCCATGAACAACTCGGTACGCAACACCGCCCGGTTGCTGACGGCGGGCCTGCGCGCCCTGCTCGTCCTGACCGTGGTCTGCGGCGTGATCTACCCCCTGGTGGTCACCGGCGTGGCCCAGGCCGCCCTGCCCGGCAAGGCCAACGGCTCCGAGGTCACCTCCCACGGCAAGGTCGTCGGCTCCTCCCTCATCGGCCAGCGCTACGACAAGGGCACCGACAAGAAGGGCAACCCGATCCCCGACCTCCGCTACTTCCAACCCCGCCCCTCGGCCGGCCTGGGCAGCAACCGCACCAACGGCGTCAACACCCAGTACGACCTCCAGGTCTCCGGCGCCTCCAACCTGGGCGCCACCAACACCGACCTCATCAAGGCCGTCGAGGAACGCAAGCAGTGGGTCGCCACCACCTACGGCGTCCCCCAGGCACAGGTACCGGCCGACGCCGTCACCTCCTCCGGCTCCGGCCTCGACCCCGACATCTCACCCGCGTACGCGCTCCTCCAGGTCAACCGCGTCGCCAAGGAGAACCACCTCCCCGCCGACCAGGTCCAGCGACTCGTCGACGACCGGATCCAGGGACGCCAACTGGGCTTCATGGGAGAGCCCCGAGTCAACGTCCTGGACCTCAACGTCGCGCTCCGGGACCTCGCACAGGCCCACCGGTGACGGACGACGACTTACCGAGACACCCACGCGGTGCACCACCGCAACCCACGACAGCGGCCCCGGGGACGACCCTCCCCGGGGCCGCCCCGTTGTGCCTGCACCGCGCACCGTCGACCTGCCCGTTCCACGAGTTATCCACAGGCATTGCCGGCCCCACTACGGGAGCGCGAAGCGCGCGTCGCACTCCTGCTGTCCCTGGTGGGTCTCGCCGACCACGCCGCCCAACGTCCCGGCGAGCTCTCCGGCGGCCAACAGCAGCGCGTCGCCCTCGCACGCGCCCTCGCCAACCGCCCCGCCCTGCTCCTCGCCGACGAGCCCACGGGGCAACTCGATGCCGAAACCGGCCTGGAGGTGATGGAACTGCTCCGCGCCGTCGTCCGCAGCGAGGGCGTGACGGCCCTGGTGGCCGCGCACGACAACACCCTCCTAACCCTCGCCGACCGGGTACTGGAACTGGACGACGGGGTGGTCAGGGAGGCGGGGTGAGGGGGGAGGGGTGAGGGGAGGGAACGGGGGCGGGGGGGGGAGGGGGACCCCCGGGAAGCCGCGAGCAACGGTGCTCCTCCACCCACCTCCCCACCCCAACCCCCCTCCCGTTACCCCCAGCCCCCTCACCTCGTCACCCCACCCCCACCCCCCTCACCACGCATCCCCCTCCCGCCAGTCGCACGTCAGCTCGCCGCCGAGGTCCAAGGTCGCGGAGGCGGCCAGTACGTAGAGGGCGCCGTCCTCGTGCGGTGTGCGGTGGATGCCGTGGGGGGTGAGGGCGGAGGAGGGGCCGCGCCACGGTTGCCAGCCGCGGGTGGCGTAGAAGGCGGCGGCGTCGTCGGCGGCGCCGAGTGCGCCGAGGTCGTACGCGTTGTGGATCACTCGTTCCAGGGCGGTCATCATCGCCGCGCCGTGGCCGCGTCCGCGGCGGTCCGCGCGGACGCCGACGCCCTCCACGTAGCCGCATCGCAGTGCTCGGCCGTTGTGCAGCAGTCGGCGTTGGACGACGGAGGCGTGTCCGATCAGTTGGCCGTCTTCGTGGACGAGGGCGTGCATGCCGCCGAGGGCGTGTTCCCAGTCCTCGGCGGTCATGTCGTCGAAGACGTCGTAGAGGAGGATCCGGGCGGCCGTGAGGGTGGCGGCGTCCAGGTCGGCGGTGTGGGCGAGGCGCAGCTCGGCGGTGCCGGTGGGGTGTTCGGCGGGGGAGGGAGAGGGGGAGGGGGAGGGGGTCATGCGAGGCATCGTCGCAGGGCCCGTCGGTGGGAGCGAGGGCTTTGTTTCGGCCAAGCGGAGACCGAGCGGCGGTCAAGGACGGGCCAAGGAGCGGTCAGGCGGCGGCTGCGCGACGGTGCGGGCGGGTGGGGTCCTTTCAGGGGCTCGTGGGGCGTGCCGACTGCCCCGTGGGGCGGCTGTTGCGAGGCGTTGTGGGGTGGTCCGTGACCCCGATCGGCCCCCTGTCACGGCCTGTATCAGAGTCCCGTCAAGACCGGGTGGAAAGCCGCTACCTGGGCGTTTTTTCAGGTGAACGGTCGGTAGGGTCGCATCAGGTCAAGCCCGGTGGGGGCGACCTTCACGTAAGACAATGGGGCCATGGCACGCGGCAAGCTACGGATATATCTCGGCGCGGCACCGGGCGTCGGCAAGACGTACGCGATGCTGTCCGAGGCACACCGCCGTGTGGAGCGCGGCACGGACGTCGTGGTGGCGTTCGTGGAGCACCACGGCAGGCCCCGTACGGAAGTGATGCTCCACGGGCTGGAGCAGGTGCAGCGCCGGGAGCTGGAGTACCGCGGTTCGACGTTCACCGAGATGGACGTGGACGCGGTGCTGGAGCGCAAGCCGGCCGTGGTGCTGGTCGACGAGCTGGCGCACACCAACGTTCCGGGGTCCCGCAACGGCAAGCGGTGGCAGGACGTCGAAGAGTTGCTGGAAGCCGGGATCACGGTGATCTCGACGGTGAACATCCAGCATCTGGAGTCGCTCGGCGATGTCGTCGAGTCGATAACGGGGGTGCGGCAGCGGGAGACGGTGCCGGACGAGGTCGTGCGGCGGGCCGATCAGATCGAGCTGGTCGACATGTCCCCGCAGGCGATCCGGCGCCGGATGGCGCACGGCAACATCTACCAGCCGGACAAGGTCGATGCGGCGCTGTCGAACTACTTCCGGCCGGGCAACCTCACCGCGCTGCGGGAGCTGGCGCTGCTGTGGGTGGCCGACCGGGTGGACGAGTACCTCCAGGAGTACCGGGCGGAGCATTCGATCCGTTCGACCTGGCAGGCGCGCGAGCGGATCGTCGTCGGGCTGACCGGTGGGCCGGAGGGGCGGACGTTGATCCGTCGGGCCGCCCGGATGGCGGCGAAGGGCTCGGGCAGTGAGGTGCTCGCCGTCTACATCGCCCGGAGCGACGGGCTGACGTCGGCGTCGCCGAAGGAACTGGCCGACCAGCGGACACTGGTGGAGGACCTGGGCGGGACGTTCCACCACGTCATCGGCGACGACATACCGGGTGCGCTGCTGGAGTTCGCGCGGGGGGTGAACGCCACCCAGATCGTGTTGGGGTCGAGCCGTCGCAAGACGTGGCAGTACATCTTCGGGCCGGGCGTGGGGGCGACGGTGGCCCGCGAGTCGGGCCCGGACCTCGACGTGCACATCGTCACGCACGACGAGGTCGCCAAGGGCCGGGGCCTGCCGGTGGCGCGGGGGGCGCGGCTGGGCCGTTCGCGGATCATCGCCGGCTGGTTGGTCGGCGTGGCGGGTCCGGTGTCGCTGTCGCTGTTGCTCACCAGGCTGTCGAACGGTCCGGGGCTGGCCAACGACGTGCTGCTGTTCCTTTTCCTGACGGTGCTGGCGGCGCTGCTCGGCGGGCAGTTGCCGGCGTTGGCGTCGGCGGCGGTCGGCTCGCTGTTGTTGAACTTCTACTTCACGCCGCCCACGCACACGCTCACGGTCAGCGACCCGAAGAACATCGTGGCGATCGCGATCTTCTTCGCGGTGGCGGTGTCGGTGGCGTCGGTGGTGGACCTGGCCGCTCGGCGGACGCACCAGGCGGCGCGGTTGCGGGCGGAGTCGGAGATCCTGTCGTTCCTGGCGGGGAGCGTGCTGCGGGGCGAGACCACGTTGGACGCGCTGCTGGAGCGGGTGCGGGAGACGTTCGGGATGGACACCGTGGCGCTGCTGGAGCGGCGCAGCGACGTGGATCCGTGGACGTGCGCCGGCCGGGCGGGCGGTGGTGGCGACGACACGCCGCCGCTGGCGCGCCCGGAGGACGCGGACGTCGACATGCCGGTGGGTGACCACATGGCGTTGGCGTTGACCGGTCGGGTGCTGCCCGCGGAGGACCGTCGGGTGCTGGCGGCGTTCGCCGCGCAGGCCGCGGTGGTGCTGGACCGTCAGCGGTTGGTGGGGGAGGCCGAGCGGGCGCGGGAGCTGGCGGAGGGCAACCGGATCCGGACGGCGTTGTTGGCGGCGGTCAGTCACGATCTGCGGACGCCGTTGGCGAGCATCAAGGCGTCGGTGACGTCGCTGCGGTCGGACGACGTGGCGTGGTCGGAGGAGGACGAGGCGGAGCTGCTGGAGGGCATCGAGGCGGGCGCCGACCGGCTCGACCACCTGGTGGGGAACCTGCTGGACATGTCCCGGTTGCAGACCGGGACGGTGATGCCGTTGATCCGGGAGATCGACCTCGACGAGGTGGTGCCGATGGCGCTGGGCGGGGTCCCGGAGGGCAGCGTCACGTTGGACATCCCGGAGGAGCTGCCGATGGTGGCGGTGGATCCGGGGCTGCTGGAGCGCTCGGTGGCCAATCTGGTGGAGAACGCCGTGAAGTACAGCCCGGACGGTGAGGTGGTGCTGGTCTCGGCCAGTGCGCTCGGTGACCGGGTGGAGCTGCGGGTCGCGGACCGCGGCCCCGGGGTGCCGGACAGTGCGAAGGACCGGATCTTCGAGCCGTTCCAGCGGTACGGGGACGCCCCGCGCGGTGCCGGGGTGGGGCTGGGGTTGGCCGTGGCGCGTGGTTTCGCGGAGGCGGTCGGCGGGACGTTGGCGGCGGAGGACACTCCGGGGGGCGGCATGACGATGGTGCTGACGATGCCGGCCGCCGCGGGACTGCCGCCGGTCCGTCCTGATCTACCGGCGCAGGCGACGACGTGAGGCGGGACCCTGAGGGACGTACCTGCGGCGGGTCGCGGCCGTGCTCCGGTGACGGTGCGGTCCCGCCGCGTGGCCCGGGAGGGGGCCGTGGTCCGGGAGCGGGCCGTTGCACCGGCCGGCCGGCACCGGCCGCACTCATGACTTCGTCGGCGGGCGTCTCCCGTCGGCGACCGACACCGCGAGGAGAACGCCAGTGAACCGGGTGCTTGTGGTTGATGACGAGCCGCAGATCGTTCGCGCCCTTGTGATCAACCTGAAGGCGCGCAAGTACGAGGTGGATGCGGCCCCGGACGGGGCCACGGCCCTGAAGCTCGCCGCGGCCCGCCACCCCGACGTGGTGGTCCTGGACCTGGGACTGCCCGACATGGACGGTGTGGAGGTCATCAAGGGGCTGCGCGGCTGGTCGCGGGTGCCGATCCTGGTGCTGTCCGCGCGGCAGACCTCGGACGAGAAGGTCGAGGCGCTGGACGCCGGGGCGGACGACTACGTGACGAAGCCGTTCGGGATGGACGAGCTGCTGGCGCGGTTGCGGGCGGCCGTGCGGCGGGCGGAGCCGACCGGGCCGGCGGACGACGAGGTGATCGTGGAGACCGAGGGGTTCACGGTCGACCTGGCGGCGAAGAAGGTCAACCGGGGCGGTCGGGACATCCGTCTGACGCCGACGGAGTGGCACCTGCTGGAGGTGCTGGTCCGCAACCAGGGGCGGTTGGTCAGCCAGAAGCAGCTGCTGCAGGAGGTGTGGGGTCCGTCGTACGGGACGGAGACCAACTACCTGCGCGTCTACATGGCGCAACTGCGGCGCAAGCTGGAGGGTGACCCGTCGCACCCGCGGCACTTCATCACGGAGCCGGGGATGGGATACCGGTTCGAGGGGTGAACGCGGGCGTCGGGGCGTGGGTACGGGGTGCGGGGGAGGCCGTGCGGGCCCCGGTACGCTGGGGTTATGAGTGCTGGGACCCGACCCGAGAAGCCGGCCGGCCGGTTTCGCCGGATGCTCGACAGGCTGTCGTCCTCCGAGGAGGAGCTGCAGTCCGCCGAGCTGCAGGAGGATGCGCAGGCGACGGGGTGTACGCGGATATGCGACTGTGACGACCGTCAGATAGTGAAGGTCTCCGGCACCCTGCGGCACGTCACGCTGCGGCCGCGTGCCGGGGTGCCCGCGCTGGAGGCGGAGCTGTTCGACGGCTCCGCGGCGCTCGACGTGGTGTGGCTGGGTCGCCGTTCCATCGTCGGCATCGAGCCGGGCCGTAAGCTCATCGCCTCGGGCCGGATCTCCTTGAGTCACGGGCGCCGGGTGCTCTTCAATCCCAAGTACGAACTGCGACCGCTCGGACAGGAGTAGCCGGTGACGTCGTACGACCGACCGACCACTGACCCTGAGGCTTCCGCTTCCCCGCACCGTCCGGCGGGCGTCGCGGCGGCTGCCGGTGCCCCGCCGGAGCCCGGTGCGGGCGCCACCGCCGACGGCAGGGAGGTGACGGAAGCGGCGCTGTTCGAGGCGTTCGGCGGCGTGCGCGGCATGGTGGAGACGGTGCTGCCGGGCCTGCTGTTCGTCGCGATCTTCACGGTCAACAAGGACCTGCACGTCTCGGCCATCGCGGCGCTGGCGGTGTCGCTGGTGCTGTGCGCGGTGCGGTTGGTGCGCAAGGACACCGTCAAGCACGCCTTCAGCGGGGTGTTCGGGGTCGCCTTCGGCGTGGTCTTCGCGATGATGACCGGCAACGCCAAGGACTTCTACCTGCCGGGGATGCTCTACACGCTGGGGCTGGCGCTGGCGTACATCATCACGACGCTGGCCGGGGTCCCGTTGATCGGGTTGATCCTGGGGCCGGTGTTCAAGGAGAACCTGTCGTGGCGGACGCGTAACCCGGGCCGCAAGAAGGCGTACGCGAAGGCCAGCTGGGCGTGGGGGCTGATCCTGCTCGCCAAGTGCATGATCCTGTTCCCGCTGTACTGGTGGGCGGACACCACGCAGCTGGGCTGGGTGCTGGTGGCCCTGAAGATCCCGCCGTTCCTGTTGGCGCTGTACCTGACCTGGATGTTCCTGGTGAAGGCGCCGGCGCCGATCGACGTCTTCGCGGAGATGGAGGCGCAGGAGAAGGCGGAGGAGGCCGAGCGGGAGCGGCAGCGCGGGCGGTCGGCGGTGCCCGAGGCGGCCGTGGACGGTCCGCACGAGGGGCCGCGACACCGCCGCTGACCTGCGGGCGCGCGCGGGACGGAGACGATACGAAGGGCCCGGGAGCTGATCGCTCCCGGGCCCTTCGTGTGCCGTGCCGGTGGTGTCAGCCTTCGCTGCGGCGGACCGACAGCAGGTCTTCCAGCTGTTCCTCACGGGACTGGGCCGCGACGAAGAGCAGCTCGTCGCCGGCTTCCAGGGCGTCGTCCTTGTTGGGGGTCAGGACCCGGGTGCCGCGGATGATCGTCACCAGCGAGGTGTCCTCGGGCCAGTCGACGTCGCCGACCCGGGTGCCGGCCAGGGCGGCCTCCGGGGGGAGGGTCAGCTCGACGAGGTTGGCGTCGCCGTGGCTGAAGCGCAGCAGTCGCACGAGGTCGCCGACGCTGACGGCCTCCTCGACGAGGGCGGACATCAGCCGCGGGGTGGAGACGGCGACGTCGACGCCCCACGCCTCGTTGAACAGCCACTCGTTCTTGGGGTTGTTGACCCGGGCGACGACCCGCGGCACGCCGTACTCCGTCTTGGCGAGCAGGGAGACGACGAGGTTGACCTTGTCGTCGCCGGTGGCGGCGATGACGACGTTGCAGCGCTGGAGCGCGGCCTCGTCGAGCGAGGTGATCTCGCAGGCGTCGGCGAGCAGCCATTCGGCGAGCGGGACCCGTTCGACGGAGATGGCGGTGGGCGCCTTGTCGATGAGCAGGATCTCGTGACCGTTTTCGAGCAGTTCACCGGCGATGGAGCGGCCGACCGCTCCTGCGCCCGCAATGGCGACCCTCATGCGTGCGCCTCCTCGGGACCCTGGGCGAATGCCGCCTCGACCTTCTCGACTTCGTCGGTGTGCATCATCACGTGCACCAGGTCGCCTTCCTGGAGGACCGTCTGGGAGGTGGGCAACGTGGCCTCGCCCAGGCGGGTGAGGAAGGCGACGCGGACCCCGGTCTCCTCCTGCAGCTTGCTGATCTTGTGGCCGACCCAGGAGGGGGCGGTGTGGACCTCGGCGAGTTGGACGCCGCCGCTGGGGTCCCGCCAGAGGGGTTCGGCACCGGAGGGGAGGAGCCGGCGCAGCATCTGGTCGGCGGTCCAGCGGACGGTGGCGACGGTGGGGATGCCGAGGCGCTGGTAGACCTCGGCCCGGCGTGGGTCGTAGATCCGGGCCGCGACGTTCTCGACGCCGAACATCTCGCGGGCGACACGGGCGGCGATGATGTTGGAGTTGTCGCCGCTGGAGACGGCGGCGAACGCGCCGGCCTCTTCGATGCCGGCTTCGCGGAGGGTGTCCTGGTCGAAGCCGACGCCGGTGACCCGGCGGCCGCCGAAGGCGGAGCCGAGGCGGCGGAACGCGGTCGGGTCCTGGTCGATCACCGCGATGGTGTGGCCCTGGCCCTCCAGGGTCTGCGCGAGCGCGGAGCCCACGCGGCCGCATCCCATGATGACGATGTGCATGCTGATTACCCCGTGCCCTGTACTAGCGCGCTGACCTGCCCAAACACCCTGCTCACTACTTTCTTCTCCGACGTACCGGCGACACGGAGCCGCTGTCCGTGACAGCGGCCGGGTGCGTCAGACGGGAGCGCCGACCGCACCGTGGTCCGGTACAACCGTAGCCGTAACGGCGTGCCCGGTAGGGGGCGCGGTGGGTGCCGGTCCGTTGTGGGCGGATGTCGTGCCGGAGCGGGATCGTGCGCTCTGCTGCGTGCGGGCAGCCGGGTAGGGCACGCTACAACGTGTGCCACAACTGCCACATCAACCCCAACAGGGTTCTCTCCCGCCGCACATGGTGGTGTGCGGCGACGACGCGCTGGCCCACCGGCTCGCCGCCGAGCTCCGTGACGTCTACGGCGAACGGGTGACGCTGCTCGTGCCGTCCGCCCGGGAGCCGCACCGCCCCCGCGTACCGTCGCCCTCCCGCAGCTTGGGACGCGCCACCACGGCGCTCCTCGGCCGGGTCTCGGCGGCGGTGGCGCGCGGCGGGCCCGGCGTCCCGCCCGGGCCGCCGTTGCCCGCCGCGCCGCGCGAGGACGGCGGGCCGCCACCGGAGGCGCTACGGGTCCTGGTGGCGGCGCAGGTCGACGACGCGGCGTTGGCCGAGGCGGGGATCGCGGAGGCGGGCGCGCTGGCGCTGGTCCACGACGACGACGATCTCAACATCCACGCCGCGCTGCGGGCCCGCCGCCTCAACCCCCGGTTGCGGCTGGTCATCCGGCTCTACAACCGCAAACTCGGCCAGCACCTGGAGGAGTTGCTGGACCAGGCCGCGGCGGTCGCCGCGAGCGGCGGGGCGGACGGGGCGCAGCCGCCGCGGATCGACGCCTCCACCACGGTGCTCTCCGACGCCGACACCGTCGCGCCGGCGTTGGTGGCCACGGCGGTCGCCGGCACCAGCAAGGTCATCGAGGCGGACGGGCTGATGCTGCGGGCCGTGGAGCGCGCGCCGGGGCAGTCCGGTCCGGCGGGGGCGCGGCGGCTGTGCACGTTGGCGCTGCTGTCGCCGTCGCCGGGGGACGCGCCCGCCGGAACCGCCGGTGAGCCGCCCGGTGGCGCCGCTGCGGCGCCGGGCGACGACGGGCCGGTGCTGCTGCCGGACGACGTCACCGCCGCGGAGTCCACCGGCTGCGGCCGGGTCGTGCTGGAGACCGTCGCCTATACGGGACGGACGGTGCGGCCGCGCCGGTTGCGCGGCCGGGGCGCGCCGCTGGCCTCCCTCTTCTCTCGGCGGCTGCGCTGGTCGCTGGCCGGCTTCGTCGGGGCGGTGCTGGCGCTGGCCGTCGCCGAGTCCCTGATCACCCGGGAGCCGCCGTTGCACGCGGCGTACCTCACGCTGCTGGACCTGTTCGCGATCAACGAACCGGCGCTCAACGACCCGTTGGCCCGCAAGGTGCTCCAGTTGTTGTCCGGCTTGGTGGGGCTGTTGTTGCTGCCGGTACTGGTAGCGGCGGCGTTCGAGGGGCTGGGCACGTTCCGGAGCGCCTCGGCGCTGCGGCGTCCGCCGCGCGGGCTGTCCGGGCACGTGGTGCTGCTGGGCCTGGGCAAGATCGGGACGCGGGTGCTGGCGCGGCTGCACGAGATGCGCATCCCGGTGGTGTGCATCGAGGCCGATCCGGAGGCCCGCGGCGTCGCGCTGGCGCGCCGGCTCAGGGTCCCGACCGTCGTGGGCGACGTGACGCAGGAGGGCGTGTTGGAGGCCGCGCTGGCCGACCGGGCCCGGACCCTGCTGGCGCTGACGAGCGAGGACACCACCAACCTGGAGGCGGCGCTCTATGCCCGGTCGGTCAACCCCCGGCTGCGGGTGACGCTGCGGCTCTTCGACGACGGCTTCGCCACCGCCGTCTACCGGACGCTGCGCGCGGCGCACCCGGCCGCCCGGACCCGGAGCCGCAGCGTGTCGTTCCTGGCCGCGCCGGCCTTCGCCGGGGCCATGATGGGCCGCGAGATCCTCGGCGCGATCCCGGTGGAGCGGCGGGTGCTGCTGGTGGCCCGGGTCGAGGTGCGCGGCCACGCCGCCCTGGAGGGACGGAAGGTCGGCGAGGTGCTCCGTCCGGGCCGGCTGCGGGTGCTCGCCGTGGACAACTCCGCGCCCGACGAACCCGCCGAGCCCGCGACGGGCGCGCCGCGGCCGGACGAGGACCCCGCGCCGGCGCAACTCGCCGACGAACTGGACGACCACGTCCTGCGGCCGCAGGACGTGGTGCTGCTGGCGGTGACCCGGGAGGGGCTCGGCGAACTGCTGTCCCGCCGACCGCGCCCGGCAGCCCACGGGGAGTGAGCCGGCGCGCCCGCGACGCGCCGGGCGGCGCACGCCGCGCGCTGCCGTGCCCCCGAGACATGCCCGGGCGTCGTGACATCCACCACGACGTCCGGGCCCGTGGAGTTCCCCGCATCCACGACGCCACCGTGTGCTTACCGTGCAGATGCCGTGGAGGCCCCGAGTAGTGGATGCGGAGCCGGGTCGCTATGTGCATGGCGGCGCATTCGCGTGCTCGCACCCGTCCGGGTGGCGGGTGGGCGGGGACCTTGACGAAGGCTTAGCATCCTCTGGTGTCCAAACTGACCGACGTGCCCAAACGGATCTTGATCGGGCGCGCACTGCGCAGCGACAGGCTTGGGGAGACCCTTCTCCCCAAGCGCATCGCACTCCCCGTCTTCGCCTCCGACCCGCTCTCCTCCGTGGCCTACGCGCCCGGCGAGGTGCTGCTGGTCCTGTCCGTGGCAGGGGTCTCCGCGTACCACTTCAGCCCGTGGATCGCGGTCGCGGTCGTGGTGCTGATGTTCACCGTCGTCGCGTCGTACCGGCAGAACGTGCACGCCTACCCGAGCGGCGGTGGTGACTACGAGGTCGCCACCACCAACCTCGGGCCCAAGGCGGGCCTGACCGTCGCCAGCGCCCTGTTGGTCGACTACGTCCTGACCGTCGCGGTCTCCATCTCCTCCGGCGTGGAGAACCTCGGCTCCGCCATCCCCTTCGTCGTCGAGCACAAGACGCTCTGCGCCATCGCCATCATCGTGCTGCTGACGTTGATGAACCTGCGCGGCGTCAAGGAGTCCGGCAAGCTCTTCGCGATCCCCACGTACGTCTTCGTGGCCGGCGTCTTCATCATGATCTTCTGGGGCGCGATCCGCGGCCTGGTCCTCGGCGACACGATGCAGGCCCCCACCGCCGGATACACCATCCACGCCGAGCAGGGCGGCCTCGCCGGCTTCGCCCTGATCTTCCTGCTGCTGCGCGCCTTCTCCTCCGGATGTGCCGCGCTCACCGGCGTCGAGGCGATCTCCAACGGCGTGCCCGCGTTCCGCAAGCCGAAGTCGAAGAACGCCGCGACCACCCTCGCCCTGATGGGCGGCCTGGCCGTCACCATGTTCTGCGGCATCATCGCGCTGGCCATGAGCACCCACGTGCGGATGGCCGAGAACCCGGCCACCGACCTGTTGAACAACGGCAAGCCGCTGGGCTCCGGCTACACCCAGAACCCGGTCATCTCGCAGGTCGCCGAGGCCGTCTTCGGCAAGGGCAGCTTCCTCTTCGTCGTGCTGGCCGCGGCCACCGCGCTGGTCCTGTTCCTGGCCGCCAACACCGCCTACAACGGCTTCCCGCTGCTCGGCTCGATCCTCGCCCAGGACCGCTACCTCCCGCGCCAGCTGCACACCCGCGGCGACCGGCTCGCCTTCTCCAACGGCATCGTCCTGCTGGCCGGCGCGGCCACCGTCCTCGTCTACCTCTACGGCGCGGACTCCACCCGCCTGATCCAGCTCTACATCGTCGGCGTCTTCGTCTCCTTCACGCTCAGCCAGATCGGCATGGTCCGGCACTGGAACCGCCACCTGGTCAGTGAGAAGGACCCCGCCAAGCGCCGCAAGATGCAGCGCTCCCGCGCCATCAACGCCTTCGGCGCCTTCTTCACCGGCCTGGTCCTCGTCGTCGTCCTCCTGACGAAGTTCACCCACGGCGCCTGGGTCGCCCTCCTCGGCATGGTCATCTTCTTCGTGACCATGACCGCGATCCGCCGCCACTACGACCGGGTCGCCGACGAGATCGCCGCCCCGGACACCCCCGACGACGACGTGGTCCGCCCCTCCCGCGTGCACGCCATCGTCCTGGTCTCCAAGCTCCACAAGCCCACCCTGCGCGCCCTGAACTACGCCAAGCTGATGCGCTCGGGCACCCTCGAAGCCGTCAGCGTCGACGTCGACCAGGCCGACACCCGGGCCCTGCGTGCCGAGTGGGAACGCCGCGGCATCGAGGTCCCGCTGAAGGTCCTCGCCTCCCCCTACCGCGAGATCACCCGGCCGATCATCGACTACGTCAAGTCGCTGCGCCGGGAGAGCCCCCGCGACGCGGTCTCCGTCTACATCCCCGAGTACGTCGTCGGCCACTGGTACGAGCACCTGCTCCACAACCAGTCCGCGCTGCGCCTCAAGGGACGCCTCCTCTTCACCCCCGGGGTCATGGTCACCTCCGTCCCCTGGCAGCTGGACTCCTCCGAGGCCGCCAAGAAGCGCGCCCGCAAGCGCGCCGAATGGAACGCCCCCGGCTCGGTCCGGCGCGGCCCGGTCTCCGCACCGAAGAAGGAATCCGCGGCCACCAAGAAGTGATCGTGGCGGCCGTCGCACGGCACCGCACCCCGTAGAATGGACGGCTGGCCTCCACCCGGAGGCCGGCCGTCACGGTTTCCACCCACCTCTCCCCAGGAGCTCCTCGCCATGCACCCGGACACGCCGCCGGAATCCAGGAAGTCGCTGGTCGGCGAGGAGTACGAGGTCGAGATCGGCCCGGTCGCGCACGGCGGCCACTGCATCGCCCGCACCGACGCCGGGCAGGTCCTCTTCGTCCGGCACGCACTGCCCGGCGAACAGGTCCGCGTCCGCGTCACCGACGGCGAGGAGGGCGCCCGCTTCCTGCGCGCCGACGCCGTCGAGATCCTCACCCCCTCCAAGGACCGCGTCGAGGCACCCTGCCCGTTCGCCGGCCCCGGCCGGTGCGGCGGCTGCGACTGGCAGCACGCCGCGCCCGGCGCCCAACGCCGCCTCAAGGCCGCGGTCATCAGCGAGCAGCTGGCCCGCCTCGCCGACCTCACCCCCGAGCAGGCCGGCTGGGACGGCACCGTCGAACCGGCCCCCGGTGACAAGGTCGCCAAGGGCGAGGTCCCGGCCTGGCGCACCCGCGTCCAGTACGCCGTGGACGCCGAAGGCCGCCCGGGCCTGCGCAAGCACCGCTCGCACGACGTCGAACCGGTCACCCACTGCATGATCGCCGCCCCCGGCGTCTCCGAACTCGGCATCGAGCAGCGCACCTGGCCGCAGATCGCCACCGTCGAGGCGATCGCCGCCACCGGCTCCAACGACCGCCAGGTGATCCTCACCCCGAGCCCCGGCGGCCGCCTCCCCCTCGTCGAACTCGACAAGCCGGTCTCCGTCCTCCGCGTCGGCGAGAAGGACGGCGGCGTGCACCGCGTGCACGGCCGCCCCTTCGTCCGCGAACGCGCCGCCGGCCGCACCTGGCGGGTCGGCAACGGCGGCTTCTGGCAGGTCCACCCGAAGGCCGCCGACCTCCTCGTCGAGGCCGTCATGCAGGGCCTGATGCCCAAGAAGGGCGACATGGCCCTCGACCTCTACTGCGGTGTCGGCCTCTTCGCCGGCGCCCTCGCCGAACGCGTCGGCGACAAGGGCGCGGTCCTCGGCATCGAATCCAGCAAGCGCGCCGTCGAGGACGCCCAGCACAACCTCGCCGACCTCGACCGGGTCCGCATCGAACAGGGCAAGGTCGAGCAGATCCTGCCCCGCACCGGCATCACCGACGTCGACCTCGTCGTCCTCGACCCGCCCCGCGCCGGCGCCGGCAAGGCCACCGTCCGCCACCTCGCCACCCTCACCCCCCGCCGCATCGCCTACGTCGCCTGCGACCCGGCCGCCCTCGCCCGCGACCTGGCCTACTTCCACGAGGCCGGCTACGCACCCCGCCGCATGCGCGCGTTCGACCTGTTCCCGATGACGCATCATGTGGAGTGCGTGGTGATTCTGGAAAAGGCCGCAAAGCAGGCCTGACCCAAGGCTCTCTCCGCGCACATGACGTGACCAATGGGCGTCACGGGCGCCGTCTCGGTGTCGAGACGGCGCCTGTGACGCCCATTGATGTCTGCGCTGCCTTTTGACGACCGGCACGCCCGGTGGCAGCCGTCCGTGCCGTCTCACCCGACGACGGCGCGCTCCCTGCGGACGGCCCGGCCTGCGGCTGAAGACTGCGCAGAGCGGGGAGAGACAGATACAGAGAGCCACCAGTGCGCGCTGCGCTCCGGCGGGCAAGCGGTCCGGACGGACTTCAACGACCACGGACGGGCCCCCGAGTCGCGTCGCCCCCTGGGATCGTGTAGGTTCTTCGAGTTGCCACGGAGCCCACAGGCCCCACGGCAGCCATCCCGCCGCTTCAGCGGCACACCATTACTGAACGGCCCGTCACCGGGAATGATTTCGGCATGCCGAAATTCGGACCGGGACTCGATTATGAGTCACCGAGGGAGTCCGCTAAAGTAGTGGACACGCCGAAAGGCAAACCATCCCGACAAGAATTCGGAACCGAATTTGAGCCGGTTGCGCCTCATCGAGGAGCAGGCCGGACACGAAAAAGGATCTGATAAAGTCGGAAAGGTCGAGGAGCGAAAGCGAATCGGCCGGACCCCGCTCCAGCAGGGGGCCAGAGACGGAAACGGATCTGGTAAGGTTGGAACCGCGAGAAAGCCGAAAGGCCGGATCGCACCGGCGAAAGTCAGGGCCGAAAGGA
>NZ_BAAARK010000068.1:0-23144 GCF_039532155.1 Streptomyces lunalinharesii
CGCCACCCTCGCCGCCAACCAACTCACCCACACCCGACCCCGCCCCCGCACCATCGGCTTCTTCGGCACCGGCCTCATCGCCCGCTACATCCACACCTACCTCACCCAAACCGGCTGGGAATTCGACCAGATCGGCGTCCACGACCTGTCCGCAGACAGCGCCGCCGGCTTCCGCCTCTACCTGGAGCAGTCGGGCGCCAAGCAGTGGATCACCGTGCACGACAGCGCCGAGCAGCTGATCCGCACCAGCGACCTGGTCGTCTTCGCCACCGTCGCCGCCCGCCCGCACGTCAGCGAGGCGGCGTGGTTCGACCACCACCCGCTGGTGCTGCACGTCTCGCTGCGCGACCTCGCCCCCGAGATCCTGCTGGGCGCGGCCAATTTCGTCGACGACGTCGAGCACTGCCTGAAGGCCGACACCTCCCCGCACCTGGCCGAACAGCTCACCGGGCGGCGGGACTTCCTGCTGGGGACGCTCGACGACGTGCTGAACGGGCGGGTGGCGGTACCGGCCGACCAGACGGTGGTCTTCTCGCCCTTCGGCCTCGGGGTGTTGGACCTTGCGGTCGGCAAACACGTCTACGACGAGGTGGCCCGCTCCGGCGAACTGCACGTCGTCGACGACTTCTTCCACGAGCTCCGCCGCCATGGCTGACCGGCCCAGAGCTTTTTCGCTGATGAGGTGGACGTCATGACGGTCATTTCCGTTCCGATGGACTTCAACGCCGAGGATCTCTACGTCGACCTGCGGTCGATCGTGGGGCAGGCACTGTTCCTGAAATGCGAGGGCTTCAACTTCGCCGGGTCGATCAAGCTGAAGGCGGCGAGCGAGATGGTGGCGGCCGCCGAGCGGAACGGCGTCCTCAAACCGGGATGCGTCCTGGTCGAGTCCTCCTCGGGGAACCTGGGCGTGGCGCTGAGCATCATCGCCGCGAGCAAGGGCTACGGCTTCCTGTGCGTGACCGACGCCCGCTGCAACCTCTCGGCGCGGCGGTTCATGGAGGCGATGGGCGGCCGGGTGCACATCGTCGCCGAGCCGACGGCCGAGGGCGGTCTGCTGGGCGCGCGGATCGCCCACGTCGCAGCCCTGTGCGCGGCCGACGAACGGTACGTGTGGCTCAACCAGTACGCCAACGCCGACAACTGGCGGGCGCACTACCGCACCACCGCGCCGGCCATCGCCCGCCGCTTCCCGCAGCTCGACGTGCTGTTCGTCGGCGCCGGCACCACCGGCACGCTGATGGGCTGCGCCCGCTACTTCCGGGAGTGGCACCGGCGGGTGCGGGTGGTGGCCGTGGACAGCGTCGGCTCGGTGACCTTCGGGGGCGAGCCGGGCCGACGGATGATCCCGGGGCTGGGGACGAGCGTGCGTCCGGCGCTGCTGGACGAGTCCTACGTCGACGACCTGGTCCGCGTCGAGGAGGCCGACACCGTGCGGGCCTGTCACCGCCTGGCCCGGCGCGGCTTCCTCTTCGGCGGGTCCACCGGCACCGTCGTCAGCGGCGCCGTGGAGTGGCTGTCCCGGCACGACGGTCACGAGGTGACCGCGGTGGCCATCGCCCCGGACCTCGGCGAGCGGTACCTCGACACCATCTACCAGACCAACTGGCTACAGGCCCTGTACGGCGAGGGGGTGCTGGCCACCGAGGAACTCGCGGCGGACGTCGGATCGGCCTGAGCGGCGCCGGCCGCGCACCGGACCTCCGGGGTGGATCCACCCGGGCTCCACCCCTGAGTGGATCCGCTCCACCCGGCGCGGGTGCGAAGCTGGCGACGCACGACCCCGCATCGGGGTACGGGGTCCTGAAACGACCGGGAGGTGCCGTGCTGCACCACGTCGTGCACACCGCGCTCATCGTCACCCTCTGGGCCTGGGCGGCGGCCGAGGTGCTGCTCCAGGTGCGTCAGCGGTGGCGCAGCGAGCGCACGGAGCGGACCGAACGGCTCAGTCTGCTGGTCTTCCCGGTGCTGATCGGCGGCGGGATCGCCCTGGCGGCGCCGATCCGGGCCGCGGTGCCGGCCCTGTCGTACGCCACGGAGCTGCCGGCGGTGCGGCTGGCGGTGCTGGTCGTGGCCTGGGCCGGGATCGGGATCCGGCTGTGGGCGATCGTCGCGCTGGGCCGTTTCTTCCGCGGCACGGTGCACATCCAGCACGGCCACCGCGTGGTGACCACGGGTCCGTACCGCTACGTCCGGCACCCGGCCTACAGCGGCATGCTGCTCGCCGCCGCGGCCCTGGCGCTGCTCCTGGACAACGCGGCGTCGTGGCTGGTGTGCGTGGTGGGCTGTCTGCTCGCCGTGGGCTATCGGATCCGCGTCGAGGAGCGGATGCTGCTGGACGCGTTGGGCGAGGAGTACCGGTCGTACGCGGCCCGGACCCGCAGGTTGGTCCCGGGCGTGTGGTGAACCGCCGCCGTCAGGCGGGCAGTGCCGCCCGGACGGCCCCGCGGTCGGGTTCGTCCAACGACGCCAGGGCCGCGTCCAGCCGGTTCTCGTGGGCGCGGGGCTGCGGCGGCTTGCGGGCACTTTACCTGCGCTGTTCGCCGCGGATCTTCGGGGGAATTTCGGTGTCCGATGTAATCTCGGGCCCGTCCTGCCCGGCGGTCCGCCGGGTCCGCCCGTGAGAACGGTCGACCGTATGAACCTGGCGTATCTGCCGAGCCCCTCACAGGGGGTCTGGCACCTGGGCCCCGTGCCCATCCGCGCGTACGCGCTCTGCATCATCCTGGGCATATTCGTCGCGGTGTGGTTGTCCCAGCGCCGGTGGGCGGCGCGCGGACGGGATCCCCAGGAGATCGCCGACATCGCGATGTGGGCGGTGCCGTTCGGCCTGCTGGGCGGCCGGCTCTACCACGTGATCACCGACCCCGAGCTGTACTTCGCACCGGGCCGGCGCCCCATCGAGGCGCTGTACGTCTGGAACGGCGGGCTCGGCATCCCCGGCGCGGTCGCGCTCGGCGCGTTCGGTGCCTGGCTCGGGTGCCGTCGGCGCGGCATCAAACTGGCCGACTTCGCCGACGCGGTCGCCCCCGGTCTGGTCCTGGCGCAGGGCATCGGCCGCTGGGGCAACTACTTCAACCAGGAGCTGTACGGCGGCCCCACGAGCCTGCCGTGGAAGTTGCTGATCGACCCGGCCCACCGGCCTCCGGACAGCCCCACGGTGGCGTTCTACCACCCCACGTTCCTGTACGAGTCGCTGTGGGACGTCGGTGTCATGGCCCTGTTGCTCTGGCTCGACCGCCGGTACCGGCTGCCCCGCGGCCGGTTGTTCGCCACCTACGTCCTGGCGTACGCGGCGGGCCGGGTCTGGATCGAGGCGCTCCGCATCGACCACGCCAACCACTTCCTGGGGCTGCGCCTGAACGACTGGGTCTCGGCGGCCCTGATCGTCGGCTCGCTGGCCTACATCCTCGTCACCTGGCGCCGCTCCCCCGGGCAGGACGCAAAGCCGGATGACACGGACCTTTCAGATGGTCTCAGTACCGGCACGAAGTAGCCCGCCCGGCGCCGTCCGCCTCCCTCGGCGCCCCGACGATCTTCGTCGTCGGGGCCGGGGGCGGGGCGCGGCGGGCGTCCGAATCAAGGCGTAGGTTCGCCCCAATCCCGGTGAGCAGAGCTGTGCAAGCCGAGATCCTCGTGCTGGCATGCGCTCGTCATTCCACTCCTGGTGTGCCCGCGTCGCGGGTCCAGGACGACCGGAAGGAAGAGCCCATGCTCAGCACGCTCAGTGCTGGTGCCGCAGCGGCAGCCTTGCTCCTCGGATCGGCATCCCCCACCACGCCAGCACGGTTCGGCGACGAACCGCCGACCGGACAGATCACCATCACCGTCGCCACGGTCAACGGATCGGGGTGCAGACCCGGCAGCGCCGCCGTGGCCGTCGCCCCCGACAACACCGCCTTCACCGTCACCTACAGCGAGTACCTCGCCCAGGTCGGCGGCAGCAGCAAGCCCACCGACGCCCGCAAGAACTGCCAGATCGCCCTCAGCGTGCACGTCCCGCAGGGCTTCACGTACGCCGTCGCGCGGGCCGACTACCGCGGTTACGCCGCGCTGGCCTCGGGCGCCAAGGGGCTGGAACAGGCGAACTACTACTTCCAGGGGCAGCCGGAGACGGCCCGTAGGAGCCACCCCTTCGCCGGCCCCTACGACAACAACTGGCAGACCTCGGACGAGACCGACGTCGACCAACTGGTCTACGCGCCCTGCGGCGAGGAGCGCTACTTCAACATCAACACCGAACTGCGGTTGGACGGCTCGTCCGCGGATCCCAAGTCCACCAGCTACATGGCCATGGACTCCACGGACGGCAGCATCAACACCCTGTACCACTTCGCCTGGAAGCAGTGCCCCGCCCGGAGGTAGGCGACGCCGAGCACGACCGGGGCCCGCACGTCGGTGCGTGCGGGCCCCGTTGCCGTCCCGGGCCGACGGTCGGGGCCGGTGACCCGGACGGGTCAGATCGGCGGTTCGGCGAGGAGTGCGCGCAGCCACTCGGCGCTCTCGGCGGCGCCGGGCGGGGCGGCGGCGTCCGGCTCGTCGGCGGGCGCGGGGAAGAGACGGCCCCAGGCTCGGACCCGGCCGAGGGTGCCGAGCCGCCAGGCCGGGCGCATCGCACGGCGCAGTGCGGCCGGCGTCGGGCCGCTGCCCGTCCACGGCTCCAGATAGGCGTCCCGGAGGCGCGGCAGGGCCTCCGGACCGAAGCGTTCGCGGGCGGCCAGGGCCGGGACCAGGAAGCTGCAGAACGGATGGGAGATCGCGGCGTCGCCCCAGTCGAAGAAGGTGAACCGGCCCGGCTGCGGGGCGAAGAGCTGGCCGTCGTGGAGGTCGGCGTGGTCGAGGGTGTCCGCGATGCCCAGCTCGGCGAGGTCCGCGCACCAACGGGCCAGGCGGGGCCGCAGGGCCCGCAGCCGGTTCCGGTCGTCCGGTGGGAGTGCGGGGTTGTCCGCCACCAGCCGGTCGAAGAGGTCCGGCAGTCGCGCGGTGTGCGCGCCGGGCACGCCGAGGCGTTCGAGGTCCGGGGTGTGCGGCAGGAGCGTGCGCTGGAGGGCGGCGTACTGGGCGAGCGGCCGTTCCCAGGCGCGCGGGTCGGCGGGAGCGCGGTCGAGCACGTCCCGGAAGAGTTCCCCGCCGTCCGGCAGCAGCAGCCAGGCACGGGCGGCGTCGGCGGCGAGCGGAGCCAGCACGTGGCCGGGCGCCCAACGGGCCAGGGCCACGGTCAGCCCCGCCTCGAAGGCGCTGCCCGGCGGGTTGGCCTTGAACCAGGCGGCGCCGTGTCCCG
The DNA here is from genome assembly GCF_039532155.1 of Streptomyces lunalinharesii. Classification (NCBI taxonomy): domain Bacteria; kingdom Bacillati; phylum Actinomycetota; class Actinomycetes; order Kitasatosporales; family Streptomycetaceae; genus Streptomyces; species Streptomyces lunalinharesii. The sequence goes on from NZ_BAAARK010000068.1 coordinate 5,282, forward strand.
CGACGGGCAGCCGCACCAGGACCGACCACGGCCGCAGCCGTACGTGCCCCGGCCCGGTCACCCGCAGGCCGTGTGCGGCCAGCTCGCCGTGGGCCCAGCCCAGGGCGGCGGCCCGCCAGTCCGGGTCCTCCCAGGGCGTGACCGCCGTCGGATACCGGCCCCGGTCCACCGTCCTCGACGCATCGTTGCGCATCGCCCCATCCCAGCACGCGGCCCCGCCGGTCACCAGCGGTTTTCGGGGCCGCCGCGGGCGGTCACGCCGGCGTCGCGGGGGCGGGCGCCGCCGTGCCGGCCAGGCGGCGTTCGGCGAGTTCGCTCAGGAGCGCCGCCTGTTGGTGGAGCACCCGGTCGTCGAAGACGGCCAGCGGCGAGTGGTTCATCGGGGCGTGTCGCCAGTCACTTCCTTCGGGTGCCGCGCCCACCAGCAGCATCGCGCCGGGGACGCGCTGCAGGACGTGCGCGAAGTCCTCGGAGCCGTTGGTGGGTTGGGGGGATTCCCACACCTGCTGCGGCGGGAACAGCTCGCGCGCGGCGGTCAGGGCGAACGCGGTCTCGTCCGGGTCGTTGACGGTGACCGGGTAGTGCCGTACGTAGTCCGCCTCCGCTTCGAGGCCGTGCGCGGCGGCGATCGAGCGCACCAGCCGGGGCAGCCCCTCGGCGAGGCGCTCCCCGGCCGCCTCGGAGTAGCTGCGCACGGTGGCCTGGAACTCGGCGGTCTCGGGGATGACGTTGGCCTGGGTGCCGGCGTGGAAGGTGCCGACGGTGACGACGACCGGATCGAAGATGTCGAAGGTGCGGGTCACCCAGCTCTGCACCGCGGTGACCATCTCGCAGGCGACCGGGACGGGGTCCTTGGCCAGGGCCGGCGTCGAACCGTGGCCGCCCCTGCCCCGCACCGTGACCGTCAGCTGGTCGGAGGCGGAGGTGATGGTGCCGGAGCGGGTGATGACCACGCCGCCGGGCACCTGGTTGGCCGCCACGTGCAGCGCGTAGGCCGCGTCGAGCGGTTTGCCCGCCGCGTCCAGGACGCCCTCCTCGATCATCGCACCGGCGCCGTTGTGGCCCTCCTCGCCGGGCTGGAACATGAAGACCACGTCGCCGTGCAGGTGTTCCCGGCGTTCGGCCAACAGCCGGGCCGCGCCGACCAGTCCGGCGGTGTGCAGGTCGTGCCCGCAGGCGTGCATCCGGCCGGGGACCTCGGAGGCGTAGGCCACCCCGCTCTGCTCGGCGACCGGCAGGGCGTCCATGTCGCCGCGGAGCAGTACCGCGCCGCCGGGCTCGCCGCCCCGCAGGACGGCGGTCACCGACGTGAGTCCGGTGCCGAGGGTGATCTCCAGCGGCAGTCCGTCGAGGGCGGCGAGCACCTTCTCCTGCGTGCGCGGCAGGGCCAGGCCCAACTCCGGTTCCCGGTGCAGCGACCGGCGCAACCGCGCCAGTTCGGGCTGCAGTTCCTTGGCGCGTTCCAGTGCCGACATGCCGAATCCCACTCCTGTTAGTCGGGGGTTGCCTGGTACGGTCCGCCCGTACCCGGGTCCAGGCTGAAGGTTGACCCGACCAGCGACCCGGATCCGCCGGAAAAACGCGAGGAGACCGTTGTGGTGCAGGATTCCGGGCCGTCACCCCGGTCCCTGGATCATGTGGACCAGGCCCTGGTGCACGCCCTACAGATCGCACCGCGGGCCAGTTGGACCCGGATCGGTGCGGTCCTCGGACTGGACGCGGTGACGGTGGCCCGGCGCTGGCACCGGCTGACCGAGGCCGGCGCCGCCTGGATCGGTGCGCATCCCGCGCCGGTGCTGGCCGCGTCGGGCGAGGGGTGCCTGGCCTTCGTCGAGATCGACTGCGCGCCGGGGCTGCTGCACGACGTCGCCCGGGCGCTGACCGCCGCTCCGCACGTCGCGGCGCTCTCCCACGTCACCGGGGACCACGACCTGCAACTGAACGTCATGGCCCGCGATCCGGCCGCGCTGTCCCGCTGGGTGCGGCAGGACCTCGCCGCGCTGGACGGCATCCTGGCGGTCCGCACGCACCTGGCCGGCCCGGTCCACACCGAGGGCAGTCGGTGGCGACTGCGGGCCCTGGACCGCCGTCAGGTCGCCCAGCTCGCCGCGGCCGGACCGCGCCGGCGGCCGGACACGCCCGCCTTCCCCCTCGACGACCTGGACCTCCGACTGGTCACCGCACTGTCGGTGGACGGTCGGGCCACCTACCGGGCGCTGGCCGACCAGTGCGGCGTCGGTCCCGACACCGTGCGGCGTCGCGTCGGCCGGCTGTTCGCCGCGGACATGCTGCACGCCCGGTGCGAGGTCGCGCGCCCGCTGTCGGAGTGGCCGGTCACGGTGAGCCTGTGGGGCCACGTGCCGGCGGCCCGGCTGCGCGAGGTGACCCGGCGGGTCACCGGGATGCGCGAGGTGCGGCTGTGCGCCAGCGTCATCAGCCGCCACAACCTGCACCTGGTCGCCTGGGTGCGCTCCCTGGACGACGCCCAGGGCTTCGAGGTGCGCCTCGCCGAACGGGCCCCGGACCTGACGGTCGCCGAACGCGCGGTCGCCCTGTGGCCGATGAAGCACGGCGGCCACCTCCTGGACGAGGAGGGCTACCGGGTGGGGGCGACACCGCTCGCCCTCTGGCCCGGGTCCGGCGACCGGGCGCGCCCGTAGGGTTTCACACCCGGATCACCTTGGGGCCCAGCAGTTGGTAGCGGTGGGCTTCGGCGGCCGGGAGGCCGGTGCCCGTGACGATGGTGTCCAGGTCGCCCACGTCGCCGAACCGGCAGAAGCTCGCGGGGCCGAACTTGGTGTGCACGCCGGCGAAGACCCGGCGGCGGGCGGCCCGGATGGCCTGCGCCTTGACCTGGCCGACCGCGGGGTCGGGCGTGGTCAGGCCGTGGGTCCGCGAGATGCCGTTGGCGCCGAGGTAGGCCAGGTCGACGACGAAGTCGGACAGCATGCGGACGGCCCAGTGGTCGACGGTGGTCATGGCGCCCTGCCGGACCCGGCCGCCCAGGAGCAGCACGTCGGTCTGTGCGCTGGTCGCCACGGCGCTGACCACCGCGAGCGATGCGGTGACGATCGTCAACGGCCGGTCCCGCGGCAGGGCCTCGGCGATGAGCTGCGGGGTGAACCCCTCGTCGATGAAGACCGTTTCGGCGCCGCTGAGGAGTCCGGCCGCCGCGGCGGCGATCCGGGACTTCTCCGGGGCCCGGTGCGTCGACCGGAAGGCGAGGGTGGTTTCGAGGCCCGCCCCCGCCACGGGGTACACGCCGCCGTGCCGGCGCCGGACCAGCCCGTGGTCCTCCAGGACGTTCAAGTCCCGGCGGACCGTTTCCCGGCTGACGGCGAACTCCTCGGCGAGCCGGACGACGTCGACCGACCCGGTGCTCCGGACGAGTTCCAGCATGCCCCTGCGGCGGTCCTCAGCGTCCACGGTGTTCCTCCTGCGTTACCGGTCCGGCTCCGTGCCGTTCCGGCCGAGTGGGGGTGATTCAAACAAGCCTGGGCCCCGGCGACCAGGCCCCTGCGCCCAGGGCGTGGTGCGAAGGCCCCGGGCGGGCGACGGGGTGCGGTGCCGACCGGGCAGTCCTTGGTGAAAACGGTCACCAGGTACACAGCCTGCGCCGTCGCGCCGGGGGCACCTCCCGGGTTCCGTTTGACCACGTCACTACGCACGCGTGGACGACGCGTCCGTGTACGGTCTTCCGCCGGTAACAAAGCTCGTGACGACGGAGCGGAATACATGTGAACCGTGGTGTACGAGGTGCGGAAGAATGTGCACCCGCCCGAACTCGCCCCGGAAGAAGAGGGGTTACCGCGGGTATTTTCCCGATGGTTCCGCTCGCGGCGCAACAGCGGCCGAAACCCATCGCCCAAGCCCCCCGCACGGGCCACGAAAACGGTCAGCAGAAACGATGCGACGGGCGGCTTGGCGGAACCGGTCGCGGCGTGGCCGAGAGTGGGCGCAGAAATATTGCGGGTGCGTAACGCGCGAATGGATAAAGGCGAACCGGGCAGCGAAGCGCCCGTGCCGCCGGGCGCCACCTCGCGGGAGGCGGACGCCGGACGGCACGGGCGGGGCGGGACGGGCGGGTGCACGGCGGCCGGGAGGTGCGGACGGCGGCCGGTCGGCGTCACTTGATGAAGTCGTCCACGACCTTCGGGGGCCAGGCGCCGACGTTGAGGATGCCCATGGAGTAGGCGCGGGAGACCAGCGCGGCCCGGTTGGGCACCCGCAACTTCCGCAGCAGCCCGGTGACGTGGTACTCCACGCCCTGGCGGCTGAGGTAGAGGCGCGAGGCGAGCGGGATGGTGGACAGCCCGGCCGCGATGCCTTCGAGGATGCGCGCGTCGATCTCGGTGAGGAACTTCTTCTGCGGGGTCACGACGTCGGCCTCCGCGCTGCCGGTGCCCCCGGACGAGTCCATGAGCACCAGGATCGCGGCGACGTCCGGGGTTTCGCCGGTGACCGCCGAGGCGGTGAGCGTGCCGGCGAAGGCCGCGTCCCGGGCGCCCACGGCGACCACGTGCGAGGCGAAGCGGTGCCGCTTGCCCTCGATGAGCCGGGAGAACTGGCGCATCAGCGGCTGCTGCACGCTCGGGTGCATCAGGTCGCGGAAGCTGCGCCCGCACACGTCGCCGGCGGAGTCGCCGAAACTGCGGCGGAACTCCTGGTTGGCGTGCTTGATGGTGAGGTCGCGGTCGAGGGAGGCCATCAGCCCGGGGCTCCCGGGCTCGCCCGCCGGAGCGGTCTGCGCGGATATCACCCCGCCGGTCGTACGGTCATGCGATTCAGTGAGGTGAGTGATAGTCACGAGACCGCCATCCTTTCGGATAACCCCCGTCATTTTTAAGAACTCCTAGAAACGGAAACAGGAATTCGATCAGAGTTCGATGCGATTCGCATCGCCGACTTTCGATTTCCTTGAAACGGAGCGTAGTTAGCCCCTGCTCGACGCGTCAACGCGCGGCATCTCTCCACCCCTAAATCCGTGGTCCGCACTTGCCGAGGTTCGGTCCGCAAGGACGGAGCTGCGGCGACCAAAGGCGACACATCGGACATCGGCGCCCAGAGGAAAGTGACTACCCCCGCTTCCGCTTGAGGTTTCCTTGAGGTTTCTGTCATGACCGTACGGGCGTGCGGCGGACGGCTCGGCGCGACCCGGTCGAACGGGGGCGCGCGAAGCGTGGTGCAGGGCGCACGACGGCGACCGGCACGGCCGCCGCGGGATCACCGGTCCGGGAGCGCGTTCACCAACTCGCGGCGGCCGGAGACGCCGAGCTTCCGGTAGACGCTGGTGAGGTGCTTCTCCACGGCCCGGGAGCTCACGCCGAGTTCGGCGGCGACGTTCTGGTTGGTCAGGCCCCGGCCCACCAGGGTCGCCACGCGCCGTTCGCTGGGGGTCAAGGTGGCGACCGGCGGCACGGTGGCGGTGCCGAGGCCCTGCCCGGCCCGTTCGGCGAGCCAGGGCACGCCACAGGCCGCGGCGATCCCGGCGGCCTCCCGCAGCACCGCCTCGGCCTCCGGCCCGCCGTGCAGGCGACGGCCCAGCACGACGAGCGTCCGGGCCAGCTCCACCGCGTGGGCCGAGGCACGCAGGATGTCGACGGCCTCGCGCAGCAGGTCCAGCCCGTCGTCCTGGAGCAGCCAGCCCTTCAGGCGCAGGGCGCGGCCCAGGTTCGTCGGCGCTCCCCAGTCCCGGGCCCACCCCAGTTCGTCCTCGGCGAGCCGGAGCGCCGCCGCGGTCTCGCCGAGCCGCTGGTGCAGGCCGATCGCGTACGGGCGCCACGGCAGCAGCGCGGAGTTGCGCCAGCCCGCCGTCTCCAGCCGCCGCCCGCAGGCCAACAGCGCGTCCAGGGCGTCCCGGGCGCGGCCGCGCTGGGTGTCGATGCCGGCCTGGAGGATCTGCCCGGTGGCGGTGCGGGCGAGCCCGGCCGGGCGACGGTCGCGGGTACGGGCCAGCAGGCGTTCGCTCAGGGTCTGGTCGCGCAGTTCGTAGACGACCGACGCGAGCATCAGCACGGCCGGTTCCAGCCATCCGTCGGTGCCCATGGTCAGTGCGCTCTCGACGTGTTCCCTGGCCGCGGCCGGACGGCCCTGCGCCATCAGGAGGAAGGCCCGCTCGGCGGCCAGCAGCACGTCGTCGGCGCCGGTCGCGTACAGGCGGCGGGTGCGCTGTTCGCTGGCCAGCCAGGAGGCGACGCCGTGCACCGACTCGGCGACGAACAGCGAGATCAGCACGAGCGGCAGGGTGCTGTGGGCGTGCGCGGCGACGGCCGGTTCGCGTTCGAGGATGCGGTTACCGGTCCCGGCGATCTCCTGGGCGCTGAGCCGTCCGCTCAGGGCGCCCGCGCAGAGCAGCACGGAGACCAGTTCGCGTTCGGCGACGCTGTCCACCGCGGGGCGCGGTCCCATCCGTCGCAGCCGTTCGACCGAGGACGTCAGCTCGACGGGGTTCTCGTGGCCGGAGTGCCGCAGCCACGCCTCCAGGCGCAGCGCGAGATCGCCGGCCTCCGCCTCGTACGGTCGGGCGGGGTCGTCGAGCGTGTGGACCGCCTGCCGCACCAGTTCCACGGCGGACGGGCTGGGCACGGCGAGCAGACTGGGCGGGACACGCAGCACGGCGGCGGCCCGGTCGCGCGGGGCGGGCAGCAGGGCGACGGCCTGGCTGACGTGGCGTACGCAGGCGTCGGGGTCGAGGGCACGTTCGGCGGTGGCCAGGTCGATCAGGAGCCGGGCCCGGCTGTCGTCCTGGGTGCGGTGGTGCAGCAGGGCGCGGCGCAGGTACCGGGCGGCGTCGGCGGGCCGCCCGGCGCGCAACGCGTTGCCGGCCGCCGACCGCAGGACGTTCTCCGACCAGGGCCGGCCCGGGTGGACGACGGCCAGCAGGTGCCCGGCGACCTGCTCGGCGGGCCGCCCGCAGCGGTACAGCAGATCGGCGGCGGCGTCGTGGGCGCGTTCGCGTTCGCCGAGGGTGAGGAGGGAGTCCACGGCGTCCCGGACGACCCCGTGGACGAAGCGGACGTCCGGTCCCTGGGCGAGCAGGCCGGCGTCGACGAGGGCGCGCCGGACTCCGGCGAAGCCCACCTCGTCGACGCCGGCGAGCTGGGCCAGCAACGCCGGGTCGCTGTGGTCGCCCAGGGCGGCGACGGCGACGGCGACGTCCCGCACGGACTGGGGCTGGATCCGCAGGTGCCCCGCGATCCGGTCGCGCAGCGCGGCGGGGCTCAACTCCCCTACGGTGACGGATGGTTCGGCGTCGCTCGGGGTGTCGTTGCGGTTCACGGCGCGCTGGAAGGCGGTGAGGAACAGCGGGTTGCCGCCGGACGCGTCGTGCAGGGCCCGCACCAGCGCTTCCTGCGGCGGCTGGCCGGGTGCTTCGGTGAGCAGGGTGCGGACGGCGTCCCGGGTCAGCGGCGCCGGGCGGAGGACGTCGCGGGCGGCACCGACGATCTCGCGCACCAGGGGATGGCGGGCCCGGTGGTCGCCGTCGGCGAGCGTGCACACCAGGAGCGCGCGCAGCCCGTGCAACCGCCGGGTGAGGTGCGCCACCCAGCGCAGCGAGGGGCCGTCGGCCCACTGAAGGTCGTCGATCAGGATCAGCAACCGCCGGTGCGCGCCGGCGTCGGCCAGCAACGACTGGGCGCCGTGCAGGACCGCGTCACAGACCTCGCGGGCGGGGCCGGGTCCGCCGCGGCGGTCGTCGGTGTCCATGAGGTCGCCGAACTGCTCGGCGCCGGTGGCGCGCCGGGTGGGTCCGGCGCCGCCGGCGCCGTTCAGCAGGTGGTCGAAGAGCTGGCGGGCGATCCCGAACGGGAAGTCGCGTTCCCGCCAGGCGGCGTAGGCGCGCAGCACCCGGGCGTCGCCGCCGGCGAGTTCCGGCACCCGGCGCAGCAGGGTCGAGCGTCCGCTGCCGAGCGGGCCGGTGACGAGGAGGAGCGAGGAGTCGCCCGCTGCCGCGGCGTCGAGGGCGGTCCGGATCCGGGCCAGTTCGTCCTCCCGCTCAACAAGCATCCGCGATCGGCCCTTCCAGCGCTTCCAGGAGCCGGTACAGCTCCTTGCGGCCGCCGATCTGCAGCTTGCGGTAGGCGTTGCTCAGCCGGAGCTCCACGGTGCGCCGGCTGACGGCGAGTTGTTCGGCGATCTGGCGGTTGCCGTGGCCGCGGGCGGCGAGCAGCACGGTGCGCCGTTCCGCCTCGGTCAGGGCGCGCCAGCCGGGTGGGACGACGGTGGTGCGCGGCACGGCGCTGGCCTGATGGGGCGCGGCGGGGGCGGTCAGGGCGCGGGCGGTCGTGGCGAGGCGGCTGGTGGGGAGGGCGGCCACCGTCCGGGAGACCTCTTCCACCGAGCGCGCCGCCGCGGCCGCGTCCCCCAGGGCAGCCTCGGCACCGGCCTGGTACAGCCTGCTCCACAGGTAGGCGAGGCGGGCCGGTGAGTCCCGCAGCAGTGCGGTGGCCTCGTGGGAGCGCCGCACGGCCTGGTCCCGGTCGTCGGCGAAGAGGCCGCGGGTCCACAGGCGGGCGGCTCCGCGGGCGCTCGCGGTGCCCCACCGGTCGGCGAGGGCCAGTTCCTCGTCGCGCAGGCGTCGCGCCTCCGCCGGGTCGCCGGTCTCCACGGACGCCTCGGCGGCCAACGGGCGCCAGCTCAGCAGGGCCGGGTTGACCCACTGCCGGCGCAACAGCCGGCGGCCGGACTCCAGGGACAGCCGCAGTGCCTCCGCCCAGTCGCCGTCGACCGCGGCCAGTCGGGCGCGGGCGAACAGCAGTGAGGGCCACCACACGCCCTCTTCGCCGCCGGCGGGCACCGGGGCGGCGGCGAGTTGCCTGGCCCGGTCGGGGCGGCCGGCCTCCACGCTGACGAGGATGCGGGTGGCGATCAGGTTGGGCAGCGCCCGCGGGTGCCAACTCGCCGGCGGCAGTGCGCGTTCGGCGCCGTCCAAGTCGCGTTCGGCGGCGTCCAGCCGGGCCGCGCACAGGTGCAGGCGGGCCCGCAGGTTGAGGATGCGGGCGGCCAGACTGCGCAGGTGGGCGCGGCGGGCGGTGCCGAGCATCTCGTCGAGGCCGTGCACCGCCTCGTCGTGGTCGTCGGTGGCGAACAGTGCGGCGCAGGCCGCCAGTCGCGGCATCATCAGGCACTCGCCCGGGTCGCCGGTCAGGGCGATCCGGGCCAGTTTCCTGGCCTTGTCCGCGTCCTCGCCCGCGGTGGCGAGTTGCCAGGCCCGGGCGCCGGCCTGTGCCGGTGGTGAAGGGCGGTCGGGCAGCGGGGGGACCACGGGGATCATCGGTGCGTCGTCGTCCCGGACCGCGGCCAACCAGAAGAGTGCGACCAGTTCTTCCCGGTCCGCCGGTCCGGCGTCCGGAAGGGCCTCGCCGGCCGTGCTGCGCGCCCATTCGCTGTTCCCCCGGGCCAGCCCCAGATCGATGGCGCGCACGCCCAACCCGGCTCCGGTCGGCGGGACTTCGTCGGGGGGTGGTGCGCTGCGGACCAGTTCCCGCAGGCGCCGGTCGCCGGCGTCGGGCCGGGCGACCGCTTCGGCGGCGGCCAGCTCCAGGGTCAGCCGGCTGCGTTCGTCGGGGGCCAGGGGTTCCTGCAGGGCGCGGGAGAGACAGGCGCAGGCACGCTGGTGGTCCTCCCTGCGAAGGGCCGCGACGAAACCGCGGCGCAGGAGCGGTACGACCCAGGGAGCGCCGAGCGGTGGCGAACGCAGCAGGAGGTGGGCGACGTCCTCGTCGTTGACGCCGGCACCGTGGGCGAGCGCGGCCGCGCGGCCGTAGAGGTCGGCGCGCTCCGCGGCCGGCATGTCCTCGATGACGCGGGCCTTGGAGGCGGGGAAGCGGATGTGGACCTTGTCGCCGACGGACACCGTCAGGCCGACGTTCGACAGCAGGGTGCGGATCCGGTCCTGCGACAGGGAGCGGGCACCGGCCAGGGCGTGGACCCGGGTGAAGTCGAGCAGGTCGCCGCAGACGGCCAGGGCCCGCAGCACCGCATTCACCTCGGGCGGCAGACCGTCCAGGGCGCGCACCGTGTGGTCGCCGACGACGCCCGCGGTGAGGGCGTGGAGTTGCGGGAGGTGGGCGGCGTCGGCCCGGTGGCCGAGTCCGGTGAACTGGCGCAGCACGTCCCGCAGGACGGCCGGGTTGCCGGCGGTGGCGGAGGTGAGCGCGGCGACGAACTCCTCGTCGCCGGGGGTGCCGCAGTAGGCGCGGACGGTGGCGGCGACCCCGCGGTCGGTGAGCGGGGGCACGACGACGTGCCGGGCGGGCACCGCGTCCCGGTGCGCCGGGCCGGCGGCGTCGTCCGCGGCGTCGAAGGCCCCGGTGCCCCCGCAGCTGCTGGCGAGGGCGGCGAGCGGGAGGTGGGGGCCGAAGTGGCCCAGCAGGGTCTGCAGCCAGGTGTGGGAGGCCGGGTCCAGCCATTGGACGTCCTCGACCACGAGGAGGGTGGGTGCGGCGCCGGCGCACCGCAGCACGTCCGCGATCCCAGGCAGCGGCGGCGGGCCGTCGTGGCCGATCAGGGCGTCCAGGGTGCGGCCGTCGTCGCCGTCGAGGGGGGCCAGCAGTTGGAGGACGACGCCGTGTCTGAGGTCGCGTTCGGTGGGTGTCGCCTGGGCCCGCAGCACCCGCAGTCCGTGGTGTCTGGCACGACAGGCACCCCAGCGGACCAGCGCGTTCTGGGCGTGGCCCGGCCGTCCGGTCAAGGTGAGGACCGATCCGGCTCCCTGGCCGAGCCGGTGCAGGACGTCACCGACGAGGCGCTGTTCCCGGCCGCATTCCAAGAGCATGGCGGGGTCGCCGTGGGCGTCGGGTGCACACTGCGGCGTGCAGGTGGTCGGATGGTTCCGCGCCTTGCTCGGGTGCACCGCTACCTCTCGTCCTGTTCGTGTCAGTCGCGTCCGCGTGCCTGGGAGACCCATGCCGGTGGCTTGCGGCCGGAGGGGCTTCTGGTTGCCAGGACGGTGGACAGTTCGGTGCGTCCGCCGACCCCGAGCTTCCGGTAGACGCTGGTGAGGTGCGTTTCGATGGTCCGCACGGTCACGAAGAGGCTCTCCGCGATGGCCCGGTTGCTCGCGCCGGTCACCGCGAGGTCCGCGACGGTGCGCTCCATCCCGGTCAGCATGTCGAGCGGCGAGGTGGTCATCCGGCGGACCCGGCCGCCCGCGGCGACCAGCAGTTTCCTGGCGTTGTCGCCCAGCGTCAGGGCGCCGCAGCGCTGGGCCAGGCCGGCGGCGGCGCGCAGGTGTTCGCGGGCGGCGCGCGGGTCGTCGGCCTTGAGGTGGGCGTGCCCCAGGAAGAGTTCGGCGCGGGCCTCGGTGGCGCGGGCCGGGGAGTGACCGAGCAGGGCGACCGCTTCGGTGAGGTGCTCGATGCCGGTGCTGCCGGGTGCCGCCACGCCCTGGGCCATGCGGGCCAGTCCGAGACTGCTGTTCGTCCCCCACCGCTCGGCCAATTCGCTGCCGGATGCGGCGAGTTCGCGAGCCTGTCCGGGACGGCCCAGCAGCGTCAGGAGCACCGCGCCCTCCGCCCACCACGGCAGGAACGCCGGGTTGCTGATGCGGGACTCCTCCAGGGACCGGCCGCAGGCGAGGAAGAGGTCGAGGGCGCCTTGGAGGTCGCCGCGGGCCCAGCGGGCGAAGGCGCGGGCCGCCAGGTACCAGTGGTACTCGATGACGAACCGTTCCAGGCGGCCGCGTCTGATGCCGTCCAGGACCTGCTCGGCGCGTTCGGGTTCCCCGCGGTCGACGAGGGCGGTGGCCAGGGCCACGCGGGGCAGCACGGCGGTGTCGCCCCAGCGCTCCTCGCCGATGATCTCCATCGCGGTCTGGGCGTCGGCCAGCGCGTCCGGAAAGGCGCCCACCCCGTGGTGGAGCAGGGCGCGCGTGGACAGCCCGAGCACGTACGTCCACACGGCCGCGTTGGCCTGCCCGTACTGGAGCATGAGGTCGAGCGCGTACTGGGCGTCCGCGATCTCGTCGGCGAGGGTCAGCGCGAAGGCGGCGGACAGCAGTGACCAGGGTTCCAGCTCGACGCCCGGCACCCGCAGCGCGCGGCGCGCCTGGTCGACGGTCGCGCGGGCGTCGCGGCCGTCCATCGCGGTCAGCACGGTGGTCATGGCCAGCATCTGGCGCTGGGCCGGGGTGTCGCCGGGCGGGACGGTGAGCCGGGCCGCCCGGTCGCGGATCGCGCCGATGGTCGCCTTCTCGTCGGCACCGACGATGAGCAGTACGGATTCCACCAAGGTGCGCAACTCCCGGTCGGCGGGGCCGGGTTCGGGGCCGAGGGCGGCGGACAGCTCGGTGAGCACGCTCTCCAGCACCCGCACGCCGGACGGGGATTCCTGCAGGGCGAGGCAGGTGAAGCCGTATTGGACGGCGACCTGGGCGCGGGTGCGGACGTCGCCGGCGAGGGCCAGCGCTTCTTGGAGGAGGCGGATCGCCTCGGGCGGGTTGCTCTCGGCGAGCGCGCGGGCCATCCGGATGCGCACGGCGACGTCGTCCGGCGTCATCTCCAGGACCCGGTACAGGCAGCGCACGCCGGCCTCCGGAGCGCCGCGGCCCTCTGCCTGCGCGGCGGCGTCCCGCAGCACCCCGGCCATCCACGGCTGGTCGAGCACCGGCAGCAGCATGAGTTGGCCGGCCAGTTCCTCGGAGGGCCGACCCGCGTCGCTGAGCAACAGTGCGGCGTTGGTGCGGAGTGCGGCGAGGTCGGTGGGGGCGACGTCGTCCAGGACCGCGGCGCGCACCACGTCGTGCACGAAGTCGATGCGGTCGGTGGCCACGATGCCGGCCCGGCGCAGCACGTGCAGGGCCTCCTCGACGGTGCCGGCCGGGACGCCGGCGAGCGCCGCCACCAACTCGGTGCACTCCTCGCCGAGCACCGCGCTCGCGCGGGCGACGTCCCGCACCCACGGCGGCCGGCGTTCCAGCAGGCTGCGCACCGAGCGGGCCAGCACGTGACTGCCCACCTCGGCGGCCCGGCGCTCCCCGTCGGCGTCCGGCGACACGCCCTCGGCGCGGAGTTCGTCGAGGAGGCGGGCGAGGGTGAGCGGGTTGCCGCCGGACACGGCGGCGACCCGGGCGACGAAGGTCGGTGCGGCCGTGGTCCGGAAGACCCGGCGCACCATTTCGCCGACGTGGTCGCGGTCGAGCGGGCGGAGGCGCAGCACGGCCGGGCACCGTTGGGAGGCGAGGTCGGCGAGCACCGCGGGCGCGAGCGGTTCGGCCTCGCTGCGCCGGGCCAGGACGACCAGCAGCGGCAGTTCCTCGGCGCGCCGCAGCAGGAAGTCGATCCAGGTCAGGGACCGTTCGTCGCACCAGTGGACGTCATCGAGGACGAGCACGAGCGGCTGTTCGGCCATCAGTCGGGCGGCGAGCCAGTACAGGCCGTGCAGCACCGGGTAGGCGGCGGTGGCGGCGTCGTGGCCCGCGGGGTCGGCGGTGAGCGCGGGCAGTGCGCGGGCGGCCAGTCCGTCCAGCAGGGGCGAGCGGTGGGCGTCGCCGTGGCCCAGGCCGAGTCCGCCCAGGAGTTCGCGTACGCCGCTGTAGCCGGCGCCGGCGTCGGTCTCGCCGCAGGTGCCGTGGAGCACGGTCATGTCCCGGCAGGCCGCGCTGGCGGTGAAGGCACGCAGCAGGCTGGTCTTGCCCATGCCGGCCGGCCCGTGCAGCATCACCAGGCCGGCCTGTCCGTCGCGGGCGGCTTCGGCGTGCCGGGCGAGGGTGCGCAGTTCGTCGTCCCGCCCCACCAGCGTGGTCAGTAAACCGGAAGAACCGGACTGGTTCCGCATCACGCGTTCCTCCAGGTGGGGGGTGACGACTGAAGCCGATCGCGCCACGGTGCTCCGGAACCGTGGCCGGCCGGTTGCAACCGAGCCCGGGCGGCCAGGGTGGACAGGCGCGGAGAGGATGCGTGGCACCCTCCGTACATGCCCCATCACAAGATCATATAGCGCAGTCCGGAGGGAATGGGCGGCACCTGTCTGACATTTGACGTTCTCCGAACGGTCCACCTGGGGACACCTGTTGGACCCGGCGCGCCCCGTGACAGGCAGACGCACGAACGCCCCGCGCGCACCGGTCGCAGAGGAGTGCGCGGCGGGCGCACGGCACGCGCCGCACCCGGATCGGGAGGTTCCGCGGTCGACGGAGGTCCCGCGGTCGACAGCACGGGGCACGCCACGGCCCCGCCGCCGACCGCGCGGACGACGGCCGGCCCCTAGGAGGTGAAGTGGTCGCGCAGCAGGCCGATGACGGCCGGGGCCTCGGAGCTGAGGAAGAAGTGCCCGCCGGGGAAGACCTTGAGGTCGAATTCCCCGGTGGTGTGGCCGCGCCACGCCTCGGCCTCGTCCATGGAGGTCTTGGGGTCGCGGTCACCGGTGAGCACGGTCAACGGGGCCCGGACGGTGGCGTCGGGCGGGCAGCGGTAGGTCTCGACGGCCTGGTAGTCGGTGCGGATCGCGGGCAGCACCATCCGCAGGATCTCCTCGTCGCCGAGCACCGCGGTGTCGGTGCCGGCGAGCAGCTTGAGTTCCTGGACGATGCCGTCGTCGCTGCGCCGGTGCACGGACTCGTCACGCACCCGGGAAGGGGCGCGGCGCCCGGAGGCGAAGAAGTGGGACAGCTCACCACCGTCGGCCTCGAAGCGTCGGGCCACCTCGAAGGCCAGGGTCGCGCCCATGCTGTGCCCGAAGAAGGTGCTCGGCTGCTCCTTCAAGCGGGGGCGCAGCGCGTCGTAGACCTGGTCGGCAAGAGTGGAGAGGTTGCCCACGCCGGGCTCCTTGTGCCGGTCCTGGCGGCCCGGGTACTGGATCGCGAACACCTCGGCCACGGAGGAGAGTTGCGCGGACACCGGGAAGTAGAAGGAGGCCGAGCCACCCGCGTGGGGGAAACAGAAGAGCCTGGCCCGAGCGGTCGGTGCCGGGTGGAAGCACCGGGACCACAGGCTCTCCTCGGTGGACGTGGTCATGGGGGACCTCCTAGGGACGAACCGAGTGTCACGCGTCGTTCGAGCAGCGTCAGCTGGACGCCTCGGCCGGGGACGAGCCGTGGCGTCCGTGCACGCCGTCACCGCCGGACGAACGCATGGTCACACCGTAACTCCGCGACTCGCGCAGGGGTTTCCGAGTCACGGAATTCATTGCACATGATCGGACTGTGGGTAATTCCCTAGTTCTTCACGCGTCGCGAGAAGAGGCCGGTAAGGCCCTCCCGGTGGCCGGAATCGAGCGTCCGACCACCGGGAGCCGCGGTTTTCACCGCAACGAGGGGCTCAGTTGAGCCCGAGTTCATCGTCCAGCAGGGCGAACATGGCGTCGTCCGAAGCGTCCTCCAGATCGATCTCCGCCCCGTCGCCCGTGGACGCCTCCACCTGCCGCAGCTGGGCCCACTTGGCCTTCAGCACCTCCAGCCGGCCGGCCACCAACTGGTGCTCCCCGGAGTCGTCGAGGGCCAGTCCGGCGATGACCGTCTCCAGGTGGTCCAGCGCCGCGAGCACGGAGCCGGTGCCCGTCACCTCGTCCGCGCAGAGTTGCCCGCGCAGGTGCCGGACGACGTCGGCCGGCGTCGGGTGGTCGAACAGCAGGGTGGCCGGCAGCCGCAGTCCGGTGGCCGCGTTGAGCCGGTTCCGGAACTCCACAGCGGTCAGCGAATCGAAGCCGAGTTCCTGGAACTGCCGGCCCGCTCCGATCGCCGCCCCGTCGGCGTGCCCGAGCACCACCGCCGCCTGGCCGCGCACCAGCGTCAGCAGGACCTCGTCCTGCTCCGACCCGCCGAGTCCGGCCAGCTGCCGGGCGAGTGCGTCGGCGGACGGTGCCGCTCCGGTCGCCGCGGCCCGTCGGGCGGGCGTGCGGACCACGCCGCGCAGCAACGCCGGGACGTCCCCGAGCCCGCGCAGCGCAGCCAGGTCCAGCCGCACCGGCACCACCAGGGCCCGGTCCCCGGCCGTCGCCGCGTCGAAGAGGGCGAGGCCCTGTTCGACCGTGAGCGGCGGCATCCCGGAACGGGCGAGGCGCTCGGCTTCAGCCTCCGTCAACGTGCCTGTCATACCGCCGGACCGCTCCCACGGCCCCCACGCCAACGACACACCCGGCAGACCCAACCCCTGACGCCGCACCATCAACGCGTCCAAGAACGCGTTCGCCGCCGCGTAGTTGCCCTGCCCCGGGCTGCCGAACGTACCCGCCACCGACGAGAACACCACGAACGCGGCCAAGTCCAGGTCACGCGTCGCCTCGTGCAAGTGCCAGGCCGCGTCCACCTTCGGCCGCAGGACCACGCCGAGCCGATCCGCAGACAGCGAACCGATCACGCCGTCGTCCAACACCCCGGCCGCATGCACGACCGCCGACAACGGACGCTCCCGCACCGCATCGGCAACGAGCGCCGCCACCGCCGCACCATCGCCCACGTCACACGCCCGGACCACCACCTCGGCGCCGAGCGCTTCGAGATCGGCGACCAGCTCGCCGACGCCCGGGGCGGCCGGTCCGCGCCGGCTGACGAGCAGGAGGTTGCGCACGCCGTGTTCGTCGACGAGGTGCCGGGCGAACTGCGCGCCGAGGCCGCCGGTGCCACCGGTGATCAGCACCGTGCCGCGCCCGAGCGCCTGCCCGGGCAGGATGCTCTCGGCGTCCTTGCTGGGCTCGGTGTCCGTGCTGCTCTCGGTGTCCGCGGTGGTCTCCGGGGCCGTGGTCCGGGTCAGCCGGGCCGCCCTCACCGTGCCGGCGCGCAGGGCGACCTGCGGTTCGTCGGCCGTCGCGTACAGGGCTGCGGCGAGGGCGGACGGGAGGGAGGGGGTGGAGGGGGCAGACGAGGGGGAAGAGATCGGCGTGCTGGACGGGGCTCGGTGCGCGTCGGGGTTCTGGTCGGGGTTCTGGTCGGTGGGCGGGTCGACGTCGAGCAGGCCGAAGCAGCCCGGGTTCTCCGACTGGGCGGACCGCACCAGGCCCCAGACTGCCGAGGCCACCAGGTCGGTGATGCCACCGTCGTCCACCGGCACCGCGCCGCGCGTCACGAACACCAGCCGGGCCGCCGCGAACCGGTCGTCGGCGAGCCACTGCTGAAGCTGCTCCAGCACCTGCACGGTGCACTCGCGCACGGCGTCGGGCACTTCGGCCAGGCCCGCGTCAGCCGCGCGCCCCGTCGTCGGCGCTCCCGCGACCGGCACGAGGACGAGGTCCGGCACCGGCTCCGCGGAGGCAGCGAGCGCCGAGAGCCCGGCGGGTTCGCGGACCACGTCGAGGGAGTCCGCCAAGGCGTCGGCGAGGGCGTCGGCGAGGCCGAACGGGTCGGTGCCCAGGACGGCCACCGAGGCGGGCGTGCCGGGCGCAGTGGGGTGGGCAGCCGGGATGGCCGTCCAGTCCACGTGGAAGAGCGAGTCCCGGTACGTGCTGTCGTCGGCCGCCTTCAGTTCGTCGCTGGTGAGGGTGCGGGTGTGGAGGGCGTCGACGGCGATGACCGGGTCCCCCGCCGGATCCACCGCAGTCACCGACACCGCCCCCTCCCCCACCGGCACCAACCGCACCCGCAGCACAGACGCACCCGCAGCAAACAGCGACACACCCTCCCACGAGAACGGAACCGCCGGACCCACACCACGACCAGCGCCATCACGCCCGCCATCGGACTGGAGGGCGCTGAGCAGGACCGCGTGCAAGGACGCGTCCAACAGTGCGGGATGAACGCCGAACCCTGCGGAGCCGTTGTGGGCGTCGTCCGGTAGCGCTACCTCGGCGAACAACTCCTCACCGCGACGCCACACCCCCCGCAAACCACGGAACACCGGACCATAACCAAACCCAGCCCCGGCGAACACCTCGTAACACCCCTCGGCATCCACCCGCACCGCATCCCGCGGAGGCCACACCCCACCATCAA
>NZ_BAAARK010000069.1:0-21552 GCF_039532155.1 Streptomyces lunalinharesii
CGCGTGTGCTGCGGCCGATGCGCAGCACACGGCAGGGGAACTCCCCGCGCCGGACCAAGTCGTAGCCCTTGGCCCGCGAGAACCCGAAGGCCCTGGAAGCGTCTTCGACGCTGCCGGTTCCGCCCCATGTGGTGCGGATGCGGGAGGGGCTGTACAGGGCGTTCATGTCCGGCATCACGTCGTTCTGGCTGTGCATCTGTGGAATCTTCGGTCCCGTTCGAAAGGGTATTGGTAGCGGAAATATCCCTGGGCCCTGTGATGTTCGGTTCTGGCGTCGGGATCGTGCAGGGGGAGTGGTGGCGCTGAAGCTGTTCAACACGCAATGCGGTGTGACCGAGGTCGTGCCGCGTCTTGCTGAGGTCGAGGCGGATATACAGGGCCTCGTTGAGGCGCACATGGAGACGATGCTGGGTGTCACGTTCCTGGCGAGCGAGTACGTCATCGACTGCGTCGACGGCGGTCGTATCGATTCGCTGGCACTCGACGAGAACGGTGCACCGGTCATCATCGAGTACAAGCGAGGTACCGCCGCCGGGGTAATCAATCAGGGCCTGTATTACATGGCTTGGCTCACGACCCAAAAGGACGCCTTCCGGAACCTGGTCCGTGACCGGCTCGGTGTTACGGCCGCGTCCCAGATCCTGTGGAGCGCACCGCGGCTTATCTGCGTGGCCGGAGACTTCACCCGCTACGACGCGCACGCCGTTCGCGAGCATCGGCGCAGCATCGACCTGGTCCGCTACCGGTATTTCGGCAGTTACCACTTCGGCCTGGAGACCGTGGCTTCGGTCACTGGGCAGTCGGCCGCTTCCCAGCGGGTTCGCCGGCGCATGGCCGGGCTGCCGACCGCCCGACGGCAGGGCGGCGCGATGACCGAGCTGGCTGCGGCGGTCGACGAGGCGATGGTCGGCCTCGGAGGAGGCATCACACGGGTGCAGCGCAAGCAGTACACCGCCTACCAACGGCTGCGGAACTTCGCCTGCGTCTGCCCGCCGCAGCAGACCAAACTTCTCGTCTACCTCAAGGCCGACCCGAAGAAGGTCGACCTCGTTCCCGGGTTCACCCGGGACGTGACGGGGCTCGGTCACCACGGCACCGGCGACCTGGAGGTGCAACTGCGTACCGAGCGGGATCTGGAGCGCGCGCAGGAGCTGTTCCGGCTCAGCTACGCCGCGGCGTGACGGGCCAGGGGCAGGTACTGCATGCCGTGTGGCGGTGACGTTGTGGATCGTCGCTGTGCTGCCTTTCGACGGGCGGTCAGGAAGTGGCGGTGGAGCTACGAGTATTCGGCGGATCCCCGGTTTCGGTAACCGGGGATCCGCCGCTATATTGCCGCCCCATCTGTGAAGGGCCGGACTGCTGAGGTTCGGGCTTGGTACGTTCTGGGGCATGACGCTGCGTTCGGTGGATCTGCGTAAAGAGCCGGTGGAAGCCGTACTGGACCGTGTGGAGCGAATGCTGCGGGTGCGCCTTGACCGCGAGACTGTGGTGCGTAAGCGCCGGTCTGTGGGGGCGCGTACGGACCGCGATACGTGGGTGCGCATCGAGCGGCGCGGGCTCGACCGGATCGGGGTTCAGGGCGGAGACGGCACCGCGTCCGCGGAGGCCCTGCGGGGGATCGCGAAGCCGGCCTGGCTCGCCGGTGTTGCGTGGCGGGACGAGGCGGAGCCGGTGATGTGGCGGGCGGGCGGACGAGACGGGACTGCTGCCGGGTGCGCCGGTAGGGAGTGCCGTGGTGGCGGAGGACCCGCAACTGACTGAGCAGTGGTGGGCTTCGCTGAATGCTTCACTAGAGGCCCTCGCCGCGCAGCACACGAACCGGATTGCTACACCGGATACTGAGACCCTCACGCAGGAACTGATCACGGGAACGATCCATAGTGTCTTCCCCGGCGTGGATACGGCGGTGGCCGATTGGTGCCCGGCCCATGCGGATCTCAACTGGGCGAATGTGACGGCGCCGGTGTTCTGCGTGTTCGATTGGGAGGACTGGGGCATGGCTCCGCGCGGCCTGGATGCGGCAAATCTGTGGGGGGCCTCCCTTGCTGTCCCGGCTCTGGCCGACCGCGTCCGCAGCGAGCGGTGCGACGATCTGGCGAGCCGGGACGGCAAGCTGATGTCCCTGTTCGTCGCCGCGAAGATCCTTGGCCCCTACTCTGATCCCGAGGACCCCCGCCTGGTCCCTGCGCGGAAGACGGCGGAGCAGTTGCTGCAGGAGCTTCAGACAGGCTGACGGGCCTTGAGGAGCTGTCTGTATTCAGGTTGTAGGAACCGTCTTCGGGCGTCCATGTCAGTCCAGGGTGGGCGCGTAACAGCAGGTCAGGCATCGCAGTCCGGGGGAGTCGACGTAGTTGGTGACAGACGTGTGAGAGCGCCGGTGATACAGCGAGGCCCGCCGGAAACCACCGCACGGAGCCGTGAGACGCCGAGCGCTCCGGCGCGGCTTCGGCGTGAGATCGGCTGCGCTGGCACGCACGATGCGGTCGCTCCTTATGCAGTCCGTGTTCCACGAGACGCCTTCTCGGGCGACCGATTTGAGATCGCACACGCTCAGCCCTCCGTACGACTGATCGTTTCGGAATGAGGTGCGCAGGCGGCGGAGGCAGATGAGGCTGCATGCCAGCCCGAGTCGGCCCTGGCGGAGATCGGCGCGTCGCTCATAGCGGATGCGGAGGCGTTTGAACTGGTGCAGCCAGGCGAACGCGCGCTCGACCACCCAGCGCACTTTCCCAGTCCGGAACCGTGGGCGACGCCGCCTCGGGCGATCATGGGTTTGACGCCGCGCTTACACAGCAGGCGGCGGTACTTGTCGAAGTCGTAGCCCCGGTCAGCGTACAGACGTCGGAGTTGCGGCGGGGCGTCCACGGATCAGTGGGACTGTGTCCAGCAGCGGCATGAGCTCGGTGAGGTTGTGGCGGTTCCGGCCGGTGACTGTTACGGCGAGCGGGATGCAGGGGCGGTGACGATCAGCTTCTGCACCGCGAGAGGTCTCCGCTCGAGCACTTGTCGTCGCCAGCCAGTGAGGCCGTCTGACTCAGCGGGGATCTGTCCGGCCAGGGGTGTGATTGCGCCCAGCGCAGCGCCGTACCACCGCTCGGCCCGCCGCGCCTCAATGTGTTGTCCCACTCCTTGTCGACGGCCGTAACCCAAGATCGGCGCGGCGAGTTGTCCGGGGCGTGACCCAGGCGAATGATCACGCTCCCCCGATGTCCGATGCTTCCGCAGCACACGCCGTGCCCCCGACCAGTCCTGCCCCGCTCGGGCATGCCGAGGCCCGTGGCGGAGACATCGCAGTGGTGGGGATGGGCATCCGGCTGCCCGGAGGGATCCGGTCACTGGATGGGTTGTGGGCGGCGCTGGCGGAGGGCCGGGACCTGGTCGGCGAGGTGCCGCGCGACCGGTTCGACGTGACGCGGTTCGTGTCGGCCGACAAACGTCCGCGCGCCGGCCGCATCTACACGTCCGCGGGCGGCTACCTGGACGACGTGGCCACGTTCGACGCGGAGTTCTTCGGTATCTCGCCGAAAGAGGCATCCGTGATGGACCCGCAGCACCGGCTGCTTCTGGAGTGCGCCGTCGAGGCGTTCGGCGATGCGGGCATCGATCCGTCGGCACTGGCCGGCAGCGACACGGCGGTGATCATCGGGGTGTCGTCGCACGGGTACGGCGATCTGCAGCAGCGGCGGCCACGCACGATCAACGCCTATTCCATGAGCGGCATGGCGTCCTGCAACACCGCGAACCGGGTGTCGTACTTCTTCGATCTACATGGTGCTTCGTTCGCGGTCGACACGGCATGCTCGTCGACGTTGACCGCCGTGCACCAGGCGTGCCAGGAGGTGCGTTCCGGGCACAGCGCGCTCGCGCTCACTGGCGGTGTCAACGTGCTGCTCAACCCCTGGGAGAGCGTCGGATTCGCTCAGGCATCGATGCTCTCGCCCACCGGTCGGTGCCACGTGTTCTCCGAGCACGCGGACGGTTTTGTACGATCGGAGGGTGCCGGTGTGCTCGTACTCAAGCCGTTGACGGCTGCGCTGGCGGACGGTGACCGGATCCACGGGGTGATCCGCTGCAGCGGCGTCAATGCGGACGGCCGTACGGTAGGGCTGGCCCTACCGAGCGCGCGCAGCCAGGCCGCGCTGCTGGAGAGGGTGTACGCCGAGGCGGGCATCACTGCGGCCGAGGTCGCATATGTCGAGGCCCACGGCACCGGTACCCAGGCCGGCGATCCGGTGGAGTGCACGGCGCTGGGTGAGGTGCTCGGGCGGCGCCGCACGGCGGGGGCGCCGCTGCCGATCGGATCCGTGAAGTCGAACCTGGGGCACCTTGAGGCGGCGGCCGGAGTCCCCGGCCTGCTCAAGGCGCTGCTGGTGCTGAGGGAGCGGCGGATTCCCGCGACGCTGCACACGGCTCCCCTGAGTTCGCGGATCGACTTTGCGGGGCTCGGTCTGGATCCGGTGGCTGAACCTCGTGACCTGTCAGGGCAGCAGCTCGTGGTCGGGGTGAACTCTTTCGGTTTCGGCGGGGCCAACGCCCACGTGGTGCTCACCTCCGCCCCGGAGACACGCGACCGGTCCGGCTCGGACAGCGCCGACGGCCTTCCGTACGACCACTCGCGTTCCGGCCGCCGAGGCCCGCTCCCGCTGGTGATGTCCGCCCGTACACCCCAGGCCCTGGAGGCCGCCGCCGTCCATTGGGCCGAGCATCTGGAGGGGCTGGTCCCGGAGGCTTTCTACGACACGGCCTACACGTCGTGCCGTCGTCAGGCCCGGTACGAGCATCGTGTCGCGTTGTTGGCCGACGATCCGTCGGCGGCGGTTCGGTCGTTGCGGCGGGTGGCACGAGGTGAGCCCGCGCCGGGCGCGGCTCGTGGGGTTGGTGTGGAGCGTGGCCGTATCGGATTCGTCTTCAGTGGTAACGGCTCACAGTGGGCCGGCATGGGAGCAGAACTCCTCGGTGCCGACGCCTCCTTCACAGCTGAGGTGGAGGCGATCGATGAGGCGTTGCGGCCCCTGCTCGGCTGGTCGGTCAAGGAGGAGATGTCCGCACCGCGGGGGGAAGAGGTGTGGCAGCGGACCGAGATCGCCCAGCCGATGTTGTTCGCCCTGCAGGCCGGGCTGGTCGCGGCGCTCGCGGCACGCGGTTTCGCCCCCAGCGCGGTGTGCGGGCACAGCGTGGGCGAGGTCGCGGCCTCCTACTGCGCGGGCGCCCTGGACCGTGCGGCCGCCTGCGGGGTGATCGCCGCACGCAGCCGGGCCCAGGGCGCGACCGCTGGATGCGGGAGGATGGCCGCCGTCGGGCTCAGCTCCTCGGACGCCGAGAAGCTGATCTTCGAGATCGGCCAGGCGAAGCGACTGGTCGTCGCCGGGATCAACAGCGTCCGTGACGTGACCGTCGCCGGGGACGCCGATGCGCTCGCGAAACTCGGCGAAGAACTCGGCGAGCGCAATGTGTTCTTCCGCGATCTCGGGCTGGACTACGCCTTCCACAGCCCGGCCATGGACGAGCTGCGCGGGCCCCTCGCAGCCACGCTGTCAGGGCTGCCGACGCGGCCCGCCCGCATCCCCCTGGTCTCCGCAGTCACCGGGAGGCTCAACGGTGACGCGGAGCTGGACGCCGACTACTGGTGGCGCAACGTCCGCGAACCGGTGCGGTTCGCGGAAGCGGTGGACGTCCTCGTCGGCGAGACCGGCTGCGATGTCCTGGTGGAGATCGGCCCGCACCCGGTGCTCGGCGCGTATCTGCGGCGTGCCACGACGGATGCCGGACGGCCCGTCGCCGTGATGGGCACGCTCACGCGCACCGCCTCCGGCCCCGGCGCGCTCGATGCCGCCGTCGCGCAGTTGCTGGCGTGCGGAGCCGAGACCGACTGGAGCGTTCCCTTCCCGGAACCGGGACGGGTGGTCGACCTGCCCGCCTACCCATGGCGGCGCGAACGCTACTGGAACGGTGCGCCCGGATGGTGGCTGGAGACCCCGGCCGAGGACGAAGGCGAGCCGACAAGGCCGCCCCACGCGCTGCTCGGCGCACGTCTGCCCGGCGCACGACCCGCCTGGCAGCAGGAGTTCTCCTCCGGCGCGCGGGGCTGGCTGTCCGACCACCTGGTCGGCGAGACGGTCGTGGTACCGGCGGCCGGCTACGTGGACATGGCCCTGGCGCTCGGCCAAGCCGTACACGGCGCACCCGTCGAGGCGCACGACATCTCGATCAGCCGTGCGCTGAGCCTGCCGGGCGACGACGAGGACCGAACCGTGTCCGTCCACACCGCACTGGAGCGAGACGGCGCCTTCACCGTCTCCAGTCGCGACGGCCGTGGGGGTACGTGGATCGAGCACGCCCGCGGCAGAGTGCGTGAGCTGCTGCGCGCGTGTCCGCCCGGCGCCGACCTGCAGGCGCTGCGCGCCCGTCTGCCCCGCGAGATGAGTGCGGCCGACCACTATGTACTCTGTGCCCGCGCCGAACTGCCCTATGGTCCCGCGTTCCGTACCCTGACCGGCCTGCGCACCGACGCCGGCGACGGCCGTGAGGTGCTCGCCTCCTACGCCGCCACCGTCGACCTCGCCGACGCTCCCCTCGCGCACCCGACTCTCCTCGACGGCGCGTTCCAGGCGGGCCTGCCGCTGCTCGCTGCGGTGACCGACCAACCGGCCGATCTTGAGGGCACACCGGCCGCCTACCTGCCCGTCGGCATCGATACCGTGCGTTGCTGGCAGCCGCTTCCCCGGACCGGTCTGATCCATGTGCGTCTGCGTGCCCGCACCGCACACGAGGCCGTCTGGGACTTGACCGTCATGGCCGACGACGGCACCGTGGCCCTGGAAGCGCTCGGGTGCCGACTGCGCCGCTTCGACGCGGCACGCGCCCGCGTGCCCCAGCAGCTCGCAGAGGTCCTGCGCGCCGTCCCCCTGCCCACGCCCCCCTCCGCCTCGCCCTGGCCCTCGCCCGCAGTCACCCTCGCTGCCTGCGCAGCGGAACTGTCGCAGGCCGTCCAAAAGTGGCGGGCACACCCGTACGACCGCGCCCGCGCCCAGGGCCTGCGCCTGAACGCACACCTGACGGCGGCAACCGTGGGCGAACTCCTGCCAGAAGCACATGAGTTCACCCTGGACGACCTGTTTGCGGCCGGTGTGCAGCCCCGGCACCGCAAGCTGCTGACCGCCCTGTTCGAGAACGCCGTGGACCAGGGCGTGTTCACTGCCCACGAGGACGGCCGGTGGCGCCTGGCCGAGGAACCACAGCCGCACCGGCTCTTCAGGGACGTGCTCCTGGCCTTCCCGGCCGAGGCCACCGCGGTGCAGACCTATGGCGTCTGCGGGCTGCATCTGGCGGACGTGCTGCGCGGGCGGACCGATCCTCTCGCGCTGCTGTTCGCCGAACCGGACTCCCTCGCGGCGCGTTTCTACGACAGCACGCCCGTGATGCACCACCAGTACCGCACCGCCCGCCTCCTGCTCCAGGCAGCCGTCGCCGCCTGGCCCGAGCGTCGGCCACTGCGCGTGTTGGAGGTCGGCGCCGGAACCGGCGGACTGACAGCGGCGCTCCTGCCGCATCTGCCACCAGAGCGCACGCACTACACCTACACCGATGTCTCCTCGGCCTTCTTCCCTGCGGCCCAGGAGCGTTTCGCCGACCACGACTTCGTCCACTACCGCTGTTTCGACCTCGAAGCCGACCCGGCCGCCCAGGGCTTCACCCCTGCGTCGTACGACCTCGTCATCGCGGCCAACGTGCTGCACGCCACGCGGGATCTGCGGCGCACCCTGCACCGGATCGGCGACCTGCTGGCCGACGGCGGACAGCTGCTTGCCTTGGAGAGCCACGACCCGGCCGCTCTCACACCGGTGTTCGGCCTGCTGGACTCCTTCTGGAGCGCCGAGGACACCGCGCTGCGTCCGAACGGACCGCTGGTGGCACGCGAGCAATGGCCCGGACTGCTGGAAGAGTGCGGATTCGCGGGCACTGTGCAATCCGGCGATGCCACACAGCCCGCGAATGACCACCACTCCGTCATCCTCACCGCCAGGGCCACTCGCCTCACGCCAACGACCGCAGTGCCTGATCCGCGTTTCGCACACCCTCCCGTGGTGGCCGATCTGACCGGTGGGCCGCTCGCGCTGGCGGCTGCCACGGCCCTGGGTGTCGCTGCACGGCCCGCCAGTGAGACCGCGCAGCGATGGTCGGAACTCCTCGTGGAGACCGACGACGTGATCCTGCTGGCCGAGCAGAGCGGAGTCGGCGCGGCCCTCGCCACGCAGACTGCCGTCCGCCACCTGGCCGTGCTGCGAGCCCTGGCCACAGCCACCCGGCAACTGCCGGAGGACCGCGCGATCACCGTGTGGCTCGTGGTGTGCGGAGCCCAGGACATCCCGCCGTCCGCCGCCGCGGCCGTGTGGGGAGCGGCCCGCAGTCTGGCAAACGAGCAGCCACGGCTGGCCGTCCGGCGCATCGCCCTGGCAGCCGGAGCCGAGGACAGGCTCACCGAGGAGCTGACGGCCCGTCCGGCCGACGACGAGGTGTTGCTGACTCATCAGGGCCGGTTCGTGACGCGGCTGCGCCCCTACGCGTCGCATCCGGTGCCCGCTCCGGGGACAGGGATGTCAGGAGCTGCCTCCTCATACACCCTGACCCTGGACGATCCTGGTCTGCGCTACCGGCTCGGCTGGCGCCCGGCCCGCATGCCCCGGCCGGCAAAGGGTGAGATCGTGGTCGAGGTCGCGGCCGCCGCTCTCAACTACCGCGACATCATGACCGCGACCGGCCTCGTACCACCGCCCGCGGCACCTCGTGGACTCGACGCGGAGCCGCTCGGTCTGGAATGCGCGGGCACGGTCGTCGCCGTAGGAGCCGGCGTCGAACACATCAGCGTCGGCTCCCGGGTCGCTTGCCTGGCCATCGGCTGCTACGGCTCACACGCCCGGACCCGCGCAGACCGGGTGATTCCGCTCCCGGACGGCATGGACTTCACCGAGGCCGCCACGATCCCGACCGTCTTCCTGACCCTCCAGCACGCCCTGGACCACCTGGCCCGCCTGCAACCCGGCGAAACAGTGCTTGTGCACGGCGCGGCCGGCGGCGTGGGCCTCGCCGCCCTGCAGTACGCCCAGCACATCGGCGCCCAGGTCATCGCCACCGCCGGCAGCCCCGCCAAGCGAGATCTGCTGCGGCTCCTGGGCACCGAGCACGTCCTCGACTCGCGCACCCTGCGCTTCGCCGACGAGGTCGACACGATCACCCGGGGCCGGGGCGTGGATGTCGTCCTCAACTCCCTGGCCGGCGAGGCCATGGCGCGCAGCGTACGCGTCCTGGCACCTCACGGCCGGTTCGTGGAGCTCGGCAAGCGCGACTTCCTCGCCGACAACTCTCTCGCCCTGGCACCCTTCCGTGACAACCTCTCCTTCTACGGAGTGGACGTTGCCGCCCTGCTCACCGACACCTCCCCGCTGGCCGACGCTCATCTTGCGTCGATCACCCGGGCCGTCCACTCGGGCGCCTACCGTCCGTTGCCCCACCGCACCTACCCGGCCGCCCGGATCCGCGAGGCGTTCGTCGCCATGCAGCACTCGCGGCACATCGGGAAGATCGTCGTCACCTTCGACGCCGCCGAATCTGTGCCCGTCCGCCCCGCCGCCGTTCCCCTCGACCTGGACCCCGACGCCAACTACCTGATCACCGGGGGGCTGGGCGGCTTCGGCGCCGCCACCGCCCGCCACCTGGCCTCCCGAGGGGCCCGTCACCTGACCCTGATCGGCCGTCGCGGCGCACACACACCCGGCGCTGCCGAACTGACCTCCGACCTCACCGCGCTCGGCGTGCGAGTCGATGCGTATGGCGCCGACGCGGCCGAGCCGGACGCTGTGCGCCGCATCCTCCACGACCTCGATGCCGAAGGGCGGCGCCTGGCCGGAGTCGTCCACGCCGCGATGGTGCTCGATGACGCCCCGCTACAAGAACTGGACGACGACCGGGTACGCGCCGTTCTGGCTCCCAAGATGACGGCCGGGCATGTGCTGGACGAACTGACTCGTGACCGCCCGCTCGACTTCTTCGTCGTCTACAGCTCGGCCGCCGCCGTGTTCGGCAACCTCGCCCAGTCGTCGTACGTAGCCGCCAACCTTGCCCTCGAAGCCCTCGTACGCGACCGACGCCGGGCCGGACTGCCCGCCCTCGCCGTGCAGTGGGGCGTGATCGCCGACAACGGCTACGTGCATCGCACCGAACGCAACACCGAGATGACGGCACTGGGCATCGAAGGACTCGCCACTGCCGACGCGCTCGCCGTCCTGGAGCGGCTCCTCGCTGACCCCGACGCCACCGCGGTCACCGTGGGACACCTCAACTGGGGAAGACTGCAGCGCTTCCTGCACATCCTCACCGCACCACGTACGGCCGAACTACTGCCGCCGGCCGAGCACACCGACGGAGCGGAGCGCCTGCGCCACGTGCTGGAGCAGGCCACGCCCGACGACGCGGCCGTACTCGTAGAGGACGTCCTGGCCGAACTCCTCGCCCACGTCCTGCAGACCACGGCCGACCGCGTCGACCGGACCCGGCGCCTGGACCAGCTGGGCGTGGACTCCCTGCTGGCAGCCGAACTCGCCACCCTGCTGCAGCAACGGCTCGGCTGCGAACTGCCCACCATGGAACTCACCGGACTGCCGAACCTCGGCGCGCTCGCCCAGCGCGTACTCGGCCTCCTCAACGCCACCCGCTGAACACGCCGATGAGGACCGCACCCATGCCCGCACTTGTTCGCCTCGCCCACCGCCCAGAGGCAGCCGTACGGTTGTACTGCCTGCCGCCCGGTGGTTCGGGCCCGGAGTTCTACCAGCCCTGGGCCGACCTGCTGCCGGCCACCGTCGAGCCGTACTCCTTCGCCCTGCCCGGCCGAGGCAACCGCCGCGACGAGCCGTCACCGACCGACCCGAGTGCACTCACCGCCGCACTTGCCACCCTCACCGACGATGCCACCGACTCACGGCCCTTCGCCCTGTTCGGGCACAGCTTCGGCGCCCTGCTCGCCCACGAAACCGCACGACGCCTGCGCCGCACCGCTCGGCGCGAGCCCGCGCTTGTCGCTCTCTCCTCCCTTCCCGCACCCCACCATCGGGATCTCGAACGGCTCCTGGCCACCCTGGTGACGTCGGGCCTCGACAGGTTCACCGACTTGGTGGGGCCCCTCCCCAGCGAACTCTTCGAAGATCCGATGACCGTGACCCGCCTGTGCACGCCCCATCTCGCCGACCTGGTCCTCGCACTGCACCACCGCCACCACGACGAACCACCCCTTCAGGCATGCCTGGCCCTGTATGGAGGCGAGGCGGACCCCTTGGTTCCGCCCGGCTGTCTGGAGGGCTGGAACGACCTGTTCACCACCCCCACGACGCCCTACCTCTTCGCCGGGCGCCACACCTACCCGCTGCACCAGGCCCCCGCCCTGGTGCGGCAACTCGCCAAGGACCTACAGAGGGCCATCCGGTGAGCCGTGACCATGAGCGCTGGCCGGCTGCTGTCGTCGTCTGCCTCGGCGTGTTCCTGCTCGGCATGGATCTGACCGTCCTCAACGTCGCCGTACCCGACCTGGACCGCGACCTGAAACCCTCCATGGCCCAAGTCCAGTGGATCGTCGACGCCTACGCCCTGGTCCTCGGCGGCATCGTCCTGACCGCCGGAGCCCTCACCGACCGGATCGGCCGACGCCGAGCCTTCGCGATCGGCATGGCGATCTGCGGCACCACGTCCGCGCTCGGAGCCCTCGCCGAGGAACCGGACTGGGTCATCGCCGCGCGCTGCGGCATGGGCGCCGGGGCCGCCCTGCTCATGCCCGCCACGCTGTCGATCATCACCAACCTCTTCACCACCCCCGCCCCACGCCGCCGGGCGATCGCCCTCTGGGCCGCCTCCCTCGGCGTGGGCGGCATGACAGGGCCCGTCCTCGGCGGCGCTCTCGTCGAGGGCTTCTCCTGGCGCGCCGGATTCTGGGTGAACGTCCCGATCGTGGCCGTGGCCCTGCTGCTCACCCCGCTCGTCGTACCGAAGAGCGGACCCCGTGCCGGAGGCCGCAGCGAGGAGCGGGTCGACCTCCTGGGCGCGATGATGTCGGCGTGCGGACTGCTCACGCTGGTCTGGGCGGTGATCGAAAGCCCCTCAAGGGGATGGACGAGCACACCGGTGCTGACCGGATTTGCCCTGGCCGCCGCTCTGCTGTCCGGGTTCGTCGCGCACCAGAAGCGCCGCGACGACCACGCGATGCTGCCGCTGCCCCTGCTGCGGCTGCCCGGCGTGGTGCGCGGCGCCACATCTCTTACGCTGCTGTCCTTCGCGATGTACGGAGCACTCTTCGTCATCACCCTCTACCTCCAAGGCGTCCTCGGCTACACCCCCTGGCAGGCCGGCGTCCGCACTCTGCCCCTGGCCGCAGCCCTCGCCGCGGGTTCGCTCGCAGCACCGAGACTGCTGGCCCGACACGGTGAACGAACACCGATCGCGGCCGGACTCCTCCTCGTCACCGCGGCGTTTGCCGTCCTGACCCGCACCCGGTCCGACTCCGGCTACGGGCATCTGCTCGTCTTCGAAGTCATCGCTGGGCTGGGCGCCGGCCTGGTCGCGGCCGCCGGTACGGAGACCGTCATGGGCGCGGTCCCGCCCTGCCACGCCGGACTGGGATCGGCGGTCAACGACGCCACCCGCCAGGTCGGAGCCTCCCTCGGCGTCGCCGTCCAGGGTTCCGTCCTCAGCACCGTCATCACCGACCGCTTGGGCCCCATGGCCTCGTCGGCCACCCCGAGCGCCGTACTGCCCCCCTTCCCGGCCGCACGGCAGGCGTTCGTCGACGGCCTCACAGCGAGCGCCCTGACCGCAGGGAGCGTCAGCCTGGCAGCCACCCTCGTGGTCATTCCATGGCGCAGCACAATTCCGGACGCCGCGACGTCTCATGAGGGACTTTGAGCCGACTCAGGTTCAAGGACGGACACGCACCGGACTCTCCCGTGGCTGCTGTGCCCTCCCTGGCGGAGGCAGTGATCGGCACCGAGGTGTTCCCGGCCACAGCGGCCGGATACCGAGAACGGCCGGAGTGGAGGGGGCAGGCTCCTTCGGGGCGGCCCTGCCCCCATAACCTGCTGGCCCAGGGCGTGGAAGTGTTCGACGTGAACCGGCCCGACTGCCCCCGACGCGGCAAGTCGGACCCGCCCGATGCCCAGAACGCGGCCCGGGAGGCCGAGTCAGGCGATGGACCGGTGCGGAGTGCGCGGTTGTACAAACTCGCCTAGGGTTCGGCAGTCAAAGGCCCGCGCCGAGGCGATCAACCGGCTCAAGGCCGTTCTCGTCAGTGCCCGAGCCTGCAGGAAGAACTGGCCAGGCTGACTCACATCAGCTCGTGACCAGCGAAAGGATCTTCGGAGCTCATGCTGGCAGCGGTGCTGCAGGAACACGGGAAGACCATGCGCGCCGGGACCGTGCGGTACACAGCTCCCCGCGGACCCATCGCAGTACGCCTCAACTGCCCGCTGAAGTAGGCGCGCAGAGATCGCAGGAACTTCAGGCGGGCGAGCGCACGTTGGTCTTGACGTGACTGAACTTCGCACCCTCGGCTCGTCCGACATCCGCGTCTCCCCCCTCTGCCTGGGAGGCAACGTCTTCGGCTGGACCGCCGACAAGACCCAGTCGTTTGCGGTGCTCGACGCCTACCTTGCTGGCGGCGGAAATTTCATGGATACCTCCGACTCCTATATGAATTACTTCGCCGGCAACGAGCCGGGCCAGTCAGAGCGCATCATTGGCGACTGGCTCGCCGCCCGCCGTAACCGCGACGACGTGGTCGTCGCAACGAAGGTTGGTGACCACCCTGAGTACATGGGCCTTGCGCCTGCCAACATCAAGGCCGCTGCCGAGGAGTCCTTGCGGCGGCTGCGTACCGACCACATCGATCTCTACTACACCCATTTCGACCGGGACGAGTCCATCCCCGTGGACGAGATCATCACGGCTCTCGACGATCTCGTGAAGGCCGGCAAGGTGCGTGCCATCGCGGCCTCCAACATCAGCGCCGAACGGCTCTCCGCGTCGCTGGCCTTCTCCGATCGGGAAGGGTTGGCCCGCTACGTGGCGCTGCAGCCGCCGTACAACCTCGTCTCACGCGATACCTACGAGGGCGCGCGGCGGGATGTCGTGCAGCGTGAAGGGCTGGCCTGCGTTCCGTACTTCGCACTGGCCTCCGGCTTCCTCACCGGCAAGTATCGGCCCGGGAAGAGTGTGGAGAACGTGCGCAACGTTCCCGGACTCGCCGGTGGCTACGCAGACACTGAACGCGGCGTGAAGGTGCTCGACGCATTGGAGCAGATCGCGACGGCACGGGGGGTGGAGATGGCCACAGTGGCGCTGGCCTGGCTCGCGGAGCAGCCGACCGTGACCGCGCCGATCGCCTCGGCACGCAACGTTGAGCAACTGCCTGCGCTCTTCGCCGCGCAGGACCTGCATCTGTCGGACATCGAGCTGCAGACTTTGACGACCGCCTCTTCCTGACCGGGGCGCGGTCGGGGGTTACGGGCCCCGGTCGCAGACCGGGCACAGGTCCTGGTGATCATGGAGATGCGACGCCCTGTGATCACTTGGGAGACCTGTGCCCGCGCTGCCATCATGGTTGACAGAACCGCTCTGGGACCAATTCGCGATCCTGCTTCCCCGCAGGCCGGATTTTCACCCGGACCATCCTCTCGGCTGCCACCGCCGGCGTGTCAGCGACCGGGTCATCTTCGACAAGCTCCTGCAACTCTTGCGTTTCGGCTGCTCTTACGAAGCGATCGCCGACACGACTTGCTCGGCCACCACTATCCGCAGCCGCCGTGACGAGTGGATCCGACTCGGCGTCTTCGCCAGGCTCAAACAGATCGCGTTGGATTCCTACGACCGGATCGTCGGTCTCGCCCTCGATCACATCGCCGTAGACGGCTCCATTACCAAGGCTCCAGGAGGCGGCGAGGCCGCTGGCCGGTCACCGGTAGACCGCGGCAAGCAGGGCTTGAAACGCTCAGGTATGACGGATGGGTACGGAATACCTCTGGGCCGTGTCCTGGCCGGCGCTAACCGCCACGACTCTCTGCTGCTTGCTCCCACGCTGGACCGCCTGGACGACCTTGGCCCGTTGCCATCACTGTGCACTTGGACGCCGGTTACGATTCGGTCAAGACCCGCGCTCTGCTCGAAGAGCGCGGTTTTCACGGCCACATCGCGCACAAAGGTAAGAATGCACCAATCCAGGCCAGCCGGCGTTGGCACGTGGAGCGCACCCACGCCTGGCAGAACGCCTTCCACCGGCTCGCCCGCTGCTACGAGCGGCGAGCCACCATCATCGACGCCTTTTTCGATCTCGCCGACACGATTATCACCGTGCGTAGCCTGAGACGGCAGGCGTGGGTGACCCACCGCTGGAACGAACGCCCGAACCGCCGACCGTGACCCACGCCCTACCTGCGCGACCTCTAAGACGCCCGTCGCGCACGAGACCCAGACCTGCGCCAGACAGATCGCGCGTCGCCAGCCGACCAGTGATCGACGACCACACGGCGCCGAGCAGTGCACGGCAAATGGTGGGCGAAGCGGATGCCGAGTGGCTGCCGACGTCCTCCGGGGCGGCGACCGTCGGTTCCGTGCCGCTCCCGTCCAGGATTCGGGTCCGCGGCGAGGCCGTCTCCGGCCTGGACGCCTTCACCCGCCGCAGCCTTCCCGTTCTCCTCGCCGGTCCGCGGAGCCCGGTCCCTGGTACGCATCACAGACGACCTGAGCACCGTTGGCCTGGCCCACCGTCGCTCCGCGCGTCGTCAGATTCCCCCCGCGGCGGCTCTGCTCACCGGTGCCGCCGCGCTACCGACCGCGAAAGAGACGCCAGTGGAATCCTTGCGCAGTTCTTACGCAATCGGCGCTCCCGTAAACGAAGTTGTGGGTAAGTGGCCCAGTGCTGGTGGAGCGCGGACGTTCTCGCCGGATGGCCGCGTGCCTGCTGAGGCTGTGTCAAGGCGCCGGTGCCGGGGCCGCCATCCCCTGATGCCGGCGTCAGCCACTGACCCCACCGCACCGAACCGGAACACCGTCTGGGGCAAAGCCCCTTGACCGGGAGCCAAAGCATGACGATCTACGAGCACCTGCCTCACCCGCACATCGCCTCCCGGCGCGCTCAGGGGCCGGTGAAAGTCACCGATCAACTCCCCGCGGGCAATGCAGTCAGCCGGTTCAACACCAGGATCGCGATCCTGGTCACCCGAGTGGTCGGCAGCATGTGGTGTGCCTACGCGTTTGCACTGTTCGATCTGATCAGCCTCCCGGACGCGATCCAGGCCGGGGCGTCCGCCATCGTCTCCTGGGTTGCGCAGACGTTCCTGCAACTGGTGCTGCTCTCCGTGATCATGGTCGGCCAGAACGTGCAGGCCGCCGCGTCGGACAGGCGTGCCACGGCGACCTTCCACGATGCGAGTGCGACCCTGCATGAGGTGGCGCACGTGCAGGCCCATCTCGCCGCGCAGGACGCTCTGTTGACCCGAATCGCCGAGAGGATCGGCCTGGAACCCGTACCTGTCGCCGAAACGCTCTCGGGTGACGATGCGCTGGAACAGTCATCAACCGAGTGATGTGCCGGTCGCTCCCGCCGCCGCTGTTCGCCTGACTGCTCGACGTACTTGCCCGGGGACCGGCGCAAGCTCCAGTTGTGGGCGACCAGGCGAGTCGTCAAGTCCCGTCGACGGAGCCGACGGCCTGCCGCGCCAAGTCGTCAATGGCCCCACACATCTGCGTAGCGAGCTGATGGGCGGTATGTCGTTAAGACTTGGTCAACTAGTTGCGCCGATGCGCAAGTAGCGAGCATGCTTGTGGACGTTTGAAGGAGGCACCTCGTTCGGTGAGGCGTCTGTACGGATACAGGCCACTGACCCCACGACGTCGAGAGACGCCCAGGTTCAGGACAGGTCTCCCCGACCTAAGGGGTGACCCCAAGTGGCTTCCCCGGCACGGGGATTACGCCGTGCAGTGCCAAAGCTCTGACGAGTAGGGGTGAACCGGCTATGGGGCCCGGTCCGCTCTCTGCCGCGTCGAAACGGCCCAATCGCGCGCCCGACCGGAAGGAGGCGAGAAACATGGACGACAGCAGTGGTAGTAGTCCGAGCCACAGTAGGTCGCTGACCCGTATGTCCTTCTCGACCTCCGGTACGCGATAACCCCTTCTCCCTACGCGTTCGCGGATCCCCTTCGCAAGTCACCCGTGCGGCCTCGCCGACCCGGGCGGCCGGGCTGCGCGCCCGCAGGGCAAGCATTCCGCGCGCCATCGAACCTCTCGCCCACACCCGGCACGTGACGGGGTTTCACCGTCACCTTCGCTGACAGTCCCCCGACCCGAGAGAGGCAGCCATGAAACTCCACCACCGGCCTGTCCGCCACACGTTGCTGGCCCGGATCTCCGGCGTGCGCCGACGCCACGACTCCGTTCCACGTCCGCTGTCGACGCCGCGGGAGGCCGCGGATCTTCCCCAGGCGCCGGTCCACCGTATCCGCGGCCTCGTCGTCGACCACGGAACCCGTCGGGTGTCGGCCGGCGGACGGCAAGTGAATCTCACCTGCATGGAGTTCGAGCTCCTCGCTCATCTGGTGGCCAACCGATGCCGGGTCTACACCCGCGAGGAGCTGATGGCGCTGGTGTGGCAGCAGTCCGCCATGGGAGGCATGCGCACGATCGACGTACACATCGCCCGGCTGCGCCGGAAGCTCGGTCCCGGGCACCGGGCGCTGATCCGCACCGTACGGCACGTCGGTTACGCCTTCGAGCCGTCGGCCACGACCAAGCTCCGCAGTTGAAGAAGGGACGGCCGACGACTCGTTCGTCGGCGTTCGCCGCCCTCGAGAGTCTCCAAGGGACACCGTCATGCGATTCCTGTTCCGTTCCTCCATCAGGCAGAACAACCGCCCCGGCACCGAGACGCCAGTCGCCCGGTCACGCGAGCTGGTCACCCTCCATGTCCACTGCGACCGGGGCGCCGAGAACAAGGTGCGCGCGCTGTGCGTGCTGGCCATGGGCCGGCCCGGCGCTCGTGTCGAGGCCGTGCGCGTCGATCCGTCCGATGCGTTCACCGCTCACCTGCGCCTGACGGTCACCCTGGACGGCACGGCCACCAGTCTGCTGGACCGGCTCCTCGACATGCTCTCCGGCATGCCGTCCGTGCGGGACCTGCACTGGCACCGACACGACGTTCCTGGCAATCTCGCCGTCACCACGGATAGAGGATGCCCTGGTACTTGCGCTCGCTGAGTCCGATGTCGTCCTGTTCCCGGCTCGCACGACCGCCGTGCCGCTCACGGTCACCGAAATCGCCACCGCGACAACGACGTTGGAGGCTGCGGCCGGCCCTGCTCTCTGCCGCCCCGTGGCCCGCCCGGCACCGGCGCGCGTAGACGGCCGAGGCGAGAACACGGCGGAACGCGGGGCGGTCGTTCGTTCGACATATCCTTGCGCTGTGGCGGACTGGTGGCGTTTTCTGGTGAATGCGTTCTGGGCTGTGGACCGGGCGCTGGGTGGGCAACGGCGTCCGACCCGGATTCAGAAATGGGTGGCCCGACACCCGGTAGGCGCCGGCCTGTGCATGGCTGCGCCCTTCACGCTCGCCTTCTTGATGTTGTCGCGTGAGGACGAACCCGACGACCCCTTTTTCGCCGTGCTGTTCGGACTGCTTCTGGCTGTCGTCTTCGGTCTCACGGCCGTCTCGGAACGGCTCCGACAGCGCCGTCTCAAGCGTCTGGGCCTATGGGACGGATCATGAGGCCAAGGCTGATGGGGGCGTCCGGTGCTCGGCTCCCGAAGGGCGGTGCGCCAGCCGCCTCTGGGACGGACCGTCGTCCCGTGCTCGGGCGTTGGCGAGGCGGGAGGAGTCGGCGCCGGTCCTGATGCGGATGCCGTTGATGGCCCGTTGATCCACGACGGCCGCCCGCAGACGCGGGCCGAGCCGATCGCTCGGCAGTGACATGGTGGCGCCGGCGAGCCGATTCAGCGAGCTAGGTGAGGCGTGGGGCAAGGCGCATGGTTGCCTTCCTTCGCCCTGCGGTGCCGAGTGGGGGTGGCGGTGGGTGGGGAGGTCCCGCCGCCACCCCGGTAGGGGAGTGGCCAAGTGCCGAGGCCAGTGCTTCAGTTGCCGAGGGCTACCTGGACGATCTTGCGGACGCCCCGGACCTGGACGAGGACGATGACGGGCAGGAGTAGCACGCCGCGCGCCCTTCGGCTCACGTCGCGTGAGGGGCGCCGTGGCGTAGGCCGTCGAGGAGGAGGTTGGTGATCTGGCGGGCTTCGTCGAGCCACCCGTCGCTCACGCGCATGGCGCAGATACCGCCCAGGGCCCGCAGCAGGGTGGGGCCGGTGACGTCGCCGCGGACGGTGCCGGCCGCGGATCCGGCCTTGAGGAGGCGGGTGAGGGCGTCGCCCATGCGGATGCGGGCGTCGTCGAAGACCGGTGAGTCGCTCGCCATGATGCTCTCCAGCGCGACGGACATCCCCTTGCCCACGGCCGCGTGGTCGACCAGCAGGAGCAGGAAGCGGCGCAGGGCCTCCTGTGGGGCGTGGTGCTCCAGCAGCTGCTCGGGTGCGGCGCACAGGTCGTCGACTTCCTTGCGGTAGACCTCCTCGATCAGTGCCTCGCGGGTCTCGAAGTGCCGGTAGAGCGTTCCGACGGCGACTCCGGCGCTGCGGGCGATCTCTTCCACGTGCGCGTCGGTGTCACCGGCGAGGAATGCTTCGCGGGCAGCGGACAGCAGGGCTTCACGGTTGCGGCGCGCGTCGGCGCGCAGCGGGCGTGGTGACGGCAAGGAACCTCCATAAGGTGAGTCCGGTTCCGTTTATGTGTATCGTTTCCGGAGTCAGGTTCATCTTACGGAAGGACTATCCGATGCCGAGCACCGATGAGGGGCTGGAGGGCCTACGGGTCCTGGTCACCGGCGGCAGTCGGGGCCTGGGTGCGGCGACCGTGCGCCGGTTCATTGCCGCGGGCGCGACCGTGCTGACGGCCTCCCGCAGTCGGCCCGCCGCGGACAGCGGCGCCACCTTCATGCCGGCGGACCTCTCCACTCCGGAGGGGGTGGCCGACCTCGGCCGCCGCGTCATCGACCACATGGGCGGCGTGGACGTCCTCGTGAACAACGCCGGCGCGGCGAGCCCCCCGGCACCGACCCTGAGCAGGTCGGACGAGTCCTGGCACGCGGACCTGGGGATGAACCTCCTGAGCGCCGTGCGCCTGGACCGGGCCCTGGTGCCGGGCATGGTCGAGCGGGGCTCCGGCGTCGTCGTGCACGTCTCCTCGATCGCCAGCCAGCTGCCCCAGCGCACGGAAGCCTCCTACGCCGCAGCCAAGGCCGCACTGAACGCCTACAGCCGCGAACTGGCCACCGAGGTCGGCGAACACGGAGTGCGCGTGGTCTGCGTTCTTCCCGGCTTCGTCGTCACCGACGGCGCCACCGCCCACCTGCGGCACATGGCCGAGCAGCAGGGCGTGACCACGGACGAGATCACCCGCCAGATCGTGGACCACCTGAAAATCCCCATGGACCGCCCCGGAGACCCCGAGGACGTCGCCGAGATGATCGCCTTTCTCGCCTCCAGCCGCGCGAAATGGCTCACCGGAGCACAGTTCCGCGTCGACGGCGGCATCCTCCCCACCGTCTGAACACCAGCCAGCACCAAGAACAGGAACAGGACCATCACCATGCCCCTCGCCCTGACCTCCGTGATCATCGACGCCGCCGACATCGAGACGGAAGGTTCCTTCTGGCACCGCCTGCTCGGCGGTTCGACCACCACCACCCCCACCCACCACTTCATCCAGGCCCCCGGCCTGCCCGTGATCGTCGTCCAGTCCGCCCCCGGCCACACCGCCCCGGGCTGGCCGAACGGCGCCCCCCAGCAGATGCACCTCGACTTCGGCGTCGAAGACCTCGCGACCGCCGACCGCGCCGCCACCGACGCCGGCGCCACCCGCCTGCGCCCCACAGAGGAGCCCAGCTCAGACACCAGCACCGGCAGCCGCGTGTACGCCAGTCCCGCCGGACATCCCTTCTGCCTCCGCGCGGCCTGAGACTGCCATCGCTCATCGTGGGCGCCTGTCGTCAAACGATGGCGAGCTCAAGCGGTCAGCGCATCAATGCTGGAATCACCGCTGAGACCTACGGCGCGGCACTGGTGAAGACATAGGCCCCCTGCGACGCCACGGCATAGCAAGGGGGCCAGGCACGTGCCGGGCGGGCACGGAAAACCGACCTGTCCAATGGGCACAGAGCCAGTGGCCGACCGCTAGAGGGAACCGTAGTCCGGTTGTACGCCTTCTTCGGCCTTCGTTGCGCGGGGCGGAAACTTCCTCGGCTACCGACCAATCCGCGCGCACGACAGCTCCGAATCCCGGGCATGAACACGCGACGGAAGACCCTTGTGCATGCGGCGCTGGGTGCGTTGAGCGGCCTGGTGGCCGGTTACGCGGCGCTTGCCATGGCGGAGTTGGTCTCGGTCGCGGTTCGTCCCGAGGCCAGCCCGGTCACGGC